>DASXKI010000420.1:0-25777 GCA_036496945.1 Streptosporangiaceae bacterium | reverse complement strand
ATACGGCCTCATCGGCTCGCACGCGCCCGCATACCTTCACGTTCCGCACCACCGGGTTCCCAGCCGCGACGCTGTCCGAGCGCGGCGCCTTGCCGAGCGGGGTCACGTTCAAGGCTGGTCCCGGCGGCACTGCGGTGCTCGCTGGCAGACCCCCGCGCGCCGACCGCGGCAAGACGTACGTGATCACCGTGACCGCGCGCAACGGTGTTGGCGCTGCCGTGCGTCAGACGTTCCGCCTGACGATCGTCTAGGCGTCGTAGTCGACGGTTACTTGCCCGCTAACCGGAAGGGACTGGCAGGTCAGCACGAAGCCGGCCTCGACTTCGGACTGCTCCAGGGCAAAGTTCCGACGCATCCGCACCTCGCCGGACACGACCCTGGCACGGCAGGTACCGCAGACGCCGCCCTTGCACGCGAACGGCAGGTCGGGCCGAGCAAGCTGAGCTCCGTCGAGCACCGGTGTGTCGGCCGGGATCGTCGTGATGGTCTGCCGCCCGTCGAGGATGACCGTGACCTCGCAGCCGCCGGTCAGCGGCTGCTCCGCGTGCTGCTCAGGCTCGGGCGGAATGTCCTCGACGTAGAACAGCTCCCGGTGCACCCGTGGCGCCGGGACGCCGAGCTCGGCCAGCACCGCCATCGCGTCGGTCACCATGCCGTACGGCCCGCATAGCCACCAGTGGTCGACCTCCGCCACGTCGCACAGCGCCGGCAGCAGCCGCCGCAGCCGTCCGGCATCGAGCCGTCCGCTAAACAGCTCGACTTCCTGCGCCTCGCGCGACAGCACGTGGGCCAGCTGGAACTGCGCCGGATGGCTGTCTTTCAGGTCGGCGATCTCATCGGCAAACATGACCGACTCAGCCCGCCGGTTCCCGTACAGCAGGGTCGCCTCCGACGTCGCATCGGCCAGGGCGGACGCCGCGATGGACAGCACCGGGGTGATCCCAGACCCGGCGGCGATCAGGACGTGCCGCCCCGGTGAGCTGAGATCCGGCGTGAAGCTGCCCGACGGCGGCTGCACCTCGATCCGATCACCGGGCCGCACTTCGTGCACCAGCCAGCCGGACAGCGCGCCGCCGGGTACCTCGCGCACGCCGATCCGCGGCGGCTGGCTGGCCGGCGCGCAGATCGAGTACGACCGGCGTTCGTCCATCCCCTCGACCACGCGCCGGAGCGTCAGCGACTGACCGGGCCGGAACCGGTACTCCTCGGCCAGCTCGGGCGGTACGTCGAAGGTGACGGCAACGGCGTCAGCACAGAGCCTGTCGATCCGCGCAACCGTCAGCTCATGGAACTGCCGCCGCCCGACTCTGGTGGCGTCCTCAGCGATCGCGGTCACGGTCAGATCTCCTTGATGTGCTCGAACGGCTCCGCGCACGCGCGGCACCGGTACAGGTCCTTGCACGCCGTCCCGCTGAACGCGGCCGTGAGCTGCGTATCCGGCGACCCGCATACAGGACAGGCGATGGCCGGGCCGGGGGCGAAGAGCGTCAGCGGCACCGGACCGGCGGGCGCATCAGGGACGGAACGAGGTGGGGCGATGCCAGCCTCGGCCAGCTTGCGGCGGCCTGCCGCGCTAATCAGATCCGTCGACCACGGCGGGCTCAGGACCGTGCGCACATCGACGCTGTCGAATCCGGCCGCCGCCAGCCGGCCAGCCACGTCGCGGCGCATCTCGTGCATGGCCGGGCAGCCGGAGTACGTCGGCGTGAGCGAGACGGTCACGCGGTCGCCGTCCACGCTGACGTCGCGCAGAATCCCGAGGTCGGCGAGTGTCAGCATGGGCAGCTCTGGATCGGGGACCGACTCGGCTATCTGCCGCGCTCGGGCCAGGGCGCGCACCGCGTCCGCGCCGCATACGGAGCTGCGGTGCGCCCGGTCCCCCGCTGTCGCGCTCACCACGTCGCCCCCGGCATGGCCCGCGCCACGCTCTGCAACTCGGCCAGCAGGAAGCCCATCGCCTCGGTGTGCACGCCAGCGCGGCCAGCCTGTCCGGCCACGCCCGCGAGCCCGGCCGCCTCGGGCCAGTCCAGCTCAGCCTCGGCGAGCACCTGCCCGACGACGGCCTCGAACTCGTCCCGCAGGTCCGCCGGATCGACTGCCACTCCGGCAGCGGCCAGCCGCCGCTCTGCCGCGGACAGCTCGAAGAGCTCGGGCGCCAGGGGGGCGACAGCGGCCAGGCCTGCCTGCACCCGCTCACGCGAGAAGTCCGTGCCGTCGCCCAGCCTGATCACCCACTGGGCGGCGTAGTCACGGTGATAGGTGAGCTCCTTGACGCCCTGCGCCGCGACCGCCGCTAGGACCGGGTCAGCCGATGACCGCAGCCTCGTCAGCAGCGCCAGCCGCCAGGTACTGAAGGCCAGCAAACGCACCACCAGCCCAGCAAAGTCCGCGTCGATCACCTCGGCGAGTCGCACGCTGCGGAAGTCGCGCTCGCCCCGGCCGAACGCATAGTCATCTTCGGTCCGTTGCGACCCGTCAGCCGAGCCGGCCCTGGTCAGCAGTAGCCGTGCCTGGCCGAGCAGGTCCAGCGCGATATTCGCCAGCGCAGTGTCTTCTTCTAGCTCCGGCGCGCGGGCCAGCCACTGCTGGAGGCGGTGCGACATGATCAGCGCGTCGTCCCCGAGCATGAGGCAGTACGCGGCCAGGTCGGCGCCGTCGACGCCAGACGGCACCGTGGTGTCGACGCCGGCCAGCGGGTCGGTGAAGCCAGTGCCGAACGCCCACCGATGGCCGGAGTCGGTGTCCTCGCTGATCGCCTCGTAGGCGGTATCGAATCCCATGACAGGCCGCTCAGATGTGGGGTACGGAGTCGGGGATCTCGTAGAACGTGGGGTGCCGGTACACCTTGTCGCCGCTGGGCGCGAAGAACGGGTCCTTCTCGTCCGGGCTGGAGGCGGTGATGTCGGCGGCCCTGACCACCCAGATGCTGACGCCTTCGTTCCGGCGGGTGTAGAGGTCGCGCGCATGATGCAACGCCATGGTGGCGTCGGCCGCATGCAGCGAACCGACGTGGACGTGGTTGAGTCCCCGCTTGCTGCGCAAGAACACCTCGTACAGCGGCCAGTTCGACCGCGGCTGTGCGGCCCTTGCCTCCTCGGTCATGCCGCTGACTCCTTCCTGGCCGCACGCGCGGCCTGCTTGGCAGCGTGCGCGGCGGCCGCATCCCGGACCCACGCGCCGCCCTCGTGCGCAGCCCGGCGGTTCGCGATCCGCTGCGCGTTGCACGGCCCGTTGCCGGAGATGACGCGCTTGAACTCGGCCCAGTCGGGCTGCCCGAAGTCGTAATGCTCCCGCTCAGCGTTCCAGCGCAACTGCGGGTCGGGCAGGGTCACGCCCAGCGCCTCCGCCTGCGGCACGCTCATGTCGACGAATCGCTGGCGCAGGTCGTCGTTGGTGTGCCGCTTCACGCGCCAGCGCATCGACTGCTCGGTGTTCGGCGACTCGGCGTCCGGCGGACCGAACATCATGAGCGACGGCCACCACCACCGGTTCGTGGCGTCCTGCACCATCTCCTGCTGCGCCGTTGTACCGCGCATCATCGTCAGCAGGAGCTCGTAGCCCTGCCGCTGGTGGAACGACTCTTCCTTGCAGATCCGGATCATCGCCCGCGCGTACGGCCCGTAGGAGGACCGGCACAAGGGCACCTGGTTGCAGATCGCCGCGCCGTCCACTAGCCAGCCGATCACGCCGACGTCGGCGAACGTCAGCGTCGGGTAGTTGAAGATCGACGAGTACTTCTGCTGACCGGTGATCAGGCGGCTGGTCAGGTCAGCCCGGTCGGCGCCGAGCGTCTCGGCCGCCGAGTAGAGGTACAGGCCGTGTCCCGCCTCGTCCTGCACCTTCGCCAGCAGGATGGCCTTGCGCCGCAGCGACGGCGCCCGGGTCACCCAGTTGCCCTCAGGCTGCATCCCGATGATCTCCGAATGGGCGTGCTGGGCGATCTGCCGGATCATCGTCTTGCGGTAGGCGTCTGGCATCCAGTCCCGCGGCTCGATCCGCCGGTCGCGCGCGATGGTCTCCTCGAATTGTCGCTCAAAGTCGCTGACGTCAGCGCCCGCCGCAGCGGGCTCGGCCTGCCTCGTGGCTCCGGTCATCCGGGCGCTCCTTATTAACCGATCATTCGGTCAGTAATTATAGCTCGCATGACCACTGCGTCAGATCCGCACGCCCAGCGGCGAGCCGCCGAGCCCGGACAACCGGCAAGTACAAAGTGGATAAATGGCGACTAACGTGCGGTAATCGTGAAGCCTGGATGAGCGCACCCTGAAGAGGCGCCGCGAATCTGCCCAGGATTTGCGCCTCGATGCGACGCCAGGGTGCCGAGCACTCCGCCATCGGTGGCAACGTGAGATGTGCTCACGAACCACGGACTTGCCCTCGGCGGCGGCGGCATCGGGTCGCTTATCATCCACCTGTTTATCTGGCACGAGATATTTCGGCTGATCCGCTTTCTCTGGCTCATACCGACTCTCGGGCCGTTCATCGTCGTGCTGCTGGGACTTGTTGTCGTCGGCCTCATCGTCCGGCGGCAGGCCCACGGGCCGATCCGCTGGGGCACTGTGCCCATCCGCTGGCGACGGCGCCGCGGCGCCGGCTCGACCGGCAACGGCACCGGCACGACCGGCTACGGCAGCGGCCGCGGCCCGCGCGACTGGTAACACGCTGAGGCAGGCCGACACCAGCCGCTGGCCCAGGCTCAGCTGCGAGGCCAGCCTCGCTCCGCCAGTCTCACGGCTCGCTCAGGCCGGCGGCCACTGCTTGGCGACCATGGTCAGGACGTCGTATTTGGCGACCGATGCGCCGTGCTGGTTAGTCACATCGGTGTCCCAGCGCACTTCGCCGTGGCCGGCGTCCTCGCGCGGCGTGATCTGCTTGCAGGTCAGCGTCACCGTCAGCTCGTCGCCCGGGTACACGGGCGTGAGGAACCGCAGGTTCTCCACTCCGTAATTCGCGAGCACCGGGCCAGGGTCGGGCTGCACGAAGAGTCCGGCCGCGAAGGACAGCACGAGGTAGCCGTGTGCGACCCGGCCGTCGAAGAACGGGTTGGCCCGGGCCGCCTCCTCGTCCATGTGCGCGTAGAACGTGTCGCCAGTGAACTCCGCGAAGTGCTCGATGTCCGCCAGGGTCACGCGGCGCGGGCCTGCGACCACCGTGTCGCCGGGCCGCAGGTCGGCGAGCGACTTGCGGAACGGGTGACCACCGCTCGTGCCGCGCGCCGCGCCCGGTATCCAGGTGCCCGTGACCGCGGTCAGCACGCGGGGGCTCGCCTGCACCGCCGTGCGCTGCATGTAGTGAAGGACACCGCGGATGCCGCCCATTTCCTCGCCACCGCCAGCCCGGCCGGGCCCGCCGTGAACCAGCGACGGTAGCGGCGAGCCATGCCCGGTCGATTCGGCGGCGTCGTCGCGGTCCAGGACCAGTAGCCTGCCGTGCCACGGTGCCGCGCCGAGGACAACGTCGCGAGCGAACTCCGCGTCGGCGGTGACGACCGAGCCGACCAGACTGCCCAGCCCGCGCGCGGCCAGGTCGATGACCTCGCCGGCGCTGGCGTAGCCCATGATCGTTGCCACCGGGCCAAAAGCCTCGATCTGGTGCGGCTCGGCGCGGCCCGAGTCGTCGCACCGCAGCAGGAGTGGCGAGATGAACGCCCCCCGTTCGGCATCCGCCCCGGCGACCTCTACGTGCTCGGGATCGCCGAAGACGAGCCGGGCCGCTCCGAGCAGGCCCTTGACGCTGCGGCGGACTTCCTCGCGCTGCTCGAGGCTCGCCAGTGCGCCCATCCGCACGCCTGGCTCGGCGGGGCTGCCCACGACGACGGAGGCGAGGCGCTCGGCCACGGCCTCGGCGACCGCGTCGGCCAGGCCCGCCGGCACGAAGGCGCGCCGGATCGCCGTACACTTCTGGCCCGCCTTGACCGTCATCTCCGTAACCAGCTGCGTGACGTACTGGTCGAACTCCGGGCTGCCGGGGCTGGCGTCCGGGCCCAGGATCGAGCAGTTGAGCGAGTCCGCCTCTGCGTTGAATCGCACCGACCTGGCGACCACCGCCGGATGTGCCCGCAGCTGCCGGGCGGTCGCCGCCGACCCGGTGAACGACACCAGGTCCTGCTCCGTCAGGTGGTCGAGCAGGTCGCCGGCGCCGCCGCAGATCAGCTGTACCGAGCCCGGCGGCAGCAGGCCGGAGCCAGTCATCAGCTCGACGAGCCGCGCCGTCAGGTAGGCGGTCTGGCTCGCGGGCTTGATGAGGCTGGGCACGCCAGCCAGGAACGCGGGCGCGAGCTTCTCCAGCGGACCCCAGACCGGGAAGTTAAACGCGTTGATCTGCACGGCGACGCCTTGCCGAGACGTCATGATGTGCTGGCCGGCGAACTGGCCCGACTTCGCGAGCGGCTCCACCGCGCCGTCCAAGTAGACGGTGTCGTTTGGCAGCTCGCGCCGCGCCTTGCTGGCATACCCGAGCAGCACGCCGATGCCGCCGTCGATGTCGAACTTGGAGTCGGCCAGCGTCGCGCCGGTCCTGGCCGACAGCGCGTACAGCTCGTCCCGGTGCTCGCGCAGGTATGAGCCGAGCGCCTTGAGCAGCCCGGCGCGCTGATGGAACGTCAGCTCACGCAGCGCGGCTCCGCCGACAGACCGGCCGTAAGAGAGTGCGGCAGCCATGTCGATGCCGGCAGTGGAGACCCTGGCGACTTCCTCGCCGGTGACCGCGTCCAGCACCGGTCGCCCGTCACCTTCAGGCGTGACCCAGTGTCCGCTTACGTAGCTTCGCAGCAGCGCCATTGCCAGCTCCTCGCCCGTTGTGCCGGAGCGGCCACTCGATCGGGCCGCCCGCATTTTCTGACCGTTCGTTCGGCAACTTCCGAGTGTAGGGCCGGCTCAGAAGGCGGGCGGAGCCGTGGACGGGATCGCGACGTCGCGGCTAGCGCGCGGGTCGCCGGCCTGCGGCCCTCCGGCCCGCCGCTCGCGCGAGAAGGCCGCCACGCGCCGACGCGGTGGCGGCCTTCCCCTCATGGCAAACTGAATTCGGGGTCTGTAAAGCTCGCAGACAAGCCCTGATCCCGACGATCAGCTCTTTGTTGAAATCCGGCTCGCGGCCGCGCCAGCAGTCTCCGGGCGACGCGATTTACAGACCGGTCGTTCGGTGCGTTATCTTGTCCGGATGGGGCATGGCCAGGCCACTGCGGGCCCGTCAGCACCCCGCCGCGGGCGGCCAGGATACGACCTGGAATCGCTACTAGCCGTCGCCGTGGCGGTCTTCAATGAGCGCGGCTACGACGGCACCAGCATGGAAGACCTGTCCCGCAGACTCGGTATCTCCAAGTCGTCGATCTACTACCACGTGGACAGCAAGGAGGACTTGCTGGCGCTCGCGCTCGGCCGGGCGCTGGATTCCCTGTTCTGCGTCGCCGACGAGGTCAAAGCCGGCGAAGAACACGCCATCGTCCGGCTCGAGCGCCTGGTCCGCGGCAGCGTGCAGGTGCTTGCCGACCGCCTGCCCTACGTCACGCTCCTACTGCGTGCCCGCGGCAACACCAGCACCGAGCGCGCGGCGCTGGCCCGCCGCCGCGAGTTCGACCAGATCGTCGCCGACCTTGTCGCCGAGGCAGAGCAGGACGGCGACATCCGCCCCGACGTCGACCCCGCGATCACAGCCCGGCTGCTGTTTGGCATGGTCAACTCTCTCGTCGAGTGGTATCAGCCGGGCCGCCGGGCCACGTCAGCGAGCGAGCTGGCCGACGCCGTGTGCGCGGTCGCGTTCGACGGCCTGCGCATCCGCCGCACCGGGCAAGCTGATGGCGCGAGCTCCGAAGCCGAGCAGAGAACGGAGATCCGGTGACTCTCGACAGCGCAGACGCGCGGCCGCTCCTGCTGGTCGACGTCGACGGCGTGCTGAACCCCTGGCTGGCTCCGCGGTGCCCGGATGGCTTCCGCGAGTACAGCTTCTTCCCAGGTGAGCGCGTACTGCTGTCGGAAGGCCACGGCGCGCTGCTGCGAGACCTGGCCAGCTCGTTCGAGCTGGTGTGGGCGACCGCCTGGGAGCACAAGGCCAACCGCCTGATCTGCCCGGTCATCGCGCTGCCCGAGTTGCCTGTCATCGAGTTCCCGCTGACCGGGCCGGACTACCGCTTCCGGAAGCTGCCCGCGGTCATCGACTCCGTCGGCGACCGGCCCTGTGCGTGGATCGACGACGAGCACCAGCCCGATCATTACCACTGGGCCCGTCAGCGCGGCGTGCCGACGCTCCTTATCGACATCGACCCGGCCGAGGGCCTGACCCGCCGCGTCGCCGAGCAGCTGGCCGAGTGGGCCGCCGCCCTTGGGGGCGGGAACTAGCCAGGCACGCGACTAGGCAGGCACGCGACAAGGCAGGCACCGGCTGGCCACGCGCGGGCTACCCAGCGCAGCCGATAGCTCGGAGCCGAGCGAGCTCGTCGGCGGTCAGCGAGGCCGCCACAGCCGGTGCCGCGACATTGCTGGTGACCTGCTCGGGCGTAGTCGCGCCAAACAGCAGCGTCGTCACCAACGGATTCGACAGCACGAACGCCATCGCCAGCTGGGCCGGGTCCTGGCCAAACTCAGCCGCGAGCGCGGCTAGCTCACGGCCCGCTGCGGCCCCGGCCGCGTACCGCGGCTGATCGAGCTGGCCGGCCGCCCGGCCAGCGCCAGGGTCACGCGCGTACTTGCCGGTCAGCACCCCGCCGGCCAGCGCATACGACGCTACGATCGCGATGTCGCGGTCAGCCGTGACCGCGGCCATGGCCGGATCTTCCACCACATCGCGCGTGACCAGGCTGTAGGGCAGCTGGATAGCGCACGGCCCCGGCACGCCCGCGCCGGCCGCGATTGAGCAGGCCTGCGCGAGCAAGGACGGCGGCCAGTTGAGCGTTCCCCAGGCGCGCGCGTCGCCCGCTGCGATCAGGCCCGTGATCATCGCGACCGCGTCCTCGAGCCGGACGTCGGCCGGTGGCGTCTCGGAGTAGATCAAGTCGATGTGGTCCAGGCCCATCCGGCCGAGCGACTCGGCGAGTTCCTGCGCCGGAGTCTGCGCCGGCCAGAACTCCCACCAGAGCTTGTTCGACACGGCAACTTCATCGCGCTGCCAGCCGCTCGCCCGCAGCAGCTCACCGAAGACGACCTCGGAGTACCCCGACGGGATCGGCGCGTCGCCCGTCTCGTCGTTATACCGGGCGTCATCCAGGAACGTGACACCGGCCTCCCGGGCGGCCAGCATCACGGCAAGACCCCGTTCCCGGCTTATGCGCTCGTAGGTCCGCCACGAGCCGAGCGCCAGCCTGCTGACCGGTATCCCGCTCGCGCCGAGCGGGAAGACCGGGAGATCACCCGGCAAGTGCTGCGAGCCACTGGTCATCGCCCCATAATCGCGCACTCCTCGCCCGCCCCGGCCCCGGGTCGGCAGCGCACCGCAGCAGCCGGACTATACGACGAGCACGCGGACCATCTGGGTCTAGCGGGCCAGGCTGGGCACCGCGGCCAGCCCGGCAAGCGGGGGTGGCTAGGGTGGCGTGGGAAGGAGCCACCAGGTGATTCTCGACCAGCTCGCCGTCCCGATCGTGCTCGCGCCGCTGGCAGGCGGCCCGGCGACGCCCGGGCTCGCGGCCGCCGTCAGCAACGCCGGCGGCCTGGGTTTCCTGGCGGCCGGCTACCTGAGCGCCGAGGCGCTCCGCGACCAGATCGCGCAAGCCAGGACTCTGACCAGCGCCCCCCTCGGAGTGAACCTGTTCGTCCCCGGCCGCCCAGCCCCGGACGGCGCGGTGACCGACTATGCCGCCACGCTCGCCAGCACCGCCAGCCAGGCAGGTACCGAGCTGGGCCAGCCCCGGTTCGACGACGACGAGTGGCCGGCCAAGGTGGCCCAGGTGACGGCCGATCCGCTGCCGGTCACCTCGTTCACGTTCGGCTGCCCAGACCGGGCGGTCATCGAGGCCGTACAGGCCGCGGGCAGCGAGGCGTGGGTCACTGTGACCGCGCCGGCCGAAGCCCGGGTGGCTGCATCGGCGGGAGCCGACGTCCTGGTCGTCCAGGGCAGCGAAGCCGGCGGGCACCGGAGCAGCTTCAGCGACGACCCGGCTGACGACACATCGAGCGAGCTCGGCCTGCTGTCCCTGATCCAGCTCGTCCGCAGCCAGGTCGCGCTGCCGCTCGTCGCCGCCGGCGGGATCACGACCGGCGCGGGCGTCGCCGCCGTCCTCGCCGCGGGCGCCAGCGCAGCGCAGCTCGGGACCGCGTTCCTGCGCTGCCCGGAAGCGGGCACGGCACCGGTGCAGCGCGCTGCCGTCGCGACGGACACACCGACCGCGATGACCCGCGCCTTCACTGGCCGGCTCGCCCGCGGCATCCGCAACCGGTTCATGGACGAGCACAACCGTGACGCGCCGGTCGCTTACCCAGAGGTGCACCACCTGACCAGCCCGCTGCGCGCCGCGGGTCGTGCGGCGGGCAACCCGGACCTGGTCAATCTCTGGGCAGGCCAGACGCACGAGCTGACCCGCGACCTGCCGGCCGCGCAGCTCGTCGCCGCCCTCGCCGCCGACGCGCGCACCGCCCTGGCTGCGGCGTCGGCCCAGCTCGCTCCCGGCTGACGTGGGCTGGTGGCGGGCCGGACCTGTGGCATGATGCGGTTCACTCGACAACCTTTTGAGAGGGAACGTGGCCGTCTCCAGCAGCAGTAGCGATACAAGTGCGCAGTCGGCCGGCGACCTGTTCTCGGTCGCGGGCAAGGTCGCGGTGGTCACCGGCGGATCGCGCGGCATCGGGGCGATGATCGCCGGCGGCCTGGTCCAGGCGGGCTGCCGCGTCTACATCACGGCCCGCAAGGCCGAGGCCTGCGACGCCAAGGCGGCCGAGCTGTCGGCGTTCGGCGAGTGCATCTCGCTGCCGCTGGACCTGGCGGCGGCCGGCGGCGTCAACGCATTCGTGCAGGCAGTCAGCGAGCGTGAGGACCGGCTGCACATCCTGGTCAACAACGCCGGAGCTTCCTGGGGCGCGCCGCTCGAGGAGTACCCGCTGGACGCGTTCGACAAGCTCTGGAACGTCAACATCAAGGCGCTGTTCTCGCTGACCGTACTCAGCCTGCCGCTGCTGCGCGCCGCCGCCAGCGCGGCCGACCCCGCGCGCGTGATCAACATCGGCTCCGTCGACGGCCTCGGCGTGCCGACCATGGAGAGTTACGCCTACAGCACCACCAAGGCCGGCGTGCACATGCTGACCCGGCACCTGGCCAGCACGCTGGCGGCCGAGTCGATTACCGTCAATGCCATCGCGCCCGGCCCGTTCGACAGCAAGATGATGGCGTTCGCGCTCGACGACCCGCAGACGCGCTCGGCCATCGCGGCCAGCGTCCCGCTGGGCCGGATCGGCGAGCCTGACGACATGGCGGGCGCGGCCATCTTCCTGGCCTCACGGGCCGGCCGGTACCTGACCGGCGCGGTCATCCCGGTCGACGGCGGCATCTCCACCGTCCGCCGCTAGCGCCAGGGGCGAAGACGGTTCTGACGCTAGTCCGAGCTGGTCTTCGTCGCCTGCGACCACACAGCCTGCCAGCGCCCGTCGATGAGCTCATAACTATCGAGGTGCCAGCAGACGAAATCGGCCAGATGATCCCCTTCCTCGAGACTGATCCGCGCCTGATACCGCAGCAGCGCAAAGCCACCCCCACCGCGCACTTCGATCCCGGAGATCGGCTCGAACACCCGGTACACCAGCCGACCCGAGGCGATCATGCCGAGGTACAGCTCCTTCGACAACCGCGTCCCCGTAGGCGTGATCAGCTCATACTCCTCAGCGTGCAAACGCCGAGCCAGCTCAAGATCGGGCTCGACAAGCGCCCACAACCGCGAAGCCTCGAGCTCCCGTATCTCCTCGGCGTCCAGCATCATCGGGGCCCCTTCCAGGTGGTGGCGGGCTGACAGTGAAGCAGCCATCTCTCTGCCCTGGCTGCTTCACTGCCAACCCGGCGCCAGCCCAATGCAGAAGGATCTAGGAAGAAGCCAGAGCAGCACCAATGCGACGCAGCTGAGCAGTAGCGCCGCCCAGGGCGAATTCGTTGTGCTTGGCCGCCACAAAGTACCGGTGCACGTCGCCGTCCATGTCGATGCCGACACCCCCGTGAACGTGAACCGCTGTATGCGCGACCCGGTGCCCCGCCTCGGCCGCCCAGAACTTGGCCGTCGCGATCTCCGTGTCGCTCGGCAGGCCCTCGGCGAGCCGCCAGGCGGCCTGCCAGAGGGTCAGCCGGATGCCCTCGATGTCGATATAAGCATCAGCAAGCCGCTGCGAGACCGCCTGGAAGCTGCCGATCGGCTTACCGAATTGCTCACGGCTGCGAGCGTAGGCCGCGGTCAGCTCCAGCGCCCGCTCAGTCACGCCCAGCTGAAGCGCGCACAGCCCGACGGTCGCCCGCGCGACAAGCCAGTCGATGATCTCGCCTCCGGCGGCGCTACCGCCGAGCAGCCGGTCGTCCGGCACTAGTGCCCTGGTCAGCTCGATCAGCGCCGTGCCGTCGCCGCCCGTGACCTGCTGGGGCCGGACTGTCACGCCAGGGTCATCCGGCGCGACCAGGAACACGGCCGTGCCTCCCCGTGTGCTGGCCGGGACGAGCAGCAGGTCGGCGACCGCGCCCGCGAGCACGGTGGTCTTGGCGCCGGTGAGCTGCCAGCCGCCATCTGACCAGTGTGCCGTGGTGGCCGGGATTCCGGCATCCTCTCCATCGTCCTCGGCCAGCGCCGCGGCCAGGATGAGCTCGCCGCGCGCTGCCGGTCCCGCCCAGCGCTCCTGCTGATCCGGCGAGCCGAACGTCGCCAGCGCGGACGCGCCGAGCACGATCGAGGGAAGGTAGGGCACCGGGGCCACTGTCCGGCCGATCTCGACCAGCACGCTGCACTGCTCGAGCAGGCCAAGCCCGGCGCCGCCGACGGTCTCGGGCAGCGCAGCGGACAGGACGCCAGCCTTGGCCAGCTCGGACCACAGCGCGCCATCGAACCGGGTCTGGCCCGCCTCAATCTCCCGCAGCCGCTCCTGCGTGACCCGGTCGGTCAGGATCTGGCGGCTGAGGCCGCCGAGGTCGTTCTGGGCCGGGGTGAGCGTAAAGTCCATCGTTCCCCCTGTCGTTGTGGGCTTGATCTTCCTGGCCCGCTTACCGGCGGTTCAGCGGCAGGCCGAGCGCGGCCGCGCCGATGATGTCGCGCTGGACCTCGTTGGTGCCGCCGCCGAAGGTGAGGATGAGCGCGGACCTGTGCATCCGCTCGATCCGCCCCGCTAGGAGCGCGCCCGCCGATCCGGTCCGCACCTCTGCGTTCGGCCCGAGTACCTCCATTAGCAAGCGGCAGGCCTCGATGGTCAGCTCGGTGCCGTACACCTTCGTCGCGGAGGCGACGGCCGGACCTGGCGACCCGGCTGTCGACGCGATGCGCCAGTTGACCAGCTTGAGGAACTCGGTCTTGGCGTGGACGCGGGCGAGGTTGAGTTGCACCCAGTCCTGATCGATGACCCGCCGGCCGTCGCCGAGCTTGGCGGACCGGGCCCAGTCGGTGACGTCGGCGAGCGCGGAGATCATCGGAGCCGCCGAGGTCAGCGCCACCCGCTCGTGGTTGAGCTGGTTGGTGATCAGCGGCCAGCCCTTGTGCTCCTCGCCGACCACGTTGCCGGCCGGGACCCGCACGTCGGAGTAGTAGGTCGCGCTCGTGGTCACCCCGGCGACCGTTCGGACCGGCGTCCAGGAGAAGCCGTCTGCGTCGGTCGGCACGATGATGATGGACAGCCCCTTGTGCCGCGGCGCCTCCGGATCAGTCCGGCAGGCCAGCCAGATGTAATCCGCGTACTGGATCAGGCTGGTCCACATCTTCTGGCCGTTGATGACGTAGCTGTCGCCGTCGCGAACCGCGCGAGTGCGGAGCGACGCCAGGTCCGTGCCAGCGCCGGGCTCGGAGTAGCCGATGGAGAAGTGCAGGTCGCCGGCCGCGATCCGGGGCAGGAACCGCTCCTTCTGCGCTGGCGTGCCGAAGCGCATGATCGTCGGGCCGACCGTGTTGATGGTCAGGAACGGAACGGGGACGCCGGCGGTCGCGGCCTCGTCCGTGAAGATCAGCTGGTCGATCACCGAGCGGTCCTGGCCGCCATACTCGGCGGGCCAGCCGAGCGCCAGCCAGCCGTCGCGGCCAAGCTGGCGTACTACTTCCTTGTACGTCACGCCGTCGCCGTATTCGCCGTCGGCGTGGGCCAGCCCTGCCCGCCGCTCCTGCGTCATCAGCGCGGCGAAGTACTCGCGCAACTGCTGGCGCAGTTGCTCCTGCTCCGGCGTGTAGCTGATCTGCATCCGGGCCCCTACCGCTCAATTGGCACAGCCGTACAACTAGAACGTGTTCTAGCTATCGTAGCTGAGCTGTGCCCGCCCGCCCAGCATCCCGGGCCCCTCGACGATGGAGCCCACGCTCGGTTCACAGCATCTGAGTACAGTGGCAGCAAGGTCCAGCCAATAACGAGAGGGGCCGGGCGGCCTCCTTTCGACGACGTCGTGGCTGCAGCTTCGCGGATCCTTGTCGAGCCACTCCCTTCGGCGAATCTCAGGTTCGGCATCCGTACGGATATCTAGCTTCGCTCTGGACATGCCAGCGCGGATTTGAGGGGGACCAATGAACATCACAACGCGCATCGGTGCCATAGCTATCGCAGCAACTGCAACGCTCGGACTCGGGCTGGGGATCGCAGGAACGGCCTTTGCCGGCACCAGCCCAGGCACGGTCATCGCGGTGACGCACGCCTCCAGCCACCCAGACACGACCAATGTGTCCGGTCCGGGCACAGCCTGCGGAACATCAAGCAACGGGGCCACCTGGGCCTTCGACAACCTCGCGCGGCAGTTCAGGGTGACATCCGCAGGAGCCGACGAGTGGACCGTTGTCATCACCGACAACGGCAGCTTCTCGGGGTTCGCGGACCCCGCCAACTGCAACGCGCTCACCTCGAACGGCTCCATCCGCGGCACCATCACCTTCGACGTCACGTCTGCAACCCCGCCTGACCCCGCGGGGCTGGCACCGCAGTACGTCGGTGACGTGTCCACCACCCAGATGGTCAACGCTCTCTTCGATGGGCAGGCAACGTCCGTCATTGGCGGGGCCTACTCCTACTCCTACCAGAACGGCAACTACGTCCAGGACACCAGCGGGATCACCGGCGACGTCGTCGGCCACTGATTCCGAAACAAACGCGACCTAGCCGCTGAATGGCACGGCCGCCCGAGGACGCAATTCGTCCCTGGGCGGCCGTGTCCGCGTTGCCCTGGCTGCTGCACTCCTGGCGCTGGCCGGCTTAAATAGAACGCGTTCTAGTGGGCGGTTCCGGAGGGCAGCAAGGTGGCCGAGGCTTACATCGTCGACGCGGTGCGCACGCCGGTCGGCAGGCGCGGCGGCGGGCTCGCCGGGGCGCATCCAGCCGACCTTGGCGGCCACGTCATCGCCGCTCTGCTGGCGCGGACCGGACTCGATCCGCTCGCCGTCGACGACGTCTTCTTCGGCTGCGTCGACGCGATCGGCCCGCAGGCAGGCGACATCGCCAGGACCGCGTGGCTGGCCGCCGGGCTGCCCGAAGAGGTCCCCGGCGTGACCATTGATCGCCAGTGCGGCTCGTCCCAGCAGGCCGTTCACTTCGCGGCGCAGGCGGTGCTGAGCGGGACCGCGCACGCCGTGGTCGCGGGCGGCGTCCAGAACATGAGCCAGATCCCGATCGCGGCCGCGATGCTCGCGGGCGAGCAGTACGGCTTCGCCGACCCGTTCAGCGGCTCGGCGGGCTGGCTGGCCCGCTACGGCGACCAGGAGATCTCGCAGTTCCGCGGCGCGGACCTGATCGCGCGCAAATGGGGCATCAGCCGGGCCGAGATGGAAGCCTTCGCGCTGGCGAGCCACGAGCGGGCCATCGCGGCCATAGACGGCGGGTTCTTCGCGGGCGAGATCACCCCTTATGTCGAGGCGTCAGCCGACGAGTGCCCGCGCCGGGATACCTCGCTCGCCAGGATGGCCGGGCTCAAGCCGCTGCGGGCGGACGGGCTGATCACCGCGGCCCTGTCGAGCCAGATCGCGGACGCCGCGGCGGCGGTGCTGGTCGTCTCCGAGCAGGCGCTGGCCGAGCACGGGCTCACGCCGCGTGCCAGGATCCATCATCTGAGCGCGCGGGGCGCGGACCCGGTGCTGATGCTCACCGCGCCGATCCCGGCGACAGCGCACGCACTGAAGCTGACCGGGCTCAGCATCGACCAGATCGACCTGGTTGAGATCAACGAGGCATTCGCCAGCGTGGTGCTCGCCTGGCAGCGGGAGACCGGCGCCGACCTGGACCGGGTCAATGTCTGCGGCGGCGCGATCGCGCTCGGTCACCCGCTCGGCGCGACGGGAGCCCGGCTGCTCACCACGCTGCTGTCCTCACTCGAGCGGACCGGCGGCCGGTACGGGCTGCTGACCATGTGCGAGGGCGGCGGGCAGGCGAACGTCACCATCATCGAGCGCCTCTGACGAACAGCGAGCACGCAGCCAGTAGCCCTGGCTCAAATCGACAAGATCATGCGCCCGGGCGAGGATGTGTCGATGACCAATCCCCGCGACACCGCACTGGATCTCATCGCGTTCCTCGACGCCTCGCCATCGCCTTACCACGCCGGTGCCGAGGCCGTTCGCAGGCTGAGCGATGCGGGCTTTGCCGAGGTCGCTGAGGCCGGAGCGTGGCCAGCAGGGCCAGGGCGGTACATGGTCGCGGACGGCGGCTCGCTGTTCGCCTGGATAGTGCCCGAGGGCAGTGCGGAAGCCGCTTCGTTCCGGCTGCTGGGCGCTCACACCGACAGCCCGACGCTCCGGGTGAAGCCGCGTCCTGACACCGGCCAGGCGGGCCTGCGGCAGATCGGCGTCGAGATCTACGGCGGCCCGCTGCTCAACTCCTGGCTCGATCGTGATCTGGGCCTCGCCGGACGCGTCGCGGTGCGCACGCCGGACGGCCCCCAGTTGCGGCTAGTGCGAGTACACCGGCCCGTGCTACGGGTACCGCAGCTGGCGATTCATCTCGATCCGGGACTGCGCACCGACGGGCTGAAGCTGGACCCGCAGCAGCACGTCGTACCCATCTGGTCGGTTGGCGATCCTGACCCCGGCGCGTTCAGCCGGTTCATCGCTGCTGAGCTCGGGGTCGATCCGGACGACGTGCTGGCCCACGAAGTGGTCACCTACGATCTGGCGGGCGGCACACTGGCCGGGCTCAACGAGGAGTTCGTGAGCTCAGCCCGGCAAGATGACCTGACGTGCGCCCACGCTTGCATCTCGGCCTTGTGCGCTGTGGCCGAACAGCCAGCCCGGCAGCACATCAGTGCGGTCGTCCTCTTCGACAACGAGGAGATCGGCAGCCAGTCGGCGACGGGAGCCCGCGGCGCGTGGCTGGGCAGGCAGCTTGAGCGCACCGTGCTCGCCCGCGGCGGCGGGCGCGACGACTTCCTGCGAGCGGTCGCGGGCTCGCTGCATGTCTCCGCGGATATGGCGCACGCCACCCATCCGAATTACACCGACCGGCACGAGCCGCGCCACTGGGTAGCGCTCGGTGGCGGCCCGGTACTGAAGGTAAGCGCGAACGTGACCTACGCGACGACTTCGGCGACGCAGGCCGCTTTCCTCCTGGCGGCCGAGCAGGCCGGCGTGCCCGTGCAGTACTTCGTGAACCGGAGCGGCGTCCGCGGCGGATCTACGATCGGGCCGATCGTGGCCGCCGGCCTCGCGATGCCGACCGTCGACGTGGGCAACCCGACGCTCGCGATGCATTCGGCGCGTGAGCTTACGGGGACGGCGGACTCACCGATGATGATCGCGGCGCTGACCGCCTTCCTAGATCCTGCCTGACCGGGCAGCGGACCTAGCGAAGGCCAGCGCCTCGGTCGCCAGCGACAGCCAGTCAAGAGTGGAGCCGGGGGCCAGGCTGAACCACTCCCGCATCGCGGTGCCCTTGTTGGCATCGAACGCAACGCCCTCGCGGGCGGCGATCAGCTCAGTCACCCGGTCAGCGGGGAGCTTGAGCACGAGGCTGCCGCGCACCAGCATTGCGAAGATCTTGCCGCGGTACTTCAGCGAGCCGCGGCCGAATCCGCTGCCGCCCGGCGGCGGCGTCACGCCATCGATTCCCATCAGGTCATCGACCAGGTCGAGGTAGCGCGCCATCATCGGGTCTGGCGTCGTGTCGGGTGCCATGCGGATCAGGCTAGACCTGCCTGCCGACAGCACCGTGGCGAGTCGCAGCCCCCGGCCAGTCCGGCCCGGGGGCTGCCTGCTGAGTTGCGACGCAGGGTCCGCTTCAGGTGCTAACCGCGCAGTCTCGCGGCCGCCTCGCGCAGCGCCACGTCCATGGGTGTGGCCTCCAGCCCGAACGCTTCGGTTGTCGCACTGGAGTCGATCACAAACGGGCTGGTGAACTGGTACCGCGTGGTCCGCAGTTCCTTGATCATCGGCGAGAACAGGCCAATCGTCCACAGCGCCGGGTACGGGATCTGAGTTAGCTTGGCCTTCGGGGCGCCGTTGACCTCGGTGAACCGAGTGGCGAGCTGCCGAACCGTCAGCGCTGGGTTGGTCGGGACGAGCCACGCCCGGCCAAGGGCCTGCTCGTCCACCGCGACGGCAGCCAGCGCCCTGGCGCAGTCGGCAATCGACGTCCAGCTGTGCGGCACATCCAGGGGCCAGGGCGAGTAGCCGCGCGAGCCTGCCAGCAGCGACTTGCCGATGCCAAAGGACAGCAGGGAGTTGGCCTCGATGTAGTCGCTGGCCCGCACCTCGGTCGCGCGGATGCGGCCCGCATGGTGCGCGGCGAGTGCGTCCTGCCACATTTCCGCCCGCAGCCGCAGCTTCGGGTGGGTCGCCGCGAGTGCGGTCTTCTGCGTGATCGGCCCGTCGACCGGCCCGTAGCCGTACAGGTTGCTCATCGTGGCGAGCAGAGCGCCGGTGCGCTCGGCCGCGGTCAGCAGAGCCGCGGCAAGCGGCGGCCAGTCGCTGAACCACTGGTGATACTGCGGGCTCGCGCAGTTGTAGAGCGCCGCCGCGCCGGTCGCGAGCTCGGTGAGCCGCTCCGCGTCGGTCGCGTCGGCGGCTACGCACTCGATGGCCGGGTGGCCAGGTCCGGTGCCGCGCCGGCTGATGAGACGGACGTGCTCGCCGCGCTCGGCGAGTACCAGCGCGGTGGCGGATCCAACGGCGCCGGCGCCGACGATGACATGCTCGGACATTTCTTCTCCTTGGGTCCTGTGCGCCGGGCCTCTCGATGTGTCCGGCAGTCCGTTTCGAGAGCACTGCTCTCTGTTCTAACCATGAGTCTGCCAGAAGATCCTCGATGGTGCAAGAGCAGTGCTCTCGCTTGTGTGCAATACTCTCCCTATGCCTGCGAGATCGATCCGGGCCCGCGTCCGGGCCGAGATGACGGCCGAGATCAAAGCCGTCGCGCGAACGCATCTGGCCACAGACGGCGCGAATCTGTCGTTGCGCGCGGTGGCCCGCGACATGGGCATGGTGTCGTCGGCGCTATACCGCTATTTCGCCAGCCGCGACGAGCTGCTGACCGCGCTGATCCTCGACGCCTACAACGCGCTCGGCGAAGCGGTCGAAACCGCCGACGCGTCCGTCACCAACCGCGGGCAGCTGCGCGCCCGCTGGCTGGCAGCGGCACGCGCGGTACGCGGCTGGGCCCTCGCCAACCCAGCCGAGTACGCCCTGCTGTATGGCAGCCCCGTGCCTGGCTACGCCGCACCGGCGGACACGATCGCTGCGGCCGCGCGGACACCCGTGGTGCTGGCCCGGATCCTGGCCGACGGCTTCGCCTGCGGCCAGGTCACCGGCGAGGGCTTGCCGGCATCGGGCCCGATAGCGGAGTCGGTGCGCGCCGACCTCGCCCGCACCCGCGATGCCATCGCACCTGAGCTGCCGGAGCAGCTGCTGCTCGGTGGGCTGTCTGGCTGGATCCAGATGTTCGGCGTCGTCAGCTTCGAGTTGTTCGGCCAGTTCAACAACGTGATCGACGCGCGCGCCGAGTTCTTCGACCAGCAGATGGAACTGATGGCCGACCTCATGGGCCTCTAGCAAGGCGCAGTGCGCCGGGAACAGCGGCGGCATGCCGGGAGTTCGGACACACTGTCAGCGATTCGGAGGAGGGCAGATGACATCGCAGTGGCGTGATCAGCTCGGCCGGTTCGGCATCTGGCGAGCTGCGCTTCAGACCACCCCGGACCTCGCGGCGAGCCTGGAGCAGCTCGGCTTTGGCGCGATCTGGCTCGGCGGCTCGCCCGACGCAGATCTCGCGATCGTCGACCAGCTACTCGGCGCGACGAGTTCGCTGGTGATCGGCACCAGCATCGTGAACATGTGGAAGGACGACGCGACCACTGTCGCGGACTCCTACGCGCGGATCCAGGCCTCTTATCCTGGCCGCTTCTTGCTCGGCGTCGGCGCGGGTCACCCAGAGGCCACGGCACACTACGCCAGTCCGTACGACACGCTCGCAGGCTACGTCGATCAGCTGCGAGACCACCACGTTCCCGCCGAAGGCATTGCCCTTGCGGCCCTAGGTCCAAGGGTGCTGCGGCTGGCCGCCGACCGCGCCGCGGGCGCGCTCCCCTATCTCGTGTCGGCCGAGCACACCCGCCAGGCGCGCGAGATCCTCGGGCCCGACCGGCTGCTGGCGCCCGAGCACAAGGTGGTGCTGGACGCCGATCCGCAGCGGGCGCGCACGCTTGGCCGCAAGCGGGTCGCTAACCCCTATCTCAGCCTGGTCAACTACACGTCGAACCTGCGCCGCCTCGGCTTCACCGACGAGGACCTGGCTGACGGCGGCAGCGACCGACTGATCGACGCGCTGGTGGCGCACGGCACCGCTGAGCAGTTCGCCGCCGCGCTCACTGCGCATCTGAACGCCGGCGCCGATCACGTCTGCGTCCAGCTGCTGACCGAGGCCGGCGCCAATCCGCTGACCGGGTACGCCGAGCTGGCGCGCGGGCTCGGTCTGGCAGGCTGACGGCGGGCTGCCATGACACGCGACTGGGTCCGCTGGCATGAGGCCTACGACGATCGGGCGTCCGGGCTGAGCACGCGCCTGGCGCTGGTTCAGGCGCATTTGTCCATCGCGCTGGCGACAGCGCCCGCCGGGCCGATCAGGGTCCTCAGCCTCTGCGCCGGGCAGGGCCGCGACGTGACCGGTGTGCTGCCTGGGCATCCGCGCCAAGGCGACACCACGGCGGTTCTCGTCGAGCTTGACCCGGCCAACGCCGGGACCGCCAGGGACAGTGCGGCCGCCGCTGGCCTTTCCGGCGTGACGGTGCGCGCGGCCGACGCCGGGACCCTCGACGCCTACGCCGACGTGCTGCCAGCGGACGTTCTGCTGCTGTGCGGGATCTTCGGCAACGTGAGCGACGAGGACATCCGCCAGACCGCCACGGCGGCGGCCGCGATGTGCGCCACGGGCGGCACGGTGATCTGGACGCGGCACCGGCGGCCGCCGGACCTCACCGGGCAGATTCGGTCCTGGTTCGCAGCGGCCGGCTTCGACGAGGTGGCCTTCGAGGAGCCTGCAACGGCGACGATGACCGGAGTCGGCGTGCACCGGCTGCGGGCTGCGGCACCGGCGGCAGGGCTTCCCGGCGGGCGTCTATTCACGTTCCGATCAGACCGCGGGCAGGCCGACCCGGGGCAGGCACCGGCCTAGCCGCCGGCTAGCTGCTGCCGGGCTAGCTGCTGCCGGGCTAGCCGCCGCCGCGCGCCGCCGGGCTAGCTGCGGCCGGGCACCGCCATTTCGCCGAGCTCCGACCAGTCGTCCTGCGGGATCGCGAAGTTGACGATCTTCGGCGTCTGCGCCAGATGCGGCGGCAGCGTCTGCTGAGCCTCCTTGAAGTGCGCAGACTGCACATGCGCTGCTCCCGCGTCGCCGTCGCGGAACGCCTCGACCAGGACGTACTCGGTCGGGTCGTCCAGGCTGCGTGACCAGTCGAACCACAGGCAGCCGGGCTCACTGCGGGTGGCCTGGGTAAAGGGGCCGGCGATCGCCGCCCAGTTGTCGGCGTACTCGGGCAGCACGCGGAACTTCGCCGTAATGAAGATCATGAAAGCTCCCGTCGACGCGGCTCTCACCACCATGATTCCGCCAGCTTGTCACGGCGGCCAGATGATCAGTCGTCTCGAAATACAACGCTTTGCGGCGCTGGGTCGTCATAGCGGGTGTCAGTACTAAGGCAAAGGAGAATTCCCGTGAAGCTGACACCTCACCGCATGCGACGCGCCATCGCCGCCACCGCCCTCGCCAGCACTGCCATCCTGCTGCCAGCCGTTGCGCTCGCGTCCTCCGGCAGCGGCAGCGCCGCCACGGCCGCGGCCGCGGCTACCCGTTGCCCCCGCGCCCACCTGACGTCCTGGATCGGACTGCCAGGCGACGGCGCTGCCGGGAGCACGTTCTACCAGCTTGAAATCTCCAACATCTCCGGCACGACGTGCACGTTGTTTGGCTTCCCCGGTGTCTCGGCCATCGGGCCGAACGGCAAGCAACTCGGCAGCGCCGCCGGCCGCAGTCATAGCCATACACCGCATGTCGTGACGCTGGCGCCGCACCAGACCGCGCACGTCCTGCTCCAGGTCGCCAACGTGGTCAACTTCCCGGCGGCTGCATGCAAGCCGACGACAGCTGATGGGCTCCGCGTGTTCGCGCCAGGCGACTTCACGGCGATGACATTCCCGTTCTCGTTCCGGGCGTGCGCCAAGAGCGGCCCGGTATACCTGCACGTGAGCACCACCATCGCGGGCACGGGGATCCCCGGCTACTCCTCGTAGGTCAGGTCGTGGGTGCGGAGTTGCTGTTGCCCTCCCGACAGTGGTTCCGCACCCATCCTTGCTCGACACGGCAGTGCGGCGCGGAACTCGGCGGCGAGCGCCGTCAGGGCATAGCGCAGTCGGCTCACGTCCGGTCCGGCGGCCAGTAGCGACCGGGACGCGCTCGGCATCACCCGGTCGGGGCAGGCAGCGAACACTCTGGCCACGTCGGCTGGAGTCGCCCCCTGCGCGCCGACGCCAGGAGCCAGGAACAGGCACTGTGCTGCAGCCAGGTCGAGCTCCGGCTGCATGTATGTCGGCCCGATCACCGCACCGACGGGCCCGAGCTCACCCGGCGCCAGCCGGGCGTTGAGCGCGCCGATCTCGCGCAGCAGGTCCTGCTCGACGGTTGGCTCACCACCCGCGTCGCCAGATGCCCGGCCAGCCTGCACCTGCCCAGCCTGGACCTGCGCGCCCAGCACGCGCGCAGCCTGGACCGGCCGGCCCTCGCGGTTCGAGGAGCGCGTCACGACGAGCAGGCAGCTGCCCGACTCTGCTGCCCGGGATACGAACGTCCCCATCGCGCCGAGGCCAAGGTAGGGATGCACGGTGATCGCATCCGCGCCGAGTGGTGCGCCCTTACCGAGGTACGCCTCGGCGTATGCGTCGTTGGTCGACCCGACATCGCCGCGCTTGACATCGAGGATCACGAGCAGCCCGGCGCTGCGGGCACCTTCGATCAGCCGGTCGAGGGTGCGGATGCCGCGCCAGCCGTGCCGCTCGTAGAACGCGGACTGAGGCTTGACCAGCCCGACTGGTCCCGCCGCGGCCTCGAGCACGATGTCGGCGAACCTGTCCAGGCCGTCCGCGCTATCGCCCAGGCCCCAGGCTTCCAGCAGGCCGGCGGACGGGTCCAGGCCGAAGACCAGCGGACCCTGGGCTGTCCGGGCAGCCGCGAACCGGCGGGCAAAAGACTGCGGCATGGCATCATCTTCGCACGCCGCAGCGGGACCGGTCCGTTGGCCGAGGCGGGCTGATGGCGGCGATTCCTAGCGGTCACGGCTGTCGGCGGCAGCCGCACGCGCCCGCTCGGCGGATAGCTGCCGTTCCCGCTCGTTGCTCGTCAGCTCCGCTGCACGCTCGAACTCGGCCCGCGCTTCGTCGGTCCTGCCGAGCTTGCGCAGCAGATCACCGCGAACGCTGGGCAGCAGATGGTAGCGATGAAGGGCTGGCTCAGCCGCGAGCTGATCGACGAGATCGAGCCCAGCCTGCGGGCCGTAGGCCATGGACACGGCGACGGCGCGGTTGAGTTCGACAACAGGAGAGGGCATGGCTTCGGCGAGCAGGCCGTACAGCGCGACAATTGCCGGCCAGTCCGTTTCCTCGGGCCGGAACGCACGAGCGTGGCAGGCGGCGATAGCGGCCTGCAGCACATAAGGACCCCGTTCCCCGCCGTGTTCTAGTGCCTTTTCCAGCGCGGCCTGCCCGCGGTTGATCAGCAGGCGATCCCAGCGAGTCCGATCCTGGTCCAGCAGAAGCACGGGAGCGCCGGCGGAGTCCGTGCGCGCCGGGATCCGGGACGCCTGGATCTCGAGCAGCGCCACCAGGCCGTGAACTTCCGGCTCGGCGGGAGTGAGCTGGGCGAGCACCCGGGCAAGGCGCACCGCCTCGGCGCATAGGGCCGGGCGCATCCAGTCGTCGCCCGCGGTGGCCGAGTAGCCCTCGTTGAAGATGAGGTAGATCACCTCGAGTACCGATGACAGCCGCGCGGGCCGATCGGTCGGGCCGGGCACCTCGAACGGGACGTGCGCCTGCGCCAGTGTCCTTTTCGCGCGCACGATGCGCTGGGCGATGGTCGGCTCCGGGACGAGGTAGCTGCGCGCGATCTCGGCCGTGGTCAGCCCCCCGAGCAACCGGAGCGTCAGCGCGACCCTGGCCTCGACGCTCAGCACCGGGTGACACGCCGTGAAGATCAGGCGCAGCAGATCGTCGTCGATGTCGTCGGCGAACGCCCGGTCGAAGTCCGGCAGCACGCTGTCGCCCTCAGCCGCCAGCACCCGGCCGATCTGGGCGTACTTTTTCTCCAGCTCCGCGTCGCGGCGGATGAAGTCGATCGCGCGCCGCTTGGCCACGGTCATCAGCCAGGCGCCAGGGTTGCGCGGCACGCCCTCAGCCGGCCACTGCTCCAGTGCCGCGACGACAGCGTCCTGCGCGAGATCCTCGGCCAGCCCGATGTCGGCGGTGTAGCGGGCGAGGCCGGCGATGAGACGCGCCGATTCGAGCCGGATGACGGTCTCGATCGCGGCCTGCGTCCTCGTGTCTGTCACGACACCACATCACACCATCGGTCGCGGGGCCCGGCAAGCGGCCTGCTAGCCGGCAAGCGGCCTGCTGGCCGGGCAGGTGGCGCGGCCGACAATCAGCGGGACCGGCCGGGCAGTCACCTGCCCGCCGGTCCCTGCTAGCGCCGGGTCACCCGCTGGTGCCCGTCACAACACCTGCCTGATGGTGCTCTCGCCCTCGCCGACGATGGTCAGGAACCGCTTCGTCCACTCGACAGCCTCGTCGAGGTCGCGCGTCTCCATCAGCGCCCAGCCGCCTACCAGCTCCTTGGCCTCGGCGAAGGGCCCGTCAAGGATGGTGAACTCACCGCCGGAGTACTTGATCTTGATGCCGTCGTCCGGGGGCGCCAGGCCGCCGGTCGCCAGCAGCACGCCGGCTTTGGTGGCCTCCTCCACGAACGCGCCCATCCGCTCGTACATCTCCTGGTTCGGAGGGCCAACTGGGGTGTTGGGGTCGCCGAGGGTGTATCCGAAGAACTTCATGGTTTTTCCTTCCGTCGTGGCCTCGGGCGGAGTGCCGGCGGCCTGTCTCACCAAAGCGTCGAACGTGGCGCATCCGGATCGACATGACCCGCCAGGTTTTTCGAGAATCCTGAATACGGGGCCCTGAGCCGGTAGT
>DASXKI010000419.1:0-11085 GCA_036496945.1 Streptosporangiaceae bacterium | reverse complement strand
GCGAGCCCGATCCGGAGCTGCGCCACGATCTCAGCCTAATCGGCCCGGCGCGGTCAATCGCTGCCTAGCTAACGAGTCGCGCGATCACGATGCGCATCAGGCAGTGGTTCTTGCTGTGAGGCCAGCCGACTTGACGCAACTAGTGGGTTGCTATAAAGTAGCAACCAAACAGTTGCTACATGATGGAGGCTCTCAATGGCGTTCCCCGATCGAATCGAGCGGGTTATCGACATCGCTCACCCGCCGGCCAAGGTCTGGGCCGCCCTGACCACGGCCGATGGCCTGAGCAGCTGGTTCGGCGATCAGGCGACGATCGACCTGCGTCCTGGCGGCTCCGCGCGGATGACATTTGGCGGTAGCCATGCCGCCGACATGCGAGTCGAGCGGGTCGAGGAGCCGACGGTATTCGGCTTCACGTGGCACATCAATGGCCTGCCGGATGACGATCCGCGCCGCACCTATGTCGAGTTCACGCTCGAGCCGGCTGGGGAAGGCACCCGGCTGACCGTGGTGGAGTCCGGCTTTGCTCAGCTGCCGGACGATGCCTACCAGACCGCCTACGGCGGCAACACCAGCGGCTGGGCGAGCGAGCTCGGTGAGCTGGTCGACTACCTCGATGCCGCCTGACATTGAGGCGGTCGCCGAGCAAGTGTTCGTCGCCCTGGCCGACCCGAGCCGACGCGCCATCCTGGCGGCGCTGGCATCGGGCGGCCCGGCGACGGCCACCGACCTGGCCGGGCGCCTGCCGATTACGCGGCAGGCGATTGCCAAGCACCTGGGTCTGCTGGCCGACGCGGGCCTGGTGACGGCCGAGCTAGGGGAGCGGCGCCGGGTGCGGTACCGGCTCCGATCCGCTCCGATGCAGCTAGCCCAGCAGTTCCTCGCCGCGCTGGCCCGGGACTGGGACGGGCCGCTCGACGCGTTGCGCGACCATCTCAGTCGGTGAGTTCTCGCGCTCGACATCGCGACATGTGGAGGCCTAGATGTTGGAAGCACAGATGAGTGACAACACTTCCGCCGCTGTGATGCGCCGGGGATCGGCCGCGACGGCCGTGGCCCTGACGGCGACGCTGGGCCTGGCCGCCGCGTGTTGGATCATCTCCGTCGGCCAGATGAAGGGCATGGACATGGGCGTGGCGACGCGCCTCGGCTCGTTCGCCTTCTTCGCTGCACTGTGGGTGCCCATGATGGCGGCGATGATGCTGCCGGGTGCCGTCCCGGCGGTCTTGCGACGCGCTCAGGCCCGCGGTGGCTTGCGCGTCGTACCGGCCTTTGTCATCGCCTATATCGCAGTCTGGGCGCTGGTCGGCGTCGCGGTGTACTTCTTGTACCGGCCGCATGGCCCGGTCGCTGCCGGGGCGCTCTTGATCGCGGCGGGCATCTATGAGCTGACACCGATCAAGCAGGCCTGCCGCCGGCGCTGCCGGGAGAACCGCGGCTCGGGCTTTGAGTTCGGGCTGTGCTGCGTCGGCTCGAGCATCGGGCTGATGGTGATCCTGCTGGCGCTGGGCTGGATGAGCATCGTCTGGATGGCTGTAATCGCCGTCGTCGTCCTGGCGCAGAAGCTTCTGCCCGCGCGGGCGGCGATGGATCTGCCGATTGCCGTGGCGATCGTCGGGCTCGGGATCCTGATCATCGTCGCGCCCGCAGCGATTCCCGGCCTCACGCCGCCGATGTGACCAGAACCAACGACCACACCAACGACCACACCAAGGAGAAAGACAATGACTAGTCACAAGACCGGGACACGCGCTGACTGGCTGGCCTCGCGGCTGGAACTGCTCGACGCCGAGAAGGAGCTGACGCGGCGTAGCGACGAACTGGCCCGCCGGCGGCAGGAGCTGCCCTGGGTCGCGATCGACAAGGACTACCGCTTCGAGACCGACGAGGGCACGGTGTCCCTCGCGGATCTCTTCCGCGGCCGCTCGCAGCTCCTGATCTACCATTTCATGTTCGGGCCCGACTACACGGCCGGCTGCCCGTCGTGCTCAGCGATCGCCGATGGCTTCGACGGCTCGGTCGTTCACCTGGCCAATCACGACGTCACGCTGACCGCGGTGTCGCGGGCCCCGCTGGCCAAGCTGCAGGCCTACAAGCAGCGGATGGGCTGGAGCTTCCCCTGGGCGTCGTCGTTCGGCAGCGAGTTCAACTACGACTTCCAGGCGGCGCACACCAAGGAGGAGTGGGAGGCCGGAGCCGTCGAGTACAACTTCGGCCAGGAGGATCTCCGGCCGCCGGACGGTTCTGGGCTCGACGAGTTCGCAGCGAGCGTCGTCGGAACCGACTGGGAGACGTTCCGGCGGGAAGGGCCCGGCGTCAGCGCGTTCGTGCTGGAGGATGGCGTTGTCTACCACACTTACTCCGCGTATGCGCGCGGGATAGACGGACTGTGGGGCATGTACCAGTGGCTCGACCGCGCGCCACTCGGCCGCAACGAAGCCGGGTTCTGGTGGCGCCGCCACGACGAGTACAACGGCCAGTAACGGTGCCGGGAGGGCCATTCGGCCCTCCCGGCCGTTAGTCGCCGCCGAGCGCCCAGAAGGCGCAATGGTGCTCGGCCGCGAAGCTGGTTTCAATGGCAGGCTCCGGCGGGACCAGGGAGAGCATCCCCTGGGTGCCGGTCGTGAAGCGCGGCCAGGGCGGCGCGCCCGTTGCTGACGGCACGCCGGACCTGGCGAAGCTCGTCCACTCCTGACGCATCGCCGCCGCGAGTTGCTGCTGCTGCGCCGAGAGGCTGCCGTGCGCGCTGGCCGGGAGCCCGAATAGATACTGCAGTTCCGAGGCATGCGTCGCGCCGTAGGCGAAGCCGGGGCTCGGGTACGGAGACGGCGCGTTTTCGTCGTTGAACTCGTAGGCATACGTGGGCACGTACTGCGCCATGGCCTGATCCAGTAGCAGCGAGGGGCAGGCGAAGATGGCATCGGTCCCGAGCGTGCTGAGCGCGATCGCGGGGCTGCGGTAACCGCTCAGCGGGTACTGGGCGGCGATCACCGCGGCGATCCCCGGCGTGACATGCAGGGTGGACGCGATCATCGGCTGGTAATTAGCCGCCGTGACCGGATGGCCCTCGAAGGTGGCGAGCGCGACGAATAGCCGCCATTCATCGTGGTTGGATCCGTTGATCACCGGCACATGACTGAAGCTCCCGCTGCTGAGAGCAGCCTTCAGCGGCTCAGTGAGCACCTGGCCGTCGAGGTCAGCGGATGCACCCGTCTGGTCCTGGTCGGCCAGGATGGTGCTCACCGGCAGGTTTCGCAGGCACGCCGCGGTCTGGCTCGCGCAGCCTGCCTTGGCAGCGAACGCGCGGCCGGCGGACTCGGCCGCGGCGAGCGGGACGGGGCTGAGCGCGTAGCCACCGCTTTCAGCGATCGCCTTCGCGAACAGGCCGCGCGCGCCGGTTGAGGCGAGCTGCAGCAGCACGCTTTGGCCGCCGGCCGACTCGCCGAAGATAGTGACGTTGCGGGGATCGCCGCCGAATGTGCGGATGTTACCCCGCACCCAGCGCAGCGCTGCCTGCTGGTCCATCAGCCCGTAATCGCCCGTCGGGCCGCCTGGATGGGCTGCCAGCGCCGGATGAGCGAGGAAGCCCAGCGCCCCGAGCCGGTAGTTGACGGTGACGACGATGACGCCGTCGGCGACCAGCCGGCTCGGGTCGTAGTCATCGCTCTCGCCGCCGACGAATCCGCCGCCGTGGATCCACACCATGACCGGCAGGCCGCTACGCCGATGGCCGGCAGGAGCGAACACGTTCAGGTAGAGGCAGTCCTCGGACGTGCTGGCCCGCCCGAACACTCCGGCGGGCTGCGAGCAGTGCGGCGCGAACCGGATGGCACTGCGGATCCCATGCCAGTGCGCCGGAGGCTGCGGTGCACGCCAGCGGAGCGGGCCCACCGGCGGCGCCGCATAGGGGATGCCGAGGTAGTCATCGGTGCTGCCTGCTTGCTTCCCGCGGATCTGGCCATCGCTGAGGCTGACGACCAGCGGTGAGCGCGGGCGGTGCGGCCCAGATGCCGCAGCCGGGCCCGAGCACGAGATCGTCGCCGCGGCAAGTGCGCCGATAGCAACGAGGCTGGCGCCGTGGCGAGCGGGCGCGAGCCACCGGGTGGCGGAATCGGGCATGCGGTTCTCCGTTCGCCGCCAGCCTGGGCGCGACGTCATACGTCAGCCGGCTGATCGGCCTGGTTCGCCGGGCTTGGTTCGGCCTCGTCCAGCAAGGCCGCCCCTGGCTGGGTGGTCGCGGCCGACGCTGGTCCGGGGCTGCGCTCGGCAGGCTGCTGCTCATCCATGGCGCAATCGTGCCAGCCGGACACAGCTTTGACGAGGGTGATAACACGCGCCTTGCGAGCTGCGCAGCGCCTGAGCCAGGGCCGGTAACAAGCAGGAAACATAGGCCGGGTTAACTGTGGCGGTGGACAGGCAGGAAGAGTTCGTGCTGCGCACGCTCGAAGAGCGTGATATCCGGTTCGTCCGGTTGTGGTTCACCGACGTCCTGGGCTACCTCAAGTCAGTGGCCGTCGCGCCAGCTGAGCTGGAGGGCGCGTTCGCCGAGGGCATCGGCTTTGACGGCTCTGCGGTCGAGGGGTTCGCCCGTGTCTACGAGGCGGACATGCTGGCCAAGCCGGACCCGTCGACGTTCCAGCTGATGCCCGTCGGCGACGACTCGGCGGGGACCGGGCGGATGTTCTGCGACATCCTGATGCCCGACGGGACGCCGTCCTACGCCGATCCCCGGCACGTGCTCAAGCGGGCCCTGGCCAGGGCGGCCCGGCTGGGATTCACCTTCTACACGCACCCGGAGATCGAGTTCTTCCTGCTGCGGGAGAAGCCGGAGCCGGGCAACCGGCCGCGGCCCATCGACGCCGGCGGCTACTTCGATCACACCCCGCACGGCATCGCGCATGACTTCCGCCGCGAGGCGATCTCGATGCTGGAGGGCCTCGGGATCTCGGTCGAGTTCAGCCACCACGAGGGCGCGCCCGGCCAACAGGAGATCGACCTGCGCTACGCGGACGCCCTCACGACCGCGGACAACATCATGACCTTCCGCCTCGCGATGAAGGAGGTCGCGCTCCAGCAGGGGGTGTACGCCTCGTTCATGCCGAAGCCGTTCACTGAGTACCCGGGCTCAGGCATGCACACGCACATGTCGCTGTTCGAGGGCGACCGTAACGTTTTTTACGAGCCGGGCGGCGAGTACCAGCTGTCGAAGGTGGGCCGCGCGTTCATCGCCGGGCTGCTCCGGCACGCCGCCGAGATCACCGCGGTCTGCAACCAGTGGGTGAACTCCTACAAGCGCCTGTGGGGCGGCACCGAGCGGATCGCCGGGGCCGGCGGCGAGGCGCCCGCCTACATCTGCTGGGGGCACAACAACCGGTCCGCTCTCATCCGGGTCCCCATGTACAAGCCGAGCAAGGGCAACGCGACCAGGATCGAGTTCCGCTCGATCGACCCAGCGTGCAATCCGTACCTGGCGTTCGCGGTGATTCTCGCAGCCGGCCTGCAGGGCATCGAGAACGACTATGAGCTGCCGCCCGGTGCCGAGGATGACGTCTGGGCGCTGACCTCGACCGAGCGGCATGCCCTGGGCATCGCTCCGCTACCGCAGAGCCTGTCTGATGCGGTCACCGTCATGCAGGGCAGCGAGCTCGTCGCCGAGACGCTGGGGGAGCAGGTCTTCGACTTCTTCCTGCGCAACAAGCGCGAGGAATGGCAGGAGTACCGGCGCCACGTGAGCGAGTTCGAGCTCGACCGCTACATCGGCGTGCCCTAGCTGGCGCTCACCGGCGCGCGATTGGCTAACGTTCTTGGGTGAGCAAGGCGCGCGGGACCCTGGCAGGTCAGCTGGCGGCCCTGGGCTTTGCCGATACCGCGCGCGCTCAGCAGCTTCTCGCTGAGCTTGGCATCGACGCGGCGGCCAGCGAGGCCGATGCCGACGCCAGCGCCGACACCAGGGCCGACGGCATTGACCGGCCGCTGCTGCGCGCGCTGGCCAGCGCGGCCGACCCGGACCTGGCCCTCGCGGCCCTGGCCCGGATATCGCGGATGGCGCCCGCGGCCGAGCTGCGTCATGCGCTGCGCACAGACGCCGGGCTGCGGGACCGGCTCATCAGCGTCCTCGGCGCCAGCGCGGCGCTCGGCAATCACCTGGGCCGGCATCCAGAGGACTGGCGGCTGCTAGCGAGAGACACCCCGTTCCCATCCAAAAGCGGATTGGGAGAACTCCGAGCCGACCTGCTCGCCGCGGTCGGTGCAGGTGACAGCCAGGACGCGGCCGGCGCGGGCGGCGGGCCAGAGCCGGTCGCGGACCGGTCGCTGGTCGACGGACGCGATCCGGCGACCAGGCTCCGTATCGCCTACCGGCGGCGGCTACTCCAGCTGGCGGCCAGGGACCTGACTGGCGCGGACCACATCGACGACGTCATGGCCGGTCTCGCCGACCTGACGATGGCGACCCTGGACGCGGCCCTGGCGATCGCCCGCGCCGAATTGCCGCCGGGATCCGCGCCGGGCCGGCTCGCAGTCATCGCCATGGGCAAGTGCGGCGCCCGCGAGCTGAACTACGCCAGCGATGTCGATGTCATCTTCGTCGCCGGGGGCTCGGGCGCGCCCGGCGAGGACGCCGACGTCGGCGCGCTCCGTACGGCGACAGCACTGGCCAGCGGGCTGATCCGGGTGTGCACGCAGAGCACGCCGGAAGGTCAGCTCTTCCCCGTCGACCCGAATCTGCGGCCGGAGGGCCGGGATGGCCCGCTCGTGCGCACCGTCGCTAGCCACAAGGCGTATTACGAGCGCTGGGCCAAGACCTGGGAGTTCCAGGCACTGCTGAAGGCGAGGTTTGCGGTCGGCGACGCCGAGCTCGGCGCGCGGTATCTTGCCGCCGTCACGCCGCTGGTCTGGCACGCGGCGCAGCGGGACGACTTCGTCGCCGATGTGCAGGCCATGCGGCGGCGCGTGGTCGCGAGCCTGCCGGCCGACCAGGCAGGCCGGGAGCTGAAGCTCGGGCCGGGCGGCCTGCGCGACATCGAGTTCGCCGTGCAGCTGCTCCAGCTCGTCCATGGCCGCGCCGACGAGTCGCTGCGCGAGCCGGGCACGCTGCCTGCCCTGGCGGCCCTGGCCGCTGGCGGCTATGTCGGACGTGCCGACGCGTCGGCGATGGCGTCGGCGTACCGGTTCCTGCGCGGGGTTGAGCACTTGCTCCAGCTGCGCCAGCTGCGGCGCACGCATCTGCTGCCGGCGCAGCCTGCGGTCCTGCGCGAGATCGGCCGGGCGCTGAGCCGGATGCGGCTCGATCCCGGCGACGCCCGGCGCGACACCGGTGCGCTCGCCCCGGTCGGCGATCCGGCCGCCGCCCTCGACGAACAGTGGCGGCTGCACGCGAGCCAGGCACGGCAGCTACATGAGAAGCTCTTTTACCGCCCGCTGCTCGACGCTGTCGCACGGCTGCCCGGCGAGGCGACGCGGCTCACCCCGGCGGCGGCGCGCGATCGGCTGGAAGCGCTCGGATTCGCCGACCCGGCCGGCGCGCTGCGGCACATCGAGTCCCTGACCGCGGGGATGTCGCGGAAGGCGGCGATGCAGCGGACGCTGCTGCCCGTGCTGCTCGGCTGGCTGGCGGACGCTCCCGAGCCCGACGCCGGGCTGCTGGCGTTCCGGCAGGTGAGCGAGGCTCTTGGCGGATCGCCGTGGTACCTGCGGCTGCTGCGGGACAACGCCGTGGTGGCGCGGCGGATGGCCCGGCTGCTGGCCTCGAGCCGGTACGCGACGGGGCTCCTGCTGCGCGCGCCCGCCGCGGTGGCGACGCTCGGCGATGACGCGGAGCTGACCGCGCGCCCGGCCGCCGACCTGCTGGCGGAGGCGAGCTCGGCAATCGGCCGGCACGAGGCTGCAGCCGACGCAGCACAGGCCGTGCTCGCGATCCGCCGCCGGGAGCTGCTCCGGACGGCGGCCGCCGACATACTCGGCCTAGCCAGCATCGAGCAGACAGGTGCGGCGCTGACGACAGTCGCGCAGGTCACGATCGCGGCAACGCTGTCGGCCGCGATCGCCGAGGCGGAACGCGCCAGCGGCCCCCTGCCGACGCGGCTGGCCGTGATCGCTCTCGGCCGCTTCGGCGGGCACGAGATGGGTTACGCGAGCGACGCGGACGTCGTGTTCGTCCACGACCCGTTGCCTGGCGCCGACGACGAGGCGGCGACCAGAGCCGCGCACTCCGTGGCCGAGCGCCTGCGCGCCCTGCTGAGCCGGCCAGGGCGCGATCCTGCGCTGCTGGTCGACGCGGGCCTGCGTCCCGAGGGGCGGCAAGGCCCGCTGGTCCGCACGCTCGCCTCCTACCGGGCTTACTACCGGCGCTGGTCGATGGCGTGGGAGGCGCAGGCGCTGCTGCGGGCCGAGTTTGCCGCCGGCGACCGCGATGTGGGTGCGGCGTTCATCGAAATGGCCGACGAGATCAGGTATCCCGACGCGGGCATCGACCAGGCAGCCATCCGGGAGATCCGGCGGATCAAGGCGCGGATGGAAGCTGAGCGGATGCCGCGGGGCGTGGAGCCGGCGCTGCACCTCAAGCTCGGGCCCGGCGGGCTCGCGGATGTGGAATGGGTCGCGCAGCTGCTCCAGCTGCGCCACGCGCGGGCGGTCCCGGAGCTGCGGACGACCCGGACCCCGGCGGCTCTGGCTGCCGCGAGCGCGGCGGGGCTGATCTCGGCGACCGACACCGAGACGCTCACCGCGGCCTGGCTGCTAGCCAGCCGGATCCGGGATGCTGTGATGCTCGTGCGCGGCCGCCCGTCCGACACGCTGCCCACCTTGCCGGTCGAACTCGCCGTGGTCGCCAGGGTCCTGGGCTATCCGCCCGATGGATCGCAGGACCTCGTCCAGGACTGGCGCCGGTCGGCGCGGCAGGCTCGGGCAGTGATGGAAAGGCTTTTTTACGGGTAGCGGCGGAGTTGGAGCCAACAGGTGAGCTGCCCGCGGTGGCAGCGCCCATGCGGTCGCTGCTGGCGGCGACGACCGACCGGCAGGTACCTGAACTGCCGCTCTATCCGGCGTTCCGGGCGCGGTAGGCGGCCATCAGAGCGTCGCGCTGACCGGCGGGCAGCCACTTGACCGCCTCGCGCATGGTCACGCCCGACGCCCGGCCCGCACGCGGCGCCAGCCACGCGGCGACCGCGTCCGGCTGGCGCTTGGCGGTCTCACGCAGGACCCAGCCGATGGCCTTGCGGATGAAGAACTCGCGCTCGGCCAGCATCGCATCGGCGTATCCGCCGAACCGCTCGAATTGCGTCAGGTCGCCGCGGCGCAACGGCACGAGCAGTGCCAGCATCGCCGACCTGCGAATCCAGAAGTCGTCGTCGGTGGCCCAGCGGTCGAGCGTCGCGAGCAGCTCGGGGAAACGCTGGACCAGCGATCCCATCACGTCCGCAGCGAGGCCGTCGACCAGCGCCCAGGTACCCGACGTGCGGAGGAGCTGCTCGACGAGCGCGGCGTCCCGCGCTTGGAGCAAGGCGTGCCGGTCGGTGAGCAGGATGACGGCGGCGATCTTGCACTCGAAGACCGGTCCGTCCCACAGCGCGGCCGCAAGCTCGGTGAGCCGGCCGCCCGTCAGGTCCGGATGAGCGCGCCGCCAGGTGGTGATGATCGCCCGGGTAGCCGGCACCGCCGTGCCGCTGAACTCGAGCGTGCTCTTGAGATAGTTCTGCTCGCTCGCGGCGCGCTGGGCCGATCCGGCCGCCCGCACGTCCGCCGTGATCTGGATGGCGTCGGGGTCGGCGCTGAAGGTCACCCGGACAGCGTGGCAGATAAGGCGGGGCCCCGCCGGGTACGCAAACCCGGCGGGGCCAGATCCGACTCTGATAAACGACGTTTTGTGTGCTTTCAGCCCAGGTAGGTCGAGAAGATGCTGACTCTCAGGTTGCCGCAGCCGTGATGCCCAGGCAGGCCGAGACCATCCTTGCTCTCCGTGTCCTTGGTGCAAGCACCCCCCCAGAAGTACTTGGGCGTGGGAGCCGAGTAGTGGAAGGTCAGTGTGACCTCGTACTCGTTGGCGTTCACCTTGCGTGCCTTGCTCGCGGATCCGGACTTGGTCAGGTGCAGGTAGCGCGGCAGACTCTTGCTGATGGTCATGTAGAGGTACCACTTCTTGCCTACCTCGAACTTGTACGCCGCGGCCGGCAGGATAGTGAATGCCTTCCACGAGGTCGTGCAGTGGCCAGCAGAGCAGTGCGAGCGGAGGTCAGCTCCCTTCCCTCCCTCAGTGACGTACACGGAGACCGCGCTGGAGGTCGCGCTGTCTGTGCCGGCAACCGTCACTTCGTAGCTCGTGGCCAGCGAGGGCTTGACGCTGAATGAGTACGGCGCGCTGCCGCTAACCGGCGTGAGGCTTATCGGAGCGCCGACGGCGGCATAGGCGCTCTTGCCGAACGGCTTGGCCATCAGCGTGGCTGTGTCGCCGGTGTTCGACGTCGCCACGGTGCCGCTGATCGTGGCCGTGTTCAGACCGCCGCCGGCCCTGAACACGACCAGGGCATAGCCATCGACCTTGCCGTTGCTCGCGCCAGGGAAGTGGGGCGACGTCGCGCTGATTGTGATACTGGTCGCTGCCGGGCTGGCCGACGCCGCGGGGACCGCCCCCGCCGCGACCAGACCCCCGGCGGCCACGACCGGCGCCACCACTCGCCAGAACTTGGACATCCGCTCCTACTTTCTGCCCGCTCAGCGGGCCCCTGAGTAACTGTCGCGCCAAAGTGTGACAGGACGCCTCAGGAGCAGGCAAGAGGGATGGCACGGCATCAACTAGATCCTGCCGCGCATACCGCCGCTGGCCTCGAAAGGCAGATGGCCGGGTGCGGCCGCTGCCGCACCCGGCCACCCGGGATGCCAGTACAGATCAGAAGGGCGGATCAGACGTCGTAGTACAGCTCGAACTCGTGCGGGTGCGGGCGCAGCCGGATCGCGTCGATCTCGTTGGTCCGCTTGTAGTCCAGCCAGGTCTCGATGAGGTCCGGGGTGAAGACACCGCCCTCGAGCAGGTAGCCGTGGTCGGCCTCGAGGTTGTTGAGCACGGACTCCAGCGAGCCGGGCACCTGCGGG
>DASXKI010000418.1:0-4218 GCA_036496945.1 Streptosporangiaceae bacterium | reverse complement strand
TGGCACTACAACGCCACGGTGATGCCTATCGTCTTCCTCGCTGCCATCGATGGCATGGCCCGGATCCGGGCCAGGCGCAGCGAGCGCCGCGCCGACACCGAGGTGGACCGGCGCGTACCACGCTGGCTGGGCCATGCCTTCGGGCACTACGGCGCGGCTGCGATGCTGGCGATCTGCGCGGCGCTCGCTTTTCAGTTCCCGCTGAGCTCGCTGTGGAGCCCGGCCACCTACACCCTCGGCCCGCACGTCGCTGCCGCGAACAGGGCCATGGCGCTGGTACCAGACGGCGCAAGCGTCGCCACCGACCTTGACTTGCTCGCGCCGCTTGGCGCGCGGACCGATACCTACTGGCTCGGCAACTTCGGCACGAACCCGTCGACCCAGTACGTCGTCTTCGACACCGATAGCACCGACTGGCAGCCGCCGCCCGCGAACGTCCTGACCTTTGCCGAGGACATCGCGCACGCGAAATACCGGCAGATCTACGTCAGCGACGGCGTCTATGTGTTCCGCCGGGCGGGCTAACAGGCTCGGCCGCCTGGTCACACCGGTCCGGCTAGAAGACCAGGGTCGTGGTGAGAAAGAGCCAACCGACGATAGCCATGGAGGCGGCTGACAAGGCGACAACGGCCTCATGTCCGCCAGGCCGCCGGCCGAGTCGCGCCAGCGCCCAGAACAAGGGGAAGATCGCCAGCAGGAAGCGCGGGTCGCTCATGAGCGGACGCTGCGGCCAGGCAGTGCACAGGAAAAACAGCAAGCTGCCCCAGGTGTAGGCGGCGTAGACCGGGCGCGTCCGCACTGCCACCCAGACGCCGAGCGCGAGCGCGGCCGCGACCAGCACGAAATCGAGCATCCACCAGCCACCCCCGCTGCTGGATCCGTACCGCCATGCCAGGCTCCAGCCCTGCCACAGGGTGTGCCACGGCGCGCTGAAGGTGCGACCCCAGGAAGCTCGCTCGATAGCGATCGGGCGGTGCCAGTCGTGGAATCTCAGCTGCCAGTACAGCAGGTAACCGCCCACACCAGCGAGCGGCAGGACACTCGCCCCTAGCCGGCCCGCCGGAGTTGCCAGCGACCTCAATCGCCCGGACGGGCGGATCCGGCCGGCGCGTAGGTCCTCGACTGTCTGGTGGATGGCCTCCACGACCAGAGCGACGACGAGGACAACGCCGATGGCCCTGGTGAGGGTCGCGCCGATCCCGACAACACCGGCCCATCCCCAGCGTCCCCGCCGGGCCAGCGCGATTGCGCCGACCACCGCGAGCAGGAAGAGCGCCTCGGAGTAGGTATCGAACAGGAAAAACGCCGTCGGGAAGATCGACAGGTAGAGCACAGCGCGTCGCGCGGTGGCCGTGTCGGTCTCCCGCTCGGTCAGGCGGTACAGCACCAGCAGCGCCGCGAGCAGCGCGCCGCTGGAGACGATGTACGCCGCAAGCAGCAGGTGACCCAGGCAGAGGAAGCCGACCACGCGGATGAGCATCGGATACGCGGGGTAGAACGCGCCGCTGTTGTCCTTATCGCTGTAGCCGTGCTGGGCAATGTGCAGGAACCACAGCGAGTCCTGCTTGTCCCATCCGGTGATCGCGTTATGCCAGCCGTTGGTCAGGGTTGGCACTGACCCGTTCGGCGCGACGGACGCGTGCTCGTTACCCAGGGCCCACGCTGCGGCCCCCAGCAGGAAAAGCGCGACGCGCACAACCAGGAAGACGCCTCCGCAGTAGCGCAGCGCTGGCCACCAGGCCCGCGCGCGCTCCGGCACGGCGGGCTCGGACGCCATGAGCCCGGCAGTGGGCTCGGCATCTGGGCTGGCGGTCACGGGTCAGCTCCTGGTATCCGGTCGGGTGTCCGGTCAGCCTATGCACTCGGAAGGGAGATTGCCCCGGTCTCGCCACGGGACCGGCTACGCCGCCGCGGCCGGCGTCGCAGCGCTAGGCGGTCCGGCGCGCCGACAGGACTCCGCCGGCCGGATCGTCGACCCCGGCGGGCGCTGGCTCGCAACGGGTGGCCCAGCGCTCGTCACAGGCTAACCGCCGTGGCCTGACCGCCATCGCGGCAGACCGCGCGAGCCCGCCCTGGCGCCCGAGTCGCCCGGTGATCGCAAGTTGCCAGGGATGCGGCGTTACGCTGTCACTCATTGCCATATCAGGAGGTCGCCTTGGCGCTGCGCATCATCATCGGACTCGCCCTGACGGTCGCCGCAGGCGCGATCGCGGGTCGCCGCCTCTGGTGGCTCCTCAAGCTGGGCCGGACCGGCCAGCCGGCGCCCGAGCGGGTCGAGGCGCTCCGCGAGCACCCGGCAGAGGGCGCTGAGACGCAGGTCACCCAGGTGATCGGGCAGCGGAAGCTGCTCCAGTGGACGGTGCCAGGTATCGCGCACGCGCTGACCTTCTGGGGCTTCATCGTCTTGATCCTGACGATCATCGAGGCCTATGGCGCGCTGTTCAGCAAGCACTTCGCCATCCCGCTGATCGGGACGTGGGCGTGGGTCGGCTTCATCGAGGACCTGTTCGCCGTGGCGGTCCTGGCGGGGATCATCACGTTCGCGATCATCCGGCTGACATCTGACCCCAAGCGCGAGGGCCGCAAGTCGCGCTTCTCGGGCTCGCATACCGGTGCCGCGTGGGTCGTGTTGTTCGGCATCTTCCTGGTCATCGCCACCTTGCTGATCTACCGGGGCGCCCAGATCAACACCGGCGACTTCCCCTATCCGCAGGGCGCGTTCGCCTCGGAAATCGTCGGCCACTGGCTGCACCCGCTGGGAGCGGCCAACAAGGGCATCGAGACCACCTTCATTCTGCTCCAGCTGGCGGTCATCCTGGCCTTCGGCGTCTTCGTGACCTACTCCAAGCACCTGCACATCGTGATCGCCCCGGTCAACGTGCTGTTCGCCCGCCGGCCTAACGGCCTCGGCCCGCTCCAGCCGATGCGCTCGAACGGCAAGGTCCTCGACTTCGAGGAGGCCGACCCCGACGAGGACGTCTTCGGCATCGGCAAGATCGAGGACCTGAGCTGGAAGGGCATGCTTGACCTGGCCACCTGCACCGAGTGCGGCCGCTGCCAGTCGCAGTGCCCGGCGTGGGCCACCGACAAGCCGCTCTCGCCGAAGATGATCATCCTCGAGCTGCGCGACCACGCGTTCGCCAAGGCGCCCTACCTGCTGGCTAGCTCAGACGAGGAGCGCGCGGCGCTGCCGGAGTCCGTCCGTGCCGAGGCGGAGCGGCCGATCGTAGGCGACGCCGAGGCAAACGGCGTCATCCACCCGGACGAGCTGTGGTCGTGCACGAACTGCGGCGCCTGTGTCGAGGAGTGCCCGGTCGACATCGAGCACATCGACCACATCACCGGGATGCGCCGGCACCAGGTGCTGGTCGAGTCCGCGTTCCCGCCCGAGGCGGCCACCATGCTCAAGAACCTGGAGAACAAGGGCAACCCCTGGGGCATGGGCGAGAACAAGCGCACCGAGTGGATCACCGAGCTCGACTTCGAGGTGCCCGTCGTTGACGGGCGGATTGGCGACGACGTCGAGTACCTGTTCTGGGTCGGCTGCGCCGGCGCACTAGAGGACCGGGCAAAGAAGACCACCAAGGCGATCGCACAGCTGCTGCACACCGCCGGGGTCAGCTTTGCCGTGCTCGGCCCGGCCGAGTCGTGCACGGGAGACCCGGCCAGGCGGATGGGCAATGAGTTCGTCTACAGCATGCTGGCCCAGCAGAACATCGAGACCCTCAACGAAGCGGGCGCCCGTAAGATCATCGCCAGCTGCCCGCACTGCTTCAACACCATCGCGCGCGAGTACCCGCAGCTCGGGGGCAACTACGAGGTGATACACCACACACAGCTGCTCGCCCAGCTGGTGGCCGACGGCAAGCTGACCCCTGTCACTCCGATCGAGGAGAAGATCACCTATCACGACCCGTGTTTCCTCGGCCGGCACAACCGGATCTTCACCCCGCCGCGGGAGATCATGGAGCAGGTGCCCGGCGTGCAGTCCCAGGAGATGCACCGGTGCAAGGAGCGCGGCTTCTGCTGCGGGGCGGGCGGCGCCCGGATGTGGATGGAGGAGCGGATCGGCAAGCGGATCAACACCGAGCGGATCGACGAGGCGCTCGGTACCGACCCCGACACCATCTCGACCGGCTGCCCGTTCTGCCTCGTCATGCTCGGCGACGCGGTCGCCGCGAAAAAGAGCACGGGCGAGGCGAAGGAATCGCTAGAGGT
>DASXKI010000417.1:0-31366 GCA_036496945.1 Streptosporangiaceae bacterium | reverse complement strand
CGGCGGCCGCGTCCCGCGCCGAGCGCCAGCGCGATGGCAATGCCAGAGCCTGATGCCGAGCAATTCCTGAACCTGACCGAGGTCGTCCCGACCGACCTGGTAGCTGCCGGGCTACCCGGATTCGACTCACCGTGAGGACCGGGCGAAGGCTCTAGGCGGGCATGACTGCGACGTCGTAGTCGGTGAATCGCTTGTCGCGCGTCACAATGGTCAGCCTCTCGATCTGTGCCTGCGCAATCAGCATCCGATCGAATGGATCCTCGTGATGCCGGGGCAGGTGTCCGGCCGCTAGCGCGTGGTTCATGTCGATCGGCAAAGACGAGAAGTCATTGGCGCGGATCTGCTCCACGATGTCGTCGGGTGCCGAAAGCTTGCCCAGCGCCTTCTTGATCGAGATCTCCCAGGCGCTGGCGGCCGAGACAGCGACCGAGTTGCCAGGGTCCGCGATCTTGTCGCGTGCCTGGGGTGCAAGTTCGTCGTCCGCGAGCCACCACAAGAGCGCGTGGGTATCGAGGAGCAACCTCACGAGGAGTCTCCGCGGAAGGCCGCCTCGATGTCGTCCGGCAGCTGGTCGAAGTCCTCCGCGATCCTGACCCGGCCGCGCCACCCTCCCGGCGTGCGGCGCTGCTGACGGGTCCCAGTCACGGCGACCAATCGGGCTACCGGACGACCGGCCCGGGCGATCACGATCTCCTCGCCTGCCGCAGCGCGATCGAGCAATTGCGACAAGTGCGTTTTGGCCTCGTACACGTTGTAAGTAACCGCCATGATCACGAGTCTACCACGCGACTAGGTCTAGTCTAGCTAGATACCGACCTCTCAGTGCGCTAAGCCTGAGCCAGCGCAGGGCGCATGCATTCTGGGGTGCCGGCAGATCTGCGCCATAACTGCACCTCCGTTGCCGCGTGTCGCGGGCGGTACCAGATCGAAGGGCACCCGTCAGCGCGACACCGGACCCACAGATGGCCGAGGACTTGGTTGGACACCGCGTTGGGACAGTCGCAGGGCATCCAGCCGACCGTGACGCGCCCCGGCGCCCATGAATGCCCCGCAGGGCACTGGAGCGGATAGCACCACCAGTCCGGACGGATGACTGCGCTCATCCTGCTAGTAGAACATAGTTTCGATCGGCTGCGCACCCAGGATGCCGGCAAGGCCGAAGGCCCTAAGCTGCCGGTTATGACTCAGCCAGCCGACCTGCCACCCGAGGACGCGCGGTACGCCGCGCTCGGCCAGCTTGTCGAGCTAGCCGCCGTGATGGAGATCGCCCTCCGGATGGCGTTCTGCGTCCTGGTGGGCGGCAGTTACGCCGCGCTCGTCGCGGCCGCGCAGGAGACCTACTGGCTGATCGAGAGCTGCGACGCCATCACGCGCCACCGGGACGACCTGAGCGAGGCGCAGCGCGGGACGATCCGGGCGGCGCTGCGCGCCTGCCGGGAGGCCAACCATCACCGCAACCGGCTCGTCCACGACGCATGGGGCACAGGCGCCGACGGCGGGCCTGCACTGCTTCGCGGCGGCCAGGGCAGCTACGAGATCAACGGGCGCGCCTGGACCACCGCGCAGATCCGGGCCGGCGCCGACTCTGTCGCCAGCGCTCAGTGCGCTCTGCTCGGCGCGATCGAGCAAGCGTTCGGTACCGGCAGCGTCCGCACGGCCGAGCAGCAACTGGCGGCGCACGCCGCCGAGCGCGGCCGCTGACTCGAGTCGGCTGCGATGTGCCGTCGCGCCGCACCGCGCGAGGCGCAGGCCACAGCGCGCGCGGGCTGGCACACTACCGAGAATGCAGACGACCGTTGTCGATCACCCGCTTGTCGCGCACAAACTCACCATGCTGCGCGATATCAATACCGACACGCCAGCCTTCCGGCAGCTGTGCGATGAGCTCGTCACCCTGCTCGGTTACGAGGCCACCCGCACCATCAACGTCGAGCCGGTCCAGGTCCAGACACCCGTCGACGTCGCGACCGGGGTCAAGCTTGCCCGGCCCGTACCGCTGCTCGTGCCGATCCTGCGGGCTGGCATCGGCATGCTCGACGGGATGGCGCGGCTCCTGCCCAAGGCCGACATCGGCTTCGTCGGGCTGGCCCGCGACGAGGACACGCTCATCGCTTCCACGTACGCGACCCGGCTGCCTGCCGACCTCACTGGGCGGCATGCCTTCATCCTGGACCCGATGCTTGCCACCGGCGGCTCGATGGAGACCGTCATCCGCTTGCTGCAAAACCGGAACGCGGCCGCCGTCACGGGAGTCATCCTGCTGGCCGCGCCCGAAGGACTGGCCAGGATCGCCGACGCGTTCCCGGAGGGCGCGATGCCGGTGCGCATCGTGACCGGCGCACTGGACTCCCGGCTCAACGACAAGGGCTACATCGTGCCGGGCCTCGGCGACGCCGGCGATAGGTTGTTTGGCACCATCTAGGCCCGCAAGCGTGCTGTATGCCCAAGCGGGTGAACTCCCGTAGGCTGCATGCCGTGAGCGAGCCGCACGACGCGGATTCGGTTGCGGCGCGGCTTCGTCTCCTGCGCAGCAGCCTCGGGCTCAGCCAGGAGCAGCTGGCCCGCCGGCTTGGCGTGTCCTTCGCTAGCGTCAACCGGTGGGAGTCTGGCCGCACCCGGCTCACCGTGCGGGCCGCCACCGCGATCGCCGCGCTCGAGGCCGACCTCGCAGCTACCAGCCAGCGCACCAGCGGGATCGACGCGCTGCCGGTCGCGCAGACCAGTTTCGTCGGCCGGGCGCGGGAGCTGGCCGAACTCGGCCAGCTCATCCGGCAGTCTCGACTGGTCACGCTTATCGGGCCGGGCGGGGCTGGCAAGACCAGGCTGGCTGCCGAAGTGCTCAGCCGCAGCTTCGCCGACTTCGACGTTGTCTTCGTGCCTCTGGAGCAGATCCGTTACCCGCGGTCGCTCGCGTCCGCCTTGGCGTCCCGCCTTCAGGTCGCCGACCAGGCGGGCATGCCGCTGGCCGAGTCGCTGGCAGCGGCGCTCGCCGCGACGCCCAGGCTGCTGCTGCTCGACGGCGCCGAGCGCCTCGCCGGCCAGGTGGCCGAGCTCATCGGCCAGTTGCTCGCGACGGTGCCCTCGATCAGGATCGTCGTCACCAGCCGAGTTGTACTCGGAGTCGCCGGCGAGGTGTGCTGGACGTTGCCGCCGCTGGACTGCCCCTCGGTGGCCGCCGGCGCATCGGACATCGCCGCATCCGACGCTGTGCAGCTCTTCATGGCCAGGGCGAGCGAGCGCCTGCCCGACTTCCGTGCCACCGACGTCGCGCCGCACGCCATCGCCGAGCTGTGCCGTCGGCTCGACGGCCTCCCGCTGGCCATCGAGCTGATCGCCGGCTGGGTCGGCACGCTATCGATCCGGGAAATACTCCAGCAGCGTGCCGTCCTGCTTGACTCCGACCCGGCTCAGGTCGGCCAGCGTGGCGGCCGTCGACTGGCCGACGTGCTCCGGGTGAGCTACGACCTGCTCAGCCCCGAGCAGCAGCGGCGCCTGGCGACGCTCAGCGTCTTCGCCGCCTCGTTCCGCACCGGCGACGTCCAGGCCGTCCTGAACATCGACGCGCAGACGGCCGCTGCCACGATGCGCCTGCTCGTCGACTCATCCTGGCTCGTGGTCACCCGCGGCAGCGAGCACAACCAGTTCAGCATGCTGGAGACGATCCGGACCTTCGCGGGACTCCAGCTGGCCAAGACCGGCGACGGCCCGGTGACCTGGCAGCGGCACGCGCTGCATTTCGCCGGGATCGCGGCGGGCAGCGAGCCGGGCCTCGGTGGCGCCGACGCGGCCGACTGGACAGCCCGCCTCGAGGCGGCCGTTGCCGACCTGGACATGGCGCTGTCGTGGGCCGACGAGCACGCCGAGGTCGACCTGGGCCTCGACATCAGCGCCGCGTTGTGGCGCTGGTGGCTGGTCAGCGGCCGCCTCGCGGTTGGCCGCAACTGGCTGGCCCGATTCCTCGCGCTGGCCGGCGAGCGCCACGACGAGCGCACGGGCCGCGCGCTGTGCTCGTCTGCGGTACTGGCGGCTGAGAACGGAGACTACGCGGCCGCGGTCCGGCACGCGGAAGCCGCGCTGGCGATCTTCGAGCCGCTCGGCCTGACCGAGCGGATGGCGCTGGCCGCCACCGTGCTCGGCTCCGCGCACCGCTACCTCGGACACCACGACGATGCCCGGCAGGGCTTTCAGACCGCGATGGACCTGCGGGCCCGGCTGGGTGACCGCCGCGGCGTGTCCGTCGCGATCAACAACATTGCCTTGCTCGAGCTGGACGATGGCGACCTGCGCCGGGCCCAGGAGCTGTTCGAGCAGGCGCTGGCCATCAAGCGCGAGCTCGGCGAGCCGCGGTCGATCGCGATCGGCCTGGCCAACCTCGCCGACGTGCTGATCAGGACGAGCCAGTGGGACGCCGCGGACCGGGTGCTGCGCGAGAGTGCCGGCCTGGCCGCTGGCAACCCGCAGCTGATCGGCACCATCCGCTGCAACCAGGGCGCGCTGGCCGTGCAACGCATGGCCTTCGGGCAGGCAGCGGAGCATTTCCGGGCCGCCATCGCCGCGTCACTTACAGGCGGGCACCCGCACGATGCCGTCGAGTCGATGATCGGACTCGGCCGCGTCTGCGAGCAGACCGGCGAGCACGACGAGGCGCTTCGCCAGCTGCGGGCCGCACACGCACTCGCAACTGATATCGGGAACGCGCAGCGTCGTGCCGAGGCCGAGGTTGCGCTCGCGGAACTTATGGCCGCGCCAGCGCCCGGCTCAGGCGCATCAGGCACGGGCGCAGCGGCGGCCAGCGGGAGCCGGCCGGGCAGCATCACCAGCCGGCAAGCCGACGTGCTGCGGCTGCTCGCCGCCGGCCTCAGCAACAAGCAGATCGCGGCCGAGCTAGTGCTGAGCACCGCGACCGTAGAACGGCATCTGGCGACCATCTACCGCAATCTCGGGCTGAGCGGGCGGGTGGAAGCGGCGAGATTCGCCATGGAGCGCGGGCTCACCGGCGCGGCGCCGCACGCGAGCGCCCACGCACCGTCCTAGCCAAGCGCGCACAGCGTCGTTGTTATAGCTCGCGCCTTCGCACCCTGCCCAGGAATTACATGGTTACCGTGATTCGGCCGGCATTGCGCCGCGGGTAGAACGGTGGCGGGGCTTGTCATCAGCGGGACAGGGGCAGGGAGATGCCAGTGCACAACGAGCTGCTCGGGTCGACGCAGCCAGTGCTGTCCATCTCCCTTGAGCCAGGCGAGAGCATCATCGCGGAGACTGCTGAATTCGCCTGGATGACCGACTCCATTCAGATGGCTGCCGGGCCGGCTGACCTGAGCGCTTACACCGCGAAGGACTCGGCGGGGACCATCGCCTTTGCTTCAAGGCTGCCCGGCAGCATCCTGTGCCTGGAGATAATGCCAGAGCACGAGTACCTGGTACACCGCCGCGGGTTCCTGGCGGGCACACCCGGGATCGAGGTCACCACCGGCTTCTGGCACCCGCTGCGCGCTGGCAACGTAGCCGCCGGGGAGTTCATCCTGCGGCGCATAGGCGGCTGCGGCCGCGCCTGGGTCGAGCTGTCTGGCGATGTCGTCCGGCGTGATCTGGCCGCGGGCACCTCCTTGCGCACGCATCCCTGGCACATCGGCATGTCCGAGGCATCGGTCGCCGTGCAGATGGCCGAGCTTTCCGAATCCACCGCGAGTCAGTCTGGCCATGACGCCCGTCATTTCGCCGTGCTATCCGGCCCAGGGTCGGTGTGGCTGCAATCCATGCCTCTGCTCGCCACACCTGCGTACGGCGTCCGGGCTGTCGAGGGGGCAGCCGGGACGCCGATCAGCCCAGTCACGTCACGATCGAGGTAAGGAGCGCTATTGTCCTGATCATCGAGGCCCGAACTGGCGGCCGCGGAGCACGGAGGTAGACGGCATGCGCACCTTTGCGAGCCTGGAGGAGTTCGTCGCGGCCAAGGGCGAGAGCCTGGGCTTCAGCGACTGGCACAAGATCACCCAGGAGCAGGTGAACGCGTTCGCCGACGCGACCGGCGACCATCAGTGGATCCACGTCGATGTCGACCGCGCCGCCAGCGGTCCGTTCGGCGGCACGATCGCGCACGGCTACCTCACCGTGTCGCTGCTGCCGGTCCTGTCGATGGAGATCTTCCGCGTGGAGAAGCTGACCATGGGCATCAACTACGGACTGGACCGGGTTCGCTTCCCCTCCCCCGTGCTGACAGGCTCGTCGATCCGCGCCGAGGCGACGCTGACAGACGTCAAGCAGAACCATCTCGGGTCGCTCGCGTCGATCCGGATGCGGATCGAGATCGACGGCCAGGAGAAGGCCGCCTGCGTGGCGGACACGCTGTCTCTGTTTGTGGGCTGACGCCGGGTCCGGCCGAGCCGGGCAGCAGCTGCGCAGCGGCGGCCTCCAGCACGGATTCCTGCCCGGCGTACGGGCCGTCCGGGCGCGGCCAGTGCGTGATGACGTCGGTGAAGCCAAGGTCACCCGCCCGGCCGGCGGCGTCCGCCAGATACTCGGCGCTGGACAGCGCGTAGACGCCGGCCGCGTCCAGCGACAAGTACTTCGGCACCGCGGCGGGATCGCGTCCGGCCTCGGTCAGCGCGTCATCAAGCCGGCGCAGTCCGTCGCCGACGCCTCGCCACCACGCCGCCAGGTCGTCGGTCTGGCGGCCCGTCGTCACCCAGCCATCGCCGAGCCTGGCCGCCAGCGCGATCGAGCACGGCCCGTTCGCCGCCATGACGAACGGGACGCGGGGCTGCTGGAGGCAGCCCGGCAGGTTCCGCGCGTCAACCGCGCGGTAGTAGTGACCCGTCCACGTGACATGGTCGGTGCGCAGCAGCAGGTCGAGCAGCTCGGCGAATTCGGCGAACCTGTCGACGCGCTGACGGGCCGTGAGCGCGGCCTCGCCGAGCACCCTGGTGTCAAAGCTCGTGCCGCCAGCACCCGCGCCGAGGCCTAGCACGAGCCGGCCGCCGCTGATGTCGTCCAGCGCCGTCAGCTGGCGGGCGAAACTCACCGGATGCCGGAAGTTCGGCGATGCGACCAGCGTGCCCAGCGCGATCCGGGAGGTCACCATGGCAGCTGCCGTGAGCGTGGGGACCGCATCGAACCACGGCCCGTCAACGAGCGAGCGCCAGCCGAGGTGGTCGTAGGTCCAGGCGTGATCGAAGCCATAGTCCTCAGCGAGCCGCCACCGCCGGGCCGAGTCCTGCCAGCGCTGGTCAGCCAGGATGATGATGCCAAAACGCACGTCCGGCATGCTACTTGAGGTGGGGTCGGCAGCCGGGCCGCGGCCCGGTGCCAGTCAGGCCGCCGGCGACGCCTCAGCCCGCCTGCGACGCTCGCTTAAGGGCGTCCAGGAACGAGGCCGCCCAGCGGTTGACGTCGAATTCACGAACCCGGCGGCGCATCGGGCGCATCCGCCGCCTGGCCTCGGCCGGCGGAACGGTAGCCGCGCGCAGGATGGCATCCTTCATGCCCTCGATGTCGTGCGGGTTGACCAGGACCGCGCCGCTGAGCTCGTCGGCCGCGCCGGTGAACTCACTCAACACGAGCGCGCCGGTCTCGTCGTCCCGGCAGGCGACGTACTCCTTGGCCACCAGGTTCATGCCGTCTCGCAGCGACGTCACCAGCATGACGTCGGCGGCGAGGTACAAGGCAGCCATCTCGTCGGCGGGATAGGTCTGGTGCAGGTAGTGAATCGGAGGGCTGCCGAGCTCGGCGTGGTCTCCGTTGATCCGGCCGACCGTGACCTCGACCTCGTCGCGCAGCAGCCGGTACTGCTCGACCCGCTCCCGGCTCGGGCTGGCCACCAGGACAAGCGCCGTCTGGAGCGACCCGAATCGGCCTTCACTGAGCAGCTCGCCATAGGCGATCAGGCGATGCAGGATGCCCTTGGTGTAGTCCAACCGGTCGATGCCGAGCAGCACGACATCCGGCTCGCCGAGCGCCTGCCGGATCTCCCGCGACCGCTGTCGCACCTCGTCCTTGCGGACGAGCTCGGCAAAGCCAGCCGAGTCGATCGAGATCGGCAGTGTCGCGGTCTGTACCGGCCGGGTTCCTGGTAGCAGCCGCCGGTTACCGCGCGTGCCGTCCGGCAGTTCGGCAGCGGCCTGCGGGGGAGCGGCCTGCTTGCCCGCGGGTACTCGCACGATCGAGCCGTTGGTCACCATGCCGGCCGCCTGCCGGCAGGCGCGCAGGAAGTTGGCCGCGTCGCCGTGACGCTGGAACCCGAGCAGGTCCGCGCCGAGCAGGCCAGTGATGACCTGCCGGCGCCACGGCAGCTGGGCGAAGATCTCATAGCCAGGGAACGGGATATGGATGAAGACGCCGATCCGCAGGTCGCTGCGCTGTTCACGAAGCATCCTCGGTACCAGCTGGAGCTGGTAGTCATTCACCCATACCGTCGCGCCGATCGCTGCCTGCTCCGCGACGGCGTTCGCGAATCGCTGGTTGACGCGCACGTAGGCGTCCCACCACGGCCGCCGGAACTCTGGCGGGGCGATCACGTCGTGATACAGAGGCCAGAGCGTGGCGTTGGAGAATCCCTCGTAGAAGTCGCGGACTTCGTCGGCTGACAGGCCAACGCCCACCAGATGCATGCCGGCGACCTCGAACGGGTCGGGCGGGTCACCGGCTGCGCCGGACCAGCCGATCCACGCACCGCCGGTCTCGCGCATCACAGGCTCCAGCGCGCTGACCAGGCCGCCAGGGCTCGGCCGCCACTCGGCCTCCCCGTCCGGACCCTGGACCAGGTCAACCGGCAGCCGGCAGGCCGCGACGACGAAGCCGTAGTCCCCGGTCGGCCACGGTGACTCCTGCACCGACACTTGCTCGTCGGCGGTGTCGTTTTCGGCCCGAGCGAGACGTTCGCGCCACGCGTCCCCGTCATCAGCAGACTTCAGTGCCAGCAACCCCTCTCCGTCTACCCCCGCCCCGGTTACCCCCGCCCCAGCCGAGCATCACTGTAGCCCGGCGGCAGCTCCGGGCCATCAGGCCCCCGCTCGGCGACCAGGTGCCGCCTCATAGGAGGCCGACGCGGCGAAGCCTGGCAGTTTCGGCGATCGCTGCGCTGCGGCTGCGCACCCCGAGCTTGCGCAAGATGGCCGACACGTGATGGTCGATGGTCCGAACGGAAACCACCAGCCGCGTGGCGATCTCGGCGTTGCTCAGCCCGGTAGTCAGCAATTCGAGCACGTCGGCCTCCCGTTGGGTCAGGCCGAGCGAATTGGCGGAAGTGCCAGGGCGCGGCCCGCGCGGCACCCGCTGCTCGCCCAGGGCACGCAGCCGCTTCGCCACAACCGCTACAGCGGGCAGGGTACCGAGCTCGCGCAGGAGATCTAGCGCTCGGTGCAGCGCCTGGACGTTGCCAGAGCTGGCAAGCACCAGCGCTGCCTCATACCGGCATTCCCTGTCCAGCCACCACCGCGCGGCCCTCTCGGCATCGCCGGTCACCTCCAACAGGTACGGCTCGGCCAATCGCCCCGGATCGCCGCTGGCCAGCCCGGCCCGCCAGCGCCAGCATGCAAGCTCACCACCAAAGAAGGGAACGCCTTCCAGTTCGAGCATCCAGGCGCGCTCCGTCTCAGCGCCGATCGCTTCCGGTAGTGCTCCTTCTAGCCATGCGGCTTCCGCGCGCGCGGCGCCGACTAGCGAGTGGGCCTGCGGGATCGTCACGGACTTGACCATCTGCGCTGCCTCGTCCAGAATCGGCCGGTACCCAACCTCGCCGCGCCGAGCCCGCACCCTCGCCAGCACCACGAGCGCCGTGCAGCGCGCATGGTTGAACCCGTCTGGAAAGGTCGAGGCCAGCACGTCCGCCGCGATGTCGGCTGCGTCGTTCCAGCGCCCCCTCGCTAGCTCGGCCTCTGCCCGCATTGCGGTGAGCCATCGCAGCCAGGGCTCTAGCCCGTGATCGCGGCAGTGGGCGGTGCCCAGCCCTAGATAGCGATCAGCGAGCACCCAGTCACGGCGTGCGGAAAATACCAGCCCGAGATGAAGGTAAGCCCGTCCGACACCGACCTCATCCCCGCACTGCTCAGCCAGGTCGCGGCTGTGCTCCAGCTTTGTCAGGCCGCCCGGAGCGCCCTGCCGCAATTCAATGGTTCCGACGGTATTCAGTGCGTAGATCAGCGCGTCCGTGCAGCCGGTTTCCTCGGCAAGCGCGATACCCTTGCGGCCCCACCGCATCGCCTCGGCGTCATCACTTAGTGCGTAGTTGGTCGCCAGCGTCGCATAGGTAAGCGCCAGCTCGGCTCCCAGCGGGGCCTGCTCGAGCAAGGCCACCGCCTCCTGTAGCACCGCCCTTGACTCCTCGAGCCGGCCATCCAGGCCCAGCTGCTTCCCGAGCTGCCGCAGCACCCGGCCCTGTCCTGCCAGATCCGCGCCGGTCCGGTAGATCGCCAGCGCCTCCTGCAACGCCGCGGTCGCCTCCTGGCCCCGGCCCGTGACATAGCCTTCGCCGGCGAGCGCCTCCAGCAGCCCGACCCGCTCGGCCGGCGCGAGGCGGTTCCCGGCACGTAGAGCCCGAGCGTACAAGCGTGCCGCTTCCCGATGCGCGCCGGACGCGGCTGCACGCTCGGCCGCGGCGGGCACGTACCGCAGCATCGCATCGCTGTCCGAGGCTCCCTCGGCATGATGCGCCAGCCGTGCCAGATCCGGCTCTCCGGCACGCTCCGCCAGCGCGGCTAGGACGCCCCGGTGCAGGGCCGCTCGGCGGCCCGGCGGCAGAGATTCCTCTATCACCTGCCGCGCGATCTCGTGCCGGAATGCCAGCCAGTCGTCCTGCGCCACTAGCATCCCCGACGCCAGGCATTCATCCAGGCCGCCCGCCGCAGCGGGGGCCAGTGCCTCCGCGAGCCACACCTCGGCCCGCCCCGGCACCACCGCGGTCACATCCAGCACCTCAAGAGCATGCGGGCTAAGCCTCGCCGCCCGCGCCAGGACAGCGTCCCGGACCGTCCCTGGGATCCGCCCGGTCCCAGCCGCTAGTACCTCGGTCACGAAGAACGGGTTCCCGCCGGTCCGCTTGTGCAGCTCGGCTGGATCAACCCCGGCCAGCACCGCCAGTTCCGCCACCGACGCTGATGACAGACCGGCCAGCTGGACTCGGCTAACCTGGCCGTTCCCGGCAAGATCTCCTAGCACCACCCGCAACGGGTGCGACCGGTCCAGCTGATCATCGCGATAGCTGAGGACGAACAGTACGGCCACCGCTTCGGCCCGGCGGCTGAGCAGCCGGAGCACGTCAAGAGTCGCCTCGTCCGCCCAGTGCACATCCTCGACCACCACCACAGCTGGCCTATCGGACCCGAGCCCGCGCAGCACGGCCGCGGCGACGTCATGGGGCCTTGCGCCGGCGCTGACCAGCGTCGCGAGCTCACCGCCGATCGCCTCGGCCAGGTCGAGCAGCGGGCCCAGCGTTCGCGGCGTGAACAATGGATCGCACACTGCCCACAAGACACGCACTGAACCGGCGAGTCCACCGCAGAACTGGCGCAGCAGCGCCGTCTTGCCGATCCCTGCCTCGCCGGGAAGCAGCACCGTTCGGCCTCGTGAGCTGCTGATAACCGCTGCCAGCGCCGATTTGAGCGCGCTGGCCTGGTCAGCTCGCTCCAGCAGTCCTGCGCCCTTCGCGGCGGCATCTGAGGGCGCCGCTAGCCACATGCGGGGTCACTTGTGATCGACGAGATTTTCGGGCTCATCTGCGCTCGCACACCCATTCTTGCCGCTCGGTCAGGCTCGCGGCAGTGCGCGCACCTCACTAGAAGCCAACTGGGTCTGAGATCCCCCCAGCCCCGGTACCACCGACCTCGAGTCGTCACGTTCGGGCAGCTCAAGATAGGTAGCGATGCACGCCAGTATAGGCAATTCCACCGATTCACTCATGAGTACAGCTTCGTAGTCTTCAGCGCAGCATGTCGACGGCGAGCCCGTGTTGCGCGCGCTTGCAGCGGAGTGGTGGGACGAGGTTGGGAGGCAGCGGCAGAGACCGATGTCCTTCTTCGATTACCCGACCGCCGACCCGGAGGATCATGACCTGGCGCAGTCGGCGCAGGTTCTGCTGCCAGACGCCTCCGAGACGGAGTGGACGACATTCCTGGAATTCACCCAGGCCCGGCGGTTCGGTGCCGGGCAGAGTGTGCTCGAGGCGGGCGCTGCCGGCGGCTCGCTCTATCTGCTTCTCGAAGGCACACTCGAAGTCGTCACCCCGCAAAGCAGGTTCAGCAGGCCACGGCAAATTGGCCGGCTTGAAGCCGGCAGCATGGTCGGCGAGGTGTCATTCTTCGACGGCGAGCCCCGATCGATGAGCATCCGGGCGCTTACGTCGGCGGTTTTGGCGGAATTGACGCCGGAAGACCTCGACAACCTGTTCACCGAGCATCCCGATCTCGGCCGGCGGCTGCTGATGGATCTCGGCCGGATTCTCGCGGGCCGGCTGCGGCGAGCTGAGGCAGGCCGAGGCGCGACGGCCCCGAGAGCTCAGTGATGGCCGAGTCCGCCGTCATCGAGATCCGGGTGCCGGGCAGAGATGCTCGCCGCGTCACGATAGACCGAGCCGTCGAGGTAGGGCGTGACTGCGACGGCGCGGTCCTGGCTGATGCGGCCGTGGCACCGCGTCATCTCAAGCTGGTCGCGAGCCCCGTGGCGCTGTCGCTGGTGGACCTCGGCAGCGGCAGCGGCACCTTCGTCAACGGTCGGCAGGTCGAGGGCAGGGCCGTCCTCGAGGTCGGCGATGTTGTCCGACTCGGCGACACCGAGATCGAGGTTATCGCCCGTCCAAGCGTTGCCAGAGTACGGCCGGAGCGAATGGCACCGCGAGTGACCCCGGTAATGATTCCCGGGCAACGCGAGCCGGAGCCCGAACCGCCGCGATCCCCTGGCGTCATTACCCAGATCAGCAACCCGGTGTTCCTGGGCCCCATCCCTAAGCCGGGACAGCCAGTCTTCCGCAACTACACCGAGCTGCCCAGGCGCCTGCCGGTCTCTGCCTGGCATGCCATCCGGGTGGTCAGCGTGCTGGCTTACATCGCGCTCGTTATCGGTCTGTTTGTTAGACCGGCTGGCGCCTTGTTCGCGTTCTTCAAGGTCGTCGTCCCGCTGCTGCCGATCGTGTTTTTCGTGGCGCCTGGCCTGTGGCGCAACATCTGCCCGCTGGCCGCCGCGAACCAGGCGCCCCGGGTCCTCGGCATTACCAGGGGATTCACGTCTCCCGTCTTGCTCCGCCGGTACGGATACATCATCGCACTCGTGCTGTTCTTCGCGATCGCGAGCGCTCGGATCGCGCTGTTCAATACGAACGGCCGGGCGACCGGGATCCTGCTGGCCTTCGTCATTGTCAACGCGTTCCTGGCCGGCTTGTTCATCAAGGGCAAGAGCGGCTGGTGCAGCAGCATCTGCCCGCTGCTGCCGCTCCAGCGCGCTTACGGGCAGACGCCATTCATCACTGTGCCAAACAGTCACTGCCAGCCTTGCGTTGGCTGCACGAAGAACTGCTATGACTTCAAGCCGCAGGTCGCCTACCAGGCCGACTTGCACGACGCGGACAGCAGCTGGGTATCTCCCCGCAAACTGTTCGCGGCAGCCCTGCCCGGCTTCGTGCTTGGTTTCTTCACGCTGGTCTCGCAATCCGATCTCTCGACCGCGCACGTCTACGAGAGGCTGGCGCTGTACTTCCTCGGCAGCATTGCGTCGTTCTACCTCATCGACGCGCTGCTGCCAGTTACCTCCGCGATGCTCACCGCCTTGTTCCCGGCGGTCGCCATCAACATCTTCTACTGGTACGCGGGCGTCGTGCTGGCTGAGTCATTCCAGACGGTGACCGGACTATCCGTTCCGTGGGCTCGCTGGCCGATCCGGGCCGTCGTCCTGGCCCTCACCATCATCTGGATGACCCGCACCTACGCGGCCGGACGCCGGTTCAGGCAAGAGTCGTCAGGCGGTCCCGCACTCGTCCAGGTGGGCAGGGCGGCGGCCAGGGCACTGGCAAACAAGGCGAGCCGCAGCGGCGTGCAGGTGCGCTTCCTGCCCGATGACGTGCCGGTCGACGCCGAGATCGGCACCAGTCTGCTCGAGGCGGCCGAGCGTGCCGGCCAGAAGATTGAGGCCGGTTGCAGGATGGGCGTCTGCGGCGCTGACCCGGTGGCGGTCATCGACGGTATGGCCGGGCTGACGCCGGCAGACGAGGACGAGCGGAACACGCTACGACGGCTCGGCTATGCGGCAAACACACGGATGGCGTGCTGCGCGCGGCTCCAATCCGGGCCCGTGCAGGTTTCGCTCACGCCCGAGCCCGGCGGGCCTGCTGGCCCCGGCCAGCAGCCAGCCAGCTACGACCGCTCGATCCTGTCGGTCGTGGTCATCGGCAACGGCATCGCTGGCGTCACCGCCGCAGACTTCCTCCGCCGCGGCCACCCGGACTGCGAGATCCACCTTGTCGGCCGGGAGCCTCAGGTGCTGTACAACAGGATGGGCATCTCTCGGCTGGTTTACGGCCGGTCGGCCATGCAGGGCCTCCACTTGCTAACCGATTCCTGGTATGACGAGCACGGCATTACTGCCTGGCTCAACACGGTCGCCACCCAGATCGACCCGTCCGCGCAGCAGGTGCGGCTTGGGACCGGCGACCTGCTGTACTACGACCGGCTCGTGCTGGCGATGGGCAGTTCAAGTGCCGTCCCTCCGATAGAAGGCTTCGGGACGCCGGGGTCGTTCGTCATGCGGGAAGCTGCGGACGCGATGGCGATCCGGAGCTACGTCCAGCAGACCGGCGCCAGGCGAGCGGTCGTATCGGGCGCCGGACTGCTCGGCCTCGAAGCCGCCTACGCGCTCCTTGAGCTGGGGCTTGACGTGACCGTGCTGGAGCGCGGCGAGCGGCTGCTGGCCAGGCAGGTCTCCGCGCGGTGCAGCGAGCTGGTGCAGGCACATTTCAGCGAGCTGGGCATCGAGGTCAGCTACAGAGCCGAGGCGGCAGCGCTGCGGGGCGAAGAGCGGATCACCACACTTGTCCTGGCGGACGGCACCTCGGTTCCGTGCGACGTCTTCCTGGCAGCCGTCGGCATCCGGCCCAACGTCGGCCTGGCCGCCGCGGCCGGCCTCGCGGTCAGCCGCGGTGTGCTCGTCGACGACCGGATGCAGACCAGCGCTCCCGGAGTCTTCGCTGTCGGCGACGTCGCTGAGCACAATGGCATGGTCCTAGGACTGTGGCCGATTGCCGCCAAGCAGGCAGAGGTGGCCGCGGTCAACGCCCTAGGCGGCGATGAGATTCTGGTCGCCGAGGTGCCGGCGACGATCCTCAAGGGCGTCGGTCTCGAGCTGGCGGCCATCGGCCAGCTCGAGCCCGCCCCGGGAGAGGAAGCTGTCGTCGTCGAGGACGCCAGCCTCCCGTCGTACCGGCGGCTTGTCCTTGCCGGCGGACGCGTTGTCGGCGCGATCGTCCTGGGCCACCACACGCAGGACCTGACGGCCGCCACGATGGCGGTCAAGCAGGGGCTCGTTCTTGGTGACGCCGCCCTGGCCGCGGTGCGGGACGGGGACTGGTCGGTGCTCGCGGCGGGTCGGCTGCCGGCCGACCCCGTGCGCGCTGCTGTGTAACCGAGGCAGCTGCGGGTGGCTAGCTTGCCTGCCGTCCAGCAGTAGCTCGCAGGTCCGCGGCGGCGGCGGCCGCCGACTGGGCCGACACAATGTTGCCCTTCGCTTCGAAGCACTCCGACGCGCGGGCCAGGGCGTCGAGAGCCTGACCGGTGTCGCCGCGCAGCCGACAGACTTCAGCGAGGTCCATGAATCCGTTGCCCTGCAGGTCGAGGAAATCGGAATCGCCGATCAGCTCGAGGGCCTCACCGATGAGCGCGTCCGCGCGCTCGTGCGCGCCGTCCCGAGCGCGCAGTTTCGCGTCGACGCAACGCCAGAGGAACTGCGAGGACACGTCGTCAGAGGAGGCCAGCTCACGGCAGGTCTGCGCAGACTCAGCCGCTTCCGCCAATCGGCCCTGGCGATACAGCACCTCGGCGAGCACGCCAGCCGTCGTGGAGATGTAGTTACGCTCACCCATCTGGTCCAGGGTCTGGTAGTCCTTGCGCAGCTCCGCTTCCGCCGCATCGAGATTGCCAGCGAGCATCTCCACCACCGCGGAGTCGAGTGAGGTCAGGGCTGCGGTGAGACGCCAGCCGAATTCCTCCAGCACCGCCCGGCTGCGCTGGTACCGAATCCTGCCTTCCGAGAAGTTGCCTCGCATCGCCTCGAGATGGGCGAGCGTCACCTCGGTGATGGCGGTTGCCTTCCGGTCGTCGGTGACCCGGGCGAGCACGTTCTCACAGTAGGCGATCGCCTCGCCGACCGGTGTCGGCCCGAACAGCGCCGACATCGCGAGCGAGCCGGCGTACCGCCGTGCAGTCAGATCGTCTCCCGCCTGCGTCGCGTACCGGATCATCCGGTCCGCCGCCTCGGCCGCGCGGCCGTACTGGTTTGCCGTCCAGTGCGCGAAGGTCAGCAGGAGCCAGGCGCGGGCGAGCCCGCTGTAGTCCCCGGCTTCCTCCAGTCCGGCGATCAGCTCGCCGGCCCGCGTGACCACGCCGTCGTGCGCTTGCGCCCTACCGGTTGTGTAGCGAAGCTGCAGCCCAGCAAGCTCAGCAGCTCGCGCCTCGGCAATCGCGTCGTTCCGCAGCCTCGCAGCACCTGCTAGCGCCTGGTCGAGGGCCGCCTGCGCCGCCGCCAGGTCGCCGGTGTCACCCAGGGCCTCGCCGGCGTGCAGGAGGAAGCGCGGCCGGTCCTTGTGACCCTCCTCCAGCAGCGCAGCTGCACGCTGGAAGAGGCTCGCGGCAGCCGGCATGTCGCCGTGGCCGACCGCCTTGGCGCCGGCGACGCCGAGGTGCCGGGCGGCCCGATCGCCCAGCGAGCGTGCCTGCTCGTGAACGGGCCCGAGCTCTGCCCGGTATCGGAACGACTGCTCCAGGTGGTAGCCGATGATCTCCTCCAACTCCGCTACGCGGTCGCCGGAAGCCCGCAGTAGCCAGTCGGCGAACCGCTCGTGCATCCGTGCGCGCGTCCGCTTCAGCAGGTGGTCGTAGGCGGCGTCCCGCACCAGCAGGTTAATGAACTGGTACTGGTCGTCCCGGCCCGCATCGGTCACCCTGATCAGGCGCTTGTCGCAGAGCGCGGACAGAGCCGGCCCGAGGTCCGCGGCCGCCTCAGCGTCCGCGCTGAGAGCGTCGATGGCCCCTGGCTGGAAGTCCAGCCCGATAACGGCCGCGCGTTCCAGCACTGCCCGCTCTGCCGTAGGAAGCCGGTCCAGGCGGGATGCGAGCAGGGACGAGACGCTCGGCGGGACGATCACCTCTTCGTAACCGGCTGCAATGTCCCACCCCGTGTCGGACTCGTAAATCACCCCGGCGTCGATGAGAGAAGCGATCATCTGCTCGACGAATAGCGGGTTCCCGCCAGCGGCGGTCAGAATCCGGTCCTCCAGGCTGGCCGGCAGACGCAGGCCGCCGGCCAGGTTGCCAATCACCGCCGCCGCGTCGGCCCGGCTCAGGTCGGCCAGGTCGATCCGGCTCGCCTGAGCGCAGCCCGCGAGGAATGCGCTCCGCTCGTCGAGCAACTCAGGCCGGGCGGCGCACACGACCAGCAGCGGCACGCGATCGGAGGTATCGGCGACATGCTCGATCACGTCGAGGAAGACGTGCTCGGCCCACTGCACGTCGTCGAAGACGACCACGAGCGGGCGACGACCAGCCATAGCCGCGAACAGAGCGCGGACGCTCCAGAGCAGCTCGTCCTTGCTGTAGCTGCCCGAACTCAGGCCCATCAGCGAGCCGACCCGCACGGCGACGTCCTGGCGCTCGGGGCCGGCCACCGAGGACAGCTTGGCGCGCGCATCGTCCTCCCGGTCGTCGGGCAAGATGCCTGCCGCCTCGCGCAGTGCCTCCGCCAGCGGCCAGAACGTAATGCCCTCCCCGTAGGACAGGCACCTGCCCCGCACCACCTGCGCCCGATCGCCGACCCAGCGGACGAAGTCGTCGACCAGCCGCGTCTTCCCGAGACCCGCCTGGCCGAGTACCGTCACGGCCGCACACGCCGACCGGGCAGGACCGCGCTCGAAGGCGTCAACTAGGAGAGTCATCTCGGCCTCCCGGCCGACGACAGGCAGGTCCTGCCGTCGCCGAACCGCCTCGCCGCCCTTGATGCCGGTAAGCCGATAGGCCGGAACGCGTCCGGATTTGCCCTTCAATCCCAGCGGCTCCACTGGCTCCGCCAGGACGGCGTCCTTCACGAGGAGGAACGTCGTCTCCCCGATCAGCACCTCGCCGACTGGCGCCGCCTGCTCAAGGCGTGCGGCCACGTTGACGGCGTCCCCCGTGGCCATCCGCTGCCGCGCGGTCACGTCACCGGCGACGACCTGGCCAGTGTTGACACCGGTCCGGTTCTCCAGCGTCACCCCCCAGGTCGCCTGCAGCCGCACGTTCACGCTTCTCAGCGCTGCGCCCATGTCGAACGCGGCGCGAACCGCGCGCAGGGCGTCGTCCTCATGCAGCGTGGGCAGGCCGAACACGGCCATGATGGCGTCGCCGATGTACTTCTCGACCGTGCCGCCGTACCGCTCGATGACCTGTCGCATCGCCGAGAAGTAGGCGCCGAGTACCTCGCGCAGCGCCTCGCTGTCGAGCCGCTCGGCCAAGTTGGTCGAGCCTCTCAGATCGCAGAAAACGACGGTGACGGTCTTGCGCAGTTCGGCCTTGCTGCCCGTGCTGACTCCAGGGGACGACCCCCCGGATCCCCCGCCGGGCCGCAGGAGAACAGCGCCGCAGTAGCCGCAGAGCCGGAACTGCTCAGGGTTGTCCTGGTGGCAGTCCGGGCAGAGCAGCATCGACACGTCTCATGTCCGGGCGAACGGGTCCCCGGCCGCCAGGAACGTCACGATGACATTTCCGGCGTTGTCCTTATTGCGGGCTTCAACGCACGGGGCTGGCTGGCTGCTGGTGCAGTCGGGCAGCAGCCCTGTGTAGTAGGTGACGCCGCCAATGTTCACCGTCCCGGCCGTGCCGTGCATGGCTGTGAAGGGCTGCTGGGAGCCGTAGCAGATCTGCCACGACGAGGCGCCAGGATGACCCGAGGACTGGACGAGGCTCTTGCTGATCTCGAGCGAGTTCGTGAACAGGGCACTGGAGTCGGCCACCCCGGACACGCTCAGCACGTCGAAGCTCAGCGGATCCGATAGCGGCTGGTATGACAGACCGCAGCTGAAGCTCACGCCGCCGAGCCCGACGCCCAGGAACTCACCGGAGGAAGCCGAGGACGTCGTCACCGTCCCGGTCGTCGATTTCGTTGAGGACGACCCCGAGCACGGTACGCCAGAGCAGCCCCGCAGAACGCCCCAGATATTGAAGTCTGAGGAGGTCGCCGACGTGATCCCGGGGCTCGTCGCGACGAGCGTGTACGCGGTCCCAGTCTGGTTGATCGACAGGCCAGGGAAGCTGGCCACGCCCGCGCCCGCGGCAACCGTCGCCGTCCCGGACAGCGTGCCCGAACCCGGGTTGGACCCGATCGCCACAGTTACCGCGGCCGTCGAAGTCGCCAGGAGGTGGCCTGCGCCGTCGAGCACCTCGACTGACACCGGACTGCCGGCGGATCCAACCTGTGTTGCGATCGGCGAGTTGACGGCGGTTCCGTTCGGCTCGTTCACGAACGCCAGCTTGCAGCTCCCCGATGCCGTGACCGACAGGAGACTCGCAGGATCGATCTGGAAGTCATTGCCGGAACCGTTGAACTGGTTCGATTGCTTAGCGTCCATCCCCCAGGCGGACGTGCCACCACCGCACGGCGCCGTCGCATCGACGGTGAGCACAGCCGACTGGCCAGGGCTGAGCCCGAGGTACAGGAACACCGCGGAACCTGATGTGTGCGAGGCGGTGCGTCCGGACGCACCGGTGACGACATAGCCGCTCGGCGCGGTAACCTGCATGGATCCAAGTGTCTGGGTCGTCGCCTCGTTGGTCACCTTGACGGTGAAGGCCTGGTTCACGCCCGCGACTACGCCCGACGGCGTGACAGCGGCCAGGTAACACTTGCCCGAGGAAATGCAGGTGCTCGACGCCGCCCCGGCCGCGGTCACACCGAGGTCGGCTACGGCCAGCAGTCCGACCGCGACCACGGCAGCGGACACCGCCGCGACACCGAATCGTGGCTTGAACATCGCGCGCCCCTCCCCGCAGCCCGGACATCGGACAGCGACATCCTAGGGACGGAACGACCACGGGCGGATCGGCAGAGCTGCCCATATTGGCTACCGCACATACCCATATTGGCCGTCCAGTTTCAGAACCAGCCCATCAGCAGCACAGATGACCGGAACGGGGCCGTTCGCTGCGCGGCCGGCCAACTCGTCGATCTCGCTGTCGGTGCGCCGGGGCCCGTGATGGAACAGGCAGACGTGCCGGGCGCCCGCTTGCTCAGCAAGGCCGATGGCGTACTCCGCACACGAATGTCCCAGGTAGGCCAGCCTGGGCAGCTCGTCCGCGGTGTACTGCGCGTCGTGGATCAGCACGTCCACGCCGGCGGCGAGCTCCACCGCGGCGCGGTGCAGTTCGCCGAGGCCGGCCTGGCCGGGCCCGAGCGCCAGCGGATGGTGGTCGGATAGGTAGGCAATCGAGCCGGTCCCATCGCTCACCCGGAAGCCGAAGGTACGGCCTCCTTTGTGCGGGATCTGCCTGGCGAGCACCGAGAAACCCTCGAGCGCGTGCTCGCCTTCCTCGATCGAGCCGAAGCTCCAGCCCTCGCCGAGCGCCCGGGGCTCGACCGGGAAGTGGGGTGGCGAGAAGGCCCGCGCGAGCACGGACTCGGCGTCGGTGCCCTGGCCGGGCATCAGCACTTGCACCCGGTGGCCCGGCTGGGCGCCCGCGGCGAAGAATGGCAGGCCATGGGTGTGATCCCAGTGCAGGTGACCGAGCAGGATCGTGCCGTCGAACGGCGCCTCTCCGAGCACCCGGTCCAGATTCGCCAGTCCCGTGCCCCCGTCGAGGACCAGGCTCGGGGCAGCGCCGTCGTGCGCCAGTGCCACGCAGGACGTGTGGCCGCCGTAGCGGACGTACGCCGCACCGGGCGCCGGGGTTGATCCTCGAACGCCGCAGAAGAACACTTCCACCCGGGCCTCGCTTGGCAGTTCACGACGAGTTGCGCCGCTCCCGGGGGGTCGGGTGAGTCCTGGGGGCTGGTTGCCGGATCGTATCGACCCGACCGGGTGCGCGCCACCGGTGACGGGCATGCGACGGCGCCGTCCGGCGGCGTACGGCCAAGATAGGCAACCGGGCTGGCCAAGATAGGCACGCGCCGCGACCGAGATGGGTGATTCCGCCGATGTCACCCGGGCACGTCCTGCGGCCAGGATCACCGGATGTGCGTGAGTACGCCGAGCGTTTGGACGTCTCAAGGCAAAAGCCGTTCGACTACGAGTACGAGCACCTCGCCTGACCGCTACGCAATCCACTGGCGACGGTCGATGAGCTCGCGCGCTGCGTCGAGGTACGCATCGAGTCCTCCCTTAGCCTTCTCGTCGTTCCTACGACGAGCGCACCCACCGTAAATGGACAGGGGACGAAGGTCGCAGTGCCAGCAGGCACCGTGCTCATCGCGAAGGCTGCGGGGTGGCGGCACGATCTGGCCGATCGCTACGATCATGACCCACGGGGGACACCCTCGTGACCACCGCAGAGAGCCAGATGCGCCCCCATGACAGATCCGTACGCAGCCGCCGCCGCCAGCGCGCACCGGCTAGTAGAAGCTACCGGCAAGCCGCGCCACGACATCGCCGTGGTTCTCGGCTCCGGCTGGGCTGCGGCGGCCGACGCGATCGGTGCGGCCGACAGCCAGGTCCCCTTTGCTGATCTCGGCGAGCTGCCCGCACCGACCGTGCCCGGCCACCTGGCGGTTGTCCGCTCGGTCCGGGTAGGCGGCCGCGAGGTGCTTGTCTTCCTCGGCCGTACTCACCTGTACGAGGGGCACTCCCCCGCGACCGTGGTGCACGGGGTGCGGACGGCGATAGCGGCGGGCTGCCGGACCGTAGTCCTCACCAACGCGGCTGGCGGGATCGAGGCGGGACTTCAGCCCGGCCAAGCCGTGATCATCAGCGATCACCTCAACCTGACCGGCAAGTCGCCGCTGAGCGGGCCGCCGCCGCCTGACGGATATCCGCCCAGGTTCACCGATCTGACCGATCTGTACTCAGCCGACCTGCGCGCGACCGTTCGTGCGGCGGCCCCCGACCTGACCGAGGCCGTCTACGCAGGGCTGCCAGGGCCGCACTACGAGACGCCCGCCGAGATCCGCATGCTTGCCACGGCCGGCGCCGGACTGGTCGGCATGTCCACAGTGCTGGAGGCGATAGCCGCTCGGCACCTGGGCGCGCAGGTCCTGGGGATCTCGCTGGTCACCAACATCGCGGCCGGCCTGTCCGCGCAGACCCTCGACCATGGTGACGTCGTCGCCGCCGGCCAGCGGTCGGCCCCGCGCCTCGGAGCGCTGCTGGCATCGATCCTGCCAGCCGTGGCCGAGGCATGAGTACCGAGGCATGAGCAGCGACGACGTCCGAGAGCAGGCGGCTGCCTGGATCGCGAGCGACGTAGACGACCAGGACAAGGCGGACCTCACCGCGCTCCTCGCCGACGAGTCTGCGGAGGCCGCGGCCGAGCTAGCGGACAGGTTCGCCCGGCGGCTGAGCTTCGGCACGGCCGGGCTGCGCGGCGCCGTGGCCGGCGGACCGAACCGCATGAACACCGCGACCGTCACCGCCACGACCGCGGCACTGGCCCGCTGGCTGCTCGATCGCGACAGCGGCGCGGCCGCGTCCGGCGTCGTCGTGGGCTGCGATGCGCGGCACCGCAGCGACGAGTTCGCCGCGCAGACAGCCCGGGTGCTGGCCGGCGCGGGCATCCGCGTCCACATGCTGCCGAGCCGCGAGCCGACCCCGTTGCTTGCTTATTCGATCCGGTACCTGCGGGCGGCGGCCGGCGTGATGATCACCGCCAGCCACAACCCCGCAGCCGACAACGGCTACAAGCTCTATCTCAGCGATGGCGCGCAGATCGTGCCGCCTGCCGACACCGACATCGAGATCGCGATCGGGGCCGTGGGCCCGCTCGCCGACATCGCCCTGGCGCCGCTGGACAGCCCGCTGATCACGCGGCACGGCGACGAGGTGATGCAGGCGTACCTGGATGCCGTCATCGCTGAGCTCGGGCAGGCGCCCGCGACCGCAGCCTGGCTTCGCTTCGTCTACACGCCGCTGCACGGTGTCGCCGGGCGGCTCGCTCTGCGCGCGTTCGCCCGGGCCGGCTTCGCCGCGCCGGACGTGGTCGAGGCTCAGCTTGAGCCCGACCCGGACTTTCCGACAGTGCGGTTCCCGAACCCGGAGGAGCCGGGTGCCCTCGACCTCGCCATCTCCCGCGCCCGGCGCTCCGGCGCCGACCTTGTCATTGCCAACGATCCGGACGGGGACCGGCTCGCCGTCGCGATCCCCGACCCAAAGGCGCCCGGCGGCTACCGCCAGCTGACCGGCGACCAGGTGGGAGCGCTGCTCGGCGCGTTCCTGCTGCGGCGCCTGGCCGCCGAACCCGGCACCGTGATGTCGCAGCAGCTCGTCGTCAGCACCGTGGTGTCCGGCTCGCTGCTGCCGAGCATCGCGGCCGCGGCCGGCGCACCCTACGCGCAGACGCTGACGGGGTTCAAGTGGATCGTCCGCGCGGCTGACAGGCGGGAGGACATGCGCTTGGCATTCGGCTACGAGGAGGCGCTCGGGTACGCCGTCACAGGCGCGGTACGCGACAAGGACGGCATCAGCGCGGCGCTCGCGGTCCTGAGCCTCGCGGCCGCCGCCTGGTCAGCCGGCGAGTCGCTCCAGGATGCTTACGACAAACTCGAGGTCGCGCACGGCGTCCACCTCAATGCTCAGGTGACGCTGCGGGCGGAAGCGACGGTCGACGTCATGTCCCGGTTGCGCGCCGCGGCGCCCGCCGAACTGGCCGGCGGGCCGGTCACCTCGATGACCGACTACAGCGGCGGGACCTGGGAGCTTCCGTCCGCCGACATGCTGAGCTTCCAGCTGCCCGGCGCTCGGGTCGTGATCAGGCCGAGTGGCACCGAGCCGAAGGTCAAGGCATACCTGGAAGTCGTCGAGCTCGTGACCGGCGGCACGCTGGCAAGCGCACGGCAGGCGGCGGCCGAGAAGATGGAACGGCTGCGGTTGGCCGTCACCGACCTGCTCGCGTAACGCTCGCGCGACAGGCAACCGGCGACGCCCGGCCATTTGCCGCGCCGCGTGCCTGGTGGCAAGCTCGTACGCATGGCGAGTCCGGATCACGACCACGACCACGAGCACCACGACCACGGGCATCACGACCACGGGCATGGCAACGCCGAGCACGGCGGCGACGGGCACGTCCATGACGCGAGCTGCGCGGTCGCCCACGGCACCAGCGCGGCACCGGCGGAGGACAAGGTACTCGTGGCCGTCTTTGCCACGCCGGTCGCGAGCTACCTGCTGCGCTACGGCGCCGACGCGGGATACCGACCGGTCCTGATCGAACCGGACGCAGATCGGGCGAAGGAGGCCGCGGCCGACGGCTTCGAGGTGGCGGACGGACTGGACGGCCTCGCGGCCGGTACGTCCGACGTCGTGGTGACCGATCATCACCGGCCAGAGCTTGGCGTCCAGCTGCGTGACGCGCTGGCGGTCGGCGCCCGCTGGGTCGGCATCATGGGGAACCCGCGCCATGAAGGGCCGCACGTCGCCGCTCTGACCGAGCTAGGCGTCCCGGCGAGCGAGATCAGCAAGGTGCACCGGCCGATCGGCGTGAACATCGGCTCGCGGACCCCGCCCGAGATCGCTATCGCTACGCTGGCCGGCCTCATCGCTGACCGCAACGGCAAGCCGGGTGGCTTCGCCTTCTGATCTCGCCATCTGACTTCACCTTCTGCCCTGAGTTCCGCCATTCTGGCTGGTCAGAGCTCTGCCCAGGCTAGGGAAGTATCTCCAGTGGCTGGTCATCGGCCCTGCTGAGATGCGAAGCTGGTACGGGGGGAGGTCCGGGTGATTCCGGGCTCAGGGGAGGGAGAGCAGTGCCTGACCAGGCTGTATACGCGGGAACGCCGCTGCCGCGGAAACTCGGCATCGGCGAGGGCGACGGGGTGGCCCTGATCGGCGCACCGGAGCGATTCGAGGACACGCTCGGTGAGCTGCCAGACGTCAGCCTGCACACCGATCTGGCCGACGACATGCGCTACGACGTGATCGTGGCATTCATGACTGAGCGCGCCGAGCTCGAGGCTGAGCTGCCCCGGCTGCGAGCCCGGATGGCGCCAGCATGCGGCCTGTGGATCGCGTGGCCCAAGCGCACGTCGAACGTGCCGACCGACATGACGGACCACGTGATACGCGAGGTAGCGCTGCCGACCGGACTGGTGGACAACAAGGTGTGCTCCATCGACGACACCTGGTCCGGCCTGCGCCTGGTGATCCGCCGCGAGAACCGTTAGCGCGAGCTAGGGCTCCCCCCGGGTGCGGGGGGGCTCGCATCAGGGTCGAATCGGGGACTTACCCGATAGTGCTACGGAGGCCGCTCGGGCAGTGTGGATGCCATGAGCAGCTTTACCGAAGAACCCCAATCCGGCCCTGAGACGGGCGCCGACCGCGAGACAGGCGTCAACGATACGTCGGCGAGCCCGCAGCGGCCTCCGATTCGCCGGCCGGCCAGGGGCAGGATGCTGGCCGGCGTCGCGGCCGGCATCAGTCAGCACTTCAACATCGACGTCACGATCGTGCGTATCGTCTTCGCCGTGCTGACCATCGTCGGCTTCACCGGCCTGGCCTACTTCGGGGGCATACCCCTCTTCCTCGGCGGCATCCCGCTGTACCTGGCGTGCTGGCTGCTGATCCCGGAGGAGGGCAGCGAGCACTCGATCGCCAGCACCTTCCTGCGGAACGCCCAGCGCCGGTCTCAATGAAGCACCGGCCGCGTTGAAAGCGACGGTCCCGCTGCATGCACCGGTCCCGCTGACAGGCCGCCCCTAGTCGACGAGCAGCTCGCCCTCGAACTTGCCGAGATCCTCCCGGTACAGTTCCAGGCCGACGCCGTTCGGGTCGCGGAAGTACATGCTGTTGTCGACGCCACGGTCCGGCCCGAGATAGTCCACGCCCGCCTCGTCAAGCTTCTTCTTGGCCGCATCGAACTGATCGGCTGTCACCGAGATGGCGAGGTGCTGAACGCCGCCGATGGTCTCTTGCCACGCCGGGTGCTCGTAGCCGGGGAAGTCGAAGAATCCGAGCAGGTTGTGATTGCCGATGTCGAAGAAGAAGTGGTTCGAGCCTGCGTAGTCGCGGTTCTCGACGAGCTCGACCAGCGGGAAGCCGAGGAACTCCTGGTAAAACCTGATGGTTTCCTCGGTGTCCTTGGCTATCAGCGCCAGGTGGTGGACGCCGCTGACGGTGCTGGCCGGCCTGCCGGCGAGCGGGCGGAGGTACCGCTGACGCAGCTCTTCCCGGCGCGCCCGCACTTGCGCGAGCTCCTCGCCCTGTGGCTCTGGCATTGCTGACTCCTTAGCTCACCGGCCTGCCGGCCGAGGCCCCCCGTCGCGGGCTACCCCGACTCCAGTGTCCCGCAGCCTGTCAACGAGCTGCGGCCACCCCTCGGCCCCGGTCCCGTCCTAAGCGTCAGCAGCGTGCAGGTCCGCATCGCGGGCCTGCATCCGATGCCTCAGCCTCCAGCCGTGCAGTCCGTGCGCTTCGAGGGCGAGCTGCGACGGCGGCACCGCGATCACGGGGCAGCGCGCGTGCCCCAGGCAGTACCTGCTGACCTTCGATGTCGCCAGCCGGATCGCGCCGCGCCTGCCCGCGCCGATGACGAGGACATCGCCGGGCTCAGTCGCTAGCTCGCTCAGCACCTGACCGGCGGGACCACGGTAGATCTGCGGGCAGAACGCCAGCTCGGCGGGCGGGCCGCCGATGGCCAGCTCGATCGCGCGCGACAGCCGCTCCAGCGCCGCCTCGGTCCAGGCCAGCCGCAATTCCGGGCAGGGTGCCCGGCGATCGGCGAGCTCACCGCCTGGCGGCGTCCACGCCAGCACAGGCGCAAGCATTGCGGTGTCAGATCTGGCCATCTCCGCTGCGTACCGCAGCGCCTGGAGGCTGCCTGCCGATCCGCTGACGCCGACGATAACCCTCCGTACGTACACCTCAGGGCTCCTTCCCGCAGTGACGCTGCCCAGTTAATCGCGGGAATTTGCTGATGGGCCGTCCCCTAACAGCCTCCATGCGAGTCAGCCGCCGGTGCAAGTGGAATCCATACGCCGCCGTGGATGGCACGCAGAGCAACGCGATTGTGATGGTAAGCATCGTTTGATAGTCTCTCTCGTATTAGAGCGACGGTCATTCAGCAGCAGTCGTTCGTCGTTCGGGTGGCACACGAGACAGGAGACGGTCCCATGCAAGATCTCCACCTGCCCGCCGATCAGGGCGGCAGCCGCCGCTGGTGGGCGCTTGGCGCGCTTGCCGTCAGCGTCCTCGTGGTTGGCCTCGACCTGTTCGTCCTCTCCCTCGCGCTGCCGACGCTGACGATCGACCTGCACGCCTCCACCGGGGACCTCCAGTGGTTCGTCGACTCCTACAGCCTGGTTCTGGCGGCTGCGCTGCTCCCGGCGGGCCTGTTCGGTGACCGGATCGGCCGCAAGAAGCTGCTGATCGGCGCGCTCGCGGTCTTCGGCGTTGCGTCACTCGCCTGCGCGTACTCATCCTCCACCGGCGAGCTGATCGCAGCGCGGGCCGTGCTGGGACTGGCCGCCGCGGTCATTTTGCCGCTCGCGCTGGCCGTGCTGCCGGTGATGTTCACGCCCGCCGAGCGGCCCCGGGCCATCGCCATCGTCGGCGGCGCCACGTTCATTGGCTACCCGCTTGGCCCGATCCTGGGCGGCTGGCTGCTCGACAATTACTGGTGGGGCTCGGTCTTCCTGATCAATGTCCCCATCGTGGTGCTCGCCCTGCTCGCCGTGATCTTCCTGATGCCAGAGTCACGCGGCACGGGGCGGTTCCGGATCGATGTGACGGGCGTGGTGATCTCCAGTGCCGGCCTCGCCGTGCTGACCTACGGCCTGATCCGGGCCGGTCAGGACGGCTGGTCGGACTCGCGCGCGGCGGGCGCGTTGCTGGCCGGCGTGATCGCGCTGGCCGCGTTCATAGCCTGGGAGCGGATTGTCGGCCGTCGGGGCGGACAGCCTCTGGTGGATCTCAGCCTGTTCCAGTCGGCCGGCTTCACCTGGGGCACCACGCTGTCGACGATGATCTCGTTCGCGCTGTTCGGCCTGACTTTCGCGATGCCGCAGTTCTTCCTGGACGTCAAGGGCCTTAACTCGCTGGCCAGCGGCATCCGGATGCTGCCGCTCATCGGCGGCCTGGCGGTCGGCCTCGGCATCGGGCAGCGCCTGCAAAGCCCGCGCAGGTCGCGTGACGGCGGACCCGACAGGCCGCCGCTCGCGGGCGCGCGGACAGTTGGCGCGGGTGGATTCGCCATCATGACTGTCGCTCTGGCCGTGGGTACTGCCACGTCTGCCGCGAGCGGTACTGCATTTGTCTCCGGCTGGTTCGCGGTGACAGGCCTCGGAGTGGGCCTGGCGATGCCGACGATGCTCAACGCGGCGCTGAGTGCACTCACGCCAGAGCGCAGCGGATCCGGGTCGGCCCTGATGACCGCCATGCGGCAGGTCGGGGCGACGATCGGCGTCGCGGTGCTCGGCACTGTGCTGAATTCGGTCTACCGCAGCAAGCTGACCCTGACCGCGCTGCCAGCCGACGTGGCGTCTGCGGCAAGGAGCAGCGTCGGCACGGGCGTGGAGGTAGCGATGCGGCTGCATTCACCGCAGTTGCTCGAGGCTGTCCATGTGGCGTACGCCAGCGGTGTCGTCGTGATGCTCTGGGTATGTGCGGCGATCGCGATCGCGGCCGCGGTCCTGGCCGCGATGTTCTTGCCGCGACAGCAGGGCGCCGCTGAGGCGGCCGGCGCCGACGCCCGGGCAGTCGGCGCCGACGACACGGTCGGAGCGGCCCGTGTGGCCCACGCTGAAACAGATGCGTCCGGGGCAGAATGACTGACATGACCGACGTGCCAGCCGGAGACCCGGGCCTCCGCGAGCGCAAGAAGGCCCGGACGCGTGCTGCCATCAGGCAGCACGCGCTCCGCCTGTTCCGGGAGCAGGGCTACGGCGCGACGACGACTGAGCAGATCTCCGCCGCCGCCGAGGTTTCGCCGGCCACGTTCTTCCGCTACTTCCCCACGAAAGAGGACGTGGTCCTCCAGGACGACTTCGACATCATCACGCTCCAGGCGCTCGAGGCGCAGCCGCCCGAGCTAAGCCCGATCGCCGCATTCCGCGGCGCGGCCGCCGCCGCGCGCGAGCAGCTGAGCGCCGACGATCTAGCGCGGTTTGCCGAGACAACGCAGCTGACACTGAGCGTGCCGGAAATCCGGGCGCGCGCGCTCGACGAGCTGATCAGGACCACCGATGTGATCACGGCGGCGATCGCGGCCAGGACCGGCCGGGGTGCCGACGACTTCGCCGCCAGGAATCTGGCCGGCGCCATCATCGGCGTGATCATGACCGCGACGATGCCCTGGCAGACTGTCGCCGACGGCAGCACGAACGTGGACGAGATGTTCGACCGGATCGACAAGGGCCTCGCGCATCTCGAGGCTGGGCTCCCGCTCTAGCAGTAGGCCAGCGATCCGTGGCGGAAAGTACGTGACGCAGCGTGCCCCGTCCCTCGGGGATTGAGGACGGGGCACGCTGCGATCTGACGTTGAGACCGGCTGACCAGGGCGACGGGCGCTGCCTGGCCAGCCGGGGTTCTTGGGGCCTTACTTCACCTGAGTCACGATCTGCCGGACCAGCTGAACGGCCTGGGTCTCCCACTTGGCGTAAGCAACCGGGAAGCCTGACTTCTGCACCGACTGGGCGGTGGTCCACAGCGGCTGGTGGACCCAGCCCGGGGTGCTGGCCTGCTGCTGGGCAAGAGCCGTCAGGAACGCGTCGGCCGCGAACTGTGGCGTCAGGATCTGCTGGGCGGTGCCCCAGCCCATCGACGGCCGCTGCTGGAACAGGCCGAGTGAGTCCGAGTCGCCGTAGCTGAGGTTCTGGAGCTGCGACTCCTGCATGGAGGTCGCCACGGCGATCACCGCGGACCGAACACCCATCCCCCTGGCCAGCGCCTGCTGGACGATGGTCGTCGCGTTGGCCTGCTGCGCCGGAGAGATCGGCATCCAAGCCTGCGGACCGGCAGTACCAACTGGCTGGAGCTGGTTCACGGCCGCGGGCTCGCTCGGGTTCGTCTGGCGGGCAACTGTCTGCTGAATCTGCGACCACGACTCGGCCTGAGGTGCGGCCGGCTTGGCGGTGCCTCCGACGGCAGCCGCGGGGGCGGGTGCCGTGGTGGCGGCGGGCGCGGCGCTCTTGACGGGCGCGGCCTTCGTGACCGGCGCAGTGGTCTTGACCGTCGCAGCGTTCGTGACCGGCGCAAGCGGTGACGCGCTCTCGGCCGCCGCAGCGTGGCTGACCGGCACCAGCGGCGACGCGCTCTCGGCCGCCGCGACATTCTTGACCGGCGCAACCGGCGCAGCGCTCTTGACCGGCGCAAGCCCGGCCGGCGCAAGCTCGGCCGCAGCGGCACGCTTCACAGCCTGGCCCGCAGATGCCACAGCAGCGCTGATGGCCTTCTGGGAAACCGGGCTGAGCTGGGCGGACGCAGCCTGGTGCGCAGTCGCGGTCCGCGTCACCGCGGCCGGGGCAGACGGCGCGTGCGCTGCCGTCGAGAGGGCAGCAGCACTGGCGGTGCCTGCGCCCAGCAGCGCTGCGGCGGCGCCGACAAACGTGACAGCCTTCTTGCGACCACGAAGGGCGTCCGTCATTCGTGCAGTGCCTCGCATTAGATTTCCTTCCTTTATGTCCTCGCCATGCGGCTGGTCAGATGCCATGCCGCCGGGAGAACAAGTGGGGGGCTTCAGAGGCGATCCGGTGGGGCGGGATTGCCAACTCCGAATGTGGATCCGAAGCGCGATCCGGGGGAGGATCACGATGCGTTACGGGACTGAGACGCAGCGCGATAGACGTCGGTTTCGTAATGAGACGCAGGTCACTACTCGCGGGTAACCCAGGTCACTTTCCGACATGGCAAATTGGGCATAGGGCCTGGTTCGGACGCCATGTCACCGTGCCTGAGCGGGTGCCTGGGCCGCTTCGCCGCTGGTGAGGGGAGCGGCGGCGACCGTGACGGGATACCGCTTCCAGCGCAAACCATCGGGCCAGTCCGACCCACGTCGGCTCGGGCCGGCTAAAG
>DASXKI010000416.1:0-13889 GCA_036496945.1 Streptosporangiaceae bacterium | reverse complement strand
ACGGCGAGCAGATCCTGTCCGACGTCGACGTGATGGTCGGGCCGGGCGAGAGCCTGGCCGTGATCGGGCCGTCTGGCTCCGGCAAGACGAGCCTGCTCGCGATCTTGTCCGGGCTGGCGGTTCCGACCGCTGGTGAGGTCTACATCGACGGCCAGCTGCTCACCAGGTTCGCGGGACCCGCACTCGGAGTCTCCGTGGTCCTGCAGGGATACGGTCTGGTCTCCCTGCTGACGGCGGCCGAGAACGTCGAGATCGCGCTGCGCGCGGCCGGCCGGCCGCCGCAGGCTGCGGCCCAGGCCGCACGGGCGGCCCTGGCGGAGCTGGGCCTTGAGGCACACGCTGATCAGCTGATCGAGGAATTGTCGGGCGGCCAGCAGCAGCGGACCGCAGTGGCCCGAGCGCTCGCACTCGAGCCGCGGCTGCTGATTGCCGACGAGCCAACCGCGGAACTGGACCCGGCGGCTCGTGCTGTCACCCTCGCCCGGATGTTCGACGTGGCCACACGAGGCGGCTCGCTCGTGCTCGCCACGCATGACCCCGAGGTCGCCGACAGGTGTGCCGCGGTCCTGGACCTGAGCTGGGAGGACGATCTGCTCGCTGGCCGACGGCCCGCGGCCAGTGCCGACGGCCGGCGGCCCGCGGCGGCCTCCGGGTGAACTCAGGCCCGCCGCCCTTGTCGGGCGCCGGGCCTGAGCGCGGTCCTCGCGGGCTGAGCGCGGTCCTCGCGGGCTGAGCGCGGTCCTCGCGGGCTGAGCGCGGTCCTCGCGGGCCTGAGCCGCGCTGTGAGCTAGTGTTCGTCGTCCTCGCGGGTGTCGGGCTGCGTCGAGGTGGCGCCCGTGGAGATCGCCGTGTGGCCGTGGCCGTTGCCTTCGGCCGCGTGACCGTTACCGTGCCCGATGGCGTGACCATTCGCCTCGGGCATCGGAGCGGTCTCGGTCACCACGTTGTAGAGCCGTTCGCGCACCCGGCCGAGGCCGCCGCGCATCTTGGCCGGCGGCACGTCGGACTCAGCCCTCTCACCCGACGGCAGTGCCGGGTAATCAGTGCGCGACATCAGCACCGCCAGCGAATCTTCGTCGACCGGCCGCGTTTCCTCGATGAACTCGCCGCCTGGCAGTTGCCTGATGATGCCGGTCTCGACACCGTGCTCGATCAGGTGGTTGTCCTTGCGCTGGAGGCCGAGGCAGATCCGCTTGGTGATGATGTAGGCGATCACCGGGCCGACGAAGATGCCGACCCTGGCCGCCCAGGTGATCCAGTAGAGCGGAACGTTCAACTGGTCGGCGAGGATGTCATTGGCGCCCTCGGCCCACAGGATGCCGTAGAACGTGATCACCGCAATGCCGAGCGCAGTCCGGGCCGGGGCGTTGCGCGGCCGGTCGTTGATGTGGTGCTCACGTCTGTCGCCGGTAACCCACTGCTCCAGGAACGGCCAGAGGGCGGCGAGGGTAAAGACCAGGCCCAGCGGTACCAGTGCCGGAATGAACACGTTGAAGGCGAACGTGTGCCCGAACACCACCCATTGCCAGGCGGGCATGACGCGCAGTGCGCCCTCCAGCATGCCCATATAGAAGTCGGGCTGCGACCCTGCCGACATGGCGACCGGGTTAAACGGCCCGTACAGCCAGATGGGGTTGATCTGGGCGAACGTCGAGGCCAGCGCCAGGGCGGCGAAGACGAAGAAGAAGAACGCGCCTGTCTTGGCCATGAAGTACGGGTACAAGGGCGCGCCGACGACATTCTGGTTCGTCCTGCCCTTGCCCGGCATCTGCGTGTGCTTCTGGTGGAACATCAGGAACAGGTGCGCGGTGACCAGCGCCAGGATCAGACCGGGGATCACCAGCACGTGCAGGATGTACAGCCGCGGGACGATCTGAGTGCCGGGGAACGGGCCGCCGAACAGGAAGAATGCCAGGTAGGTCCCGACTATCGGGATCGACTGGACGACGCCCTCCAGGATCCGCAAGCCAGCGCCGGACAGCAGGTCGTCCGGCAGCGAGTACCCGAACAGGCCCTCGAGCAGGCCGAGGGTGAGCAGCGTGATGCCGATCAGCCAGTTGATCTCGCGCGGCTTGCGGTAGGCGCCGGTGAAGAACACCCGGAGCATGTGCGCGAAGATTCCGGCCATGAACAGGTCCGCGGCCCAGTGGTGGATCTGCCGGATGAGCAGCCCGCCGCGCACGTCGAAGCTGATGTGCAGGGTCGAGGCATACGCCTCGCTCATCCGGACGCCGCGGAGCGGGATGTAGCTGCCGTGGTAGACCAGGTCCGTCATGCTCGGCTGGAACCACAGGGTCAGGAACGTCCCGGTGAGCAGCAAGATGATGAACGAGTAAAGGATGACCTCACCCAGCAGGAACGACCAGTGGTCAGGGAAGACCTTCCTGAGCAGCACCCGGACGCTGCGAGCTCCGTGGAGCCTGTCGTCAAGCCAGTTGCCGGTGCCTTCAAGCGCTCGGTCGACGCTCATGACCGCTCCCAGTAACTCGGACCGACAGGCTCGTGGAAATCGCTCGTCGCGATCAGGAAGCCCTGTGCGTCCAGGCCGATCGGCAGCTGCGGTAGCGGCCTGGTCGCCGGGCCGAAGAGCACCTTCGCGCCAGCGGCCGCGTCAAAAGTCGACTGGTGGCACGGGCACAGGATGTGATGCGTCGTCTGCTCGTAGAGCGCCGCCGGGCAGCCCACGTGGGTGCAGATCTTGGAGTAGGCCACGATGTCGTTGACGGTCCAGGGCATCACCGTGGGCGGCTGGAGCTGGCCGGGCCGGAACTTGATGATGATGACGGCGGCCTTGGCCATGACGTCGTCATTGGCCTGAAAGCCCTCCGGCGCGACGCTGATGATGCCGCCCGGCGAGCTGAACTCGGCCGGAGTGATCGGCCTGCCGGTGCCGTACACGACCAGCCGAATGCCCTTGCGCCAGACGGTGAAGTTGAGGCTCTTGTCCGGCAGCGGACCGAGGTCGCGCAGCAGAAAGATGGGCGCAACGGCGAGCGGCAGCGTCGCCGCGATGAGGCTGCGGCGGACCATGGGACGCTTGACGAACTGACTTGCTTCGGCGCCTTCTTCGAACGTGTTCTTAAATGCCGCGCGGTCCTGCTCGTCTGACCGCATCACGTGCCGTTGCTCGGTCAGCTCCACGTCCGGCATCAGCTGCCTGACCCAGATCACGGCACCGATGCCGAGCAGCAGGAAGACCAGGGACATGGTCACGCCGAGGGCCAGGTTGGAGTGCAGCACGTCGGTGATTGAGCCGACGCCGATCAGGGCGTAGGCGACCAGGAAGCCGAGACCGGCCACCGTAGCGATCAGGAAGCACGCCACGACGATTCGCTCGGCCCTCTTGGCCTTGGTCAGGTCCGGCGGGTCTGGCGGCAGCTCGCGCGCGACCTCGCGGCCACCTTCGCCGCCGCCGCCTTCGCCGGGATCGGCCAGCAGCGTCCGGGCGGCCGCGGGCGGCGGCGTGCCGATGATCCGGCGCGGCGCGGCATGACTTTCGGGCTGCGCCGAGGCTTCGCCGGCCGCGGCCGTGCCGTGGCTCTCACCACCGGTCAGGTACTCGGGCCAGCTCTGCTCGCCGGAGTCCCCGGTGCCCGGCTGACCTGAGGGGTTGTTACTCATGCGCCTTCCCGTGCTTCGCAGTGATCCAGAGTGCCAGCAGCACCAGGAACATCAGCAGGCCGAGGAACGCCACCAGGCCCTCGGTCACCGGCCCGATCCGACCCAGGCTGAACCCGCCCGGGTTGGGCTGCGCGCGCACGGTGGTGACGTACCTGATGATGTCCCGCTTCTCCTGCGGCGTGATGGTGAGGTCGTTGAACACCGGCATGGCTTCCGGCCCGGTGAGCATGGCCTCGTAGATCTGCGTCGGAGTCGAGGCGGTCAGCGGTGGCGCGAACTTGCCGTAGGTCAGGGCGCCGCCGGCGCCGACGAAGTTGTGGCAGGCCGCGCAGTCCGCCACGAACAGCTGCTGGCCAAGGCCAATCGCCGCGCCGGTCGAGCTGACCTGCGCCGCGCCCGGGATCGGCGGTCCGCCGCCGAGCGACTGGATGTAGGCCGCGACCGCGTGCGTCTCGGCAGGACTCAGGCGCGGTGGCTTGCGCACGTTCTCGGCGCCGATCTCAGCGGCGGGCATCCGGCCAGTGCTGACCTGGAAGTCGACGGCGGCGGCCCCGACGCCGATGAGGCTGGGTGCCTGGCCGGACACGCCTTCGGCGAACATGCCATGGCAGGTGGCGCAGTCCTCGACGAACAGGCTCCGGCCGTGCGCTATCTGCGCGGCGTTGGCCGCCACCGGTGACGATGCCGAGGCGTTGCCGGTGGTGATGACGGCATATCCGACGCCAATCAGCACAAGCACCATGGCGACGACGGCGTAGCCAGCGGCCGGGTGGCGGCGCCTCGCGGTGATCCAGCTCACAGCTATCCCCAAGTTCCCGGTCAGTGGATCAGGTAGATGGTGGTAAACAGCCCAATCCATACCACATCTACGAAATGCCAGTAATACGACACGACGATGGCGCTGGTCTGCTGCTCGAGCGTGAATCTCTTGGCTGCGAACGTCCTGCCCAGCAGGAAGATAAACGCGACGAGGCCGCCGGAGACGTGCAGCCCGTGGAAGCCAGTGGTGATGAAAAACACAGACCCGTAGTTGCTGGACGCTAGCGTCACGTGCTGCACGCGGATCAGGTCCAGGTACTCAATCCCCTGCCCGATAACGAAGTACAGGCCCATCAGGAACGAGAGCACGTACCACTCGCGCAGACCCCATTTGGGGAAGTTCCAGATCCGGCCGTTGCGGCGGATCTGGTGCCGCTCTACCGCGAAGACGCCCATCTGGCAGGTCACGCTCGACAACACCAGCACGGTGGTATTGATCGTGGCCAGCCGGAGGTCGAGGTGCGCCTTTGGCCACGCCTGCCCCAGGCCCTTGTCGACTGAGCGGATCGTGAAGTACATCGCGAACAGGGCCGCGAAGAACATCAGCTCCGACGACAGCCAGATAATCGTGCCCACGCTGACGAGGTTGGGCCGGCTGGTAACTCCCCTGGGAGCTACCTCAGTAGATGCTGTGACCACGGGGACATTATTACGACACCGCGTAGGCGTGCGTAGCCCGACCCCCCGGGTCGGTAGCATCCTTTGCCATGAAGGTTGTCGTTTATAGCCATGATGCCGACACCCGGGCCAGGGTGCGGCTCGCCATCGGCCGCCGCCCGGCCTCCGACGTGCCGGAAGCCGAGATCATCGACGTTGCCACCGAGCCCATGCTGTGGCGCATCCTGGACGCCGGCGGCGCCGATGTCCTGGTGCTGGACGGTGAGGCCCAGCCAGCCGGCGGAATGGGTGTCTGCCGCCAGGCCAAGGACGAGATCTACAACTGCCCCCCAGTGCTGCTGATCATCGGCCGCGCTGACGACGGCTGGTTGGCGACCTGGTCACGGGCCGACGCGGTGGTCAGCCACCCGATCGACCCGATGGCCCTGGCCCGCGAGCTCGCCGGCCTGATGCGCCAGCGCACCGCGGGGAGCGAGGTCGTTCAGGGCTGAGGGCCGCTTTCGCCCCTGCTCTGTACAGCAGAATGGGAACGGGGTAGTCCCGTCTCGCAGTAGCCCGAACAGCCGATCCGGATCGAGGTGGCCCTAGATGGACTCGCGCGCAACCTGGCCTGCCTTGATCGGCGCGCTGATCAAAGGCGAATCGCTCACCGCAGAGGAGACTGCGTGGGCGATGAACGAGATCATGGACGGCGCGGCGACCCCGGCGCAGATCGCGGGCTTCGGTGTGGCACTGCGGATCAAGGGCGAGACCGCCAGCGAGGTCACCGGCCTGGCGCAGGCCATGCTCGACCACGCTACGCCGATCTCGATACCTGGCCGGACCGTAGATCTCGTCGGCACCGGCGGAGACGGCGCGAAGACCGTCAACATCTCCACCATGGGCACCATCGCGGCCGCGGCCGCCGGGGCCCGGATGATCAAGCATGGCAACAGGGCCGCGTCGTCGGCCTGCGGCACGGCCGATGTCCTCGAGGCGCTCGGCGTGGTCATCGACCTGCCCGCGCCGGCGAGCGAGCAGCTGGCGGCTGAGATCGGCGCGGCATTCCTGTTCGCGCCGCTGTATCACCCGGCGCTGCGGCACGTGATCGTGCCGCGGCGCGAACTCGGCGTCCCGACGGTCTTCAACGTCCTTGGCCCGCTAGCCAACCCGGCCCGGCCGAGGGCCCAGGCGCTCGGCGTGGCCGACCCGCGCATGGGGCCGATCCTCGCCGGGGTGCTGGCGGCTCGCGGCTGCTCGGCGCTGGTGTTCCACGGCGACGGCCTGGACGAGCTGACCACCACGGCACCGTCGACGGTCTGGATCGTGCACGACGGCACGGTCAGCGAGACTGCCTTTGACGCGGCCGAGCTGGGGATTCCCCGGTCAGTGCCGGGCGACCTGCGGGGCGGCGACCCTGCGCACAACGCGGGCGTCGCTACGGAGTTTCTCGGCGGCCGGCAGGGCCCGGTCCGGGACACCGCACTGCTGAACGCGGCGGCGGCGCTCGCCGCCGACGCCGGAGTGGCGGGGCCGGACGCGCTCGTGCCTGCCCTCGCCGACGGGTACCAGCGAGCCGCGGAGGCGGTCGACTCCGGCGCGGCGGCCAGCCTGCTTGACCGCTGGATCAAGGCCAGCCGCCGGCTCGCCGGCCGCTAGTGCCTGCCTTTGGATCTGATCGCGTCTTGGGCCCCGGCTGGGCCTTGGGGCCTGGCTGCTAGCCCTCGGTGTACCCGATCGCGAATGCCGCCTCCAGGTCGTGCCGAGAGTACGTGCGGAACGCGATATGGGTCTCGGTGTGCGTCACGCCGGTCACCTTGTTGACCGTGCCGGGGATGACGTCGCCAAGCTCCTCGTGCGACCGGACGCGGACCATGGCGACCAGGTCGAACTCGCCGGTGACCGAGTAGACCTCGCTCACTGCCGGGATCTTGGCGATCTCCTCGGCGGTCTCGGGGATGCGGGCCACGTCGGCCTTGATCAAGACGATTGCGGTGACCATTGCTCGCCTCCTCGGCCGGCCGGGATCGCGCGCCCCGACCGCGCCAGTAGCGTACCGCCGGATCAGCTGGCGACGCTGATGAGCCTGGGCTGGCGCGCGGGCCGGATGCCCGTGGCCAGGCCGAGCAGTCCGGCTAGCACGTCCGCAGTCGCCTTGGCGTCTGCCAGGGCACGGTGGCACGGCGCGGTCTTCGCGGCGAAGAAGCCTGCCAGGGTGGCCAGCCGGCAGTCCGGCACGTCATCCGGGCCAAGGAGAAGCCGGGCCAGCACGGCCGTGTCGAGCACCGCCGCCGGCGGCCACGCGATCTGGCAATCGGCACAGGCGGCCGTCAGGAAGGCCAGATCGAATGGCGCGTTATGGGCGACCAGCACGCCGTCATCGGCGAAGGCCAGGAACGCCCGCAGTGCCGAGCAGGGGTGCGGTGCACGGCTGACCATGTCGTCGGTAATGCCGGTCAGCGTGGTGATGTCGGCCGGGATCGGGCCGCGCGGGCGCACCAGCGACGAAAACTCACCGGTGACCTGACCGCCGGTCAGCCGCACCGCGCCGATCTCGGTGATCTCGGCCTGCTCGTGCAGCCACCCGGTGGTCTCGACATCGACCACCACGAGGCTGAGGTCCGCCAGGGCTCCGATCACGATTTCACGCTAGGGCGAGGTGCTGACAGTCAGGTTCAGGCGCGCCGTCGAAAGGACGGGCGCACGGCGGGTAGCCAGGGGCCACCGGCAGTCGTTATACGGGTGATGGCGTGGGCGTTATGGCGCTGTTATCTATGTCCGGGTCGGCCGTTGCCGCAGAAACACAGCGTGAGAGTGCGCGAAGCGGTTGAATCTGCCCTGCGCGCGCCACTAAGGTCGTGGACCGAGCCGCATCGCTTAGCAGTCGCCATTCGGCGGCGGCGGGCGGCCCGCAGCCGAATCTCCCGTGAGCAGGCTCGTGCGGCCCGCTGGGAGAGCCGGGGACCCACCGGACGGCACGTGCAGCAGGAGTGCCTCCAGGGGTGAATCGGGCCGGACACGCGCCGGGCCGTAGGGCAGACTTCCACAGCCCGAACCCGTCAGCTGACCCGGTAGGCCGACAGTGGGAGAAGGAGCGTGTCACGCAGGTGCACTCGCCGCCGTCGGTTCGCAGGATCGTCAGGCAAGGTGTTGCGGCTGTGACCGTCTCGGTCTTTGCCGCCGGACTACTCATCGGCGTCACGGCGAGCGCGAGCGCGACGCCGAAGCCGACGCTGAGCCAGGTTCAGGCCAAACTGTCCAAACTTCAGTCGCAGCTGCGAAAGCTTGACCAGCAGTACGACCAGGTGAAGCAAGAGCTCGCCGCCACCGACCAGCGCCTCGCTCTGGTCAACAAGCAGGCTGCTGCCTACGGCGCGAGGTTCGCCTCGCTGCGCCAGCAGATCGGACGCATCGCGGTCACCGCCTATGAGGACGGCAACCTCAATTCCTCCGTAGCCCTGCTGACGTCCGGCAAGCCGCAGCAGATCCTCAACCAGTCCTCGATCCTGCTCGAGCTGTCCGCGGCGAACAACGCGCAGATCAACCAGTTCCTTGCGGCTGCTAAGCAGCTCACGTCCACCCAGCTTCTCGCCAAGCGCACCCAGATCGGCATTCTCCAGTTGCAGACCGGACTCAGCAAGCGCAGGCAGGCGATGCAGAAGCTGGTCAACTCCGAGCAGTCCCTCGTTAACCAGCTCACGCCGGCGCAGCAGGCAGCGGTCGGGCCTGCCGGGGGTACGACGTCGCCGATCAAGTACAGAGGTCCCACCTCGACACAGGCAGAGCAGGCCGTCGCGTTCGCCTACAGCAAGCTTGGCTGCCCGTACGTGTTCGGCGGCACCGGCCCGTGCTCGGCCGGCTATGACTGCTCGGGCCTGACCAGTCAGGCATGGGCATCCGCTGGCGTCTCTATCCCGCGCACCAGCGAGGAGCAGTGGGCCCAGCTGCCGCACGTCAGCACCGCCAACATGCAGCCTGGTGACATCATGGTGTTCAGTGGCGCAGGCCACGTAGGCATCTATGTCGGGAACAACAAGCTGATCGACGCGCCGGTACCGGGGCAGAATGTCGAGCTTGTCGCATTCAGCGGCTGGTATCAATCGCAGTTCGACGGCGCTGTCCGGCCGTAGCCGGATCCGCGGTGGGTACGATCTGAGCTTCGCCACGTGTAGGCGTTCACCTGACGGTGCCTGACAGCGCCGGAGGAGCCAGATGACCAAGGTACTCGTCGTGACGAACGACTTTCCGCCGCGCAGCGGCGGGATCCAGTCCTTCGTGCACGCGCTGGCGGCCCGGCTACCCGCCGACGGCGTCGTGGTGTACGCGCCAGCCTGGCAGGGCGCGGATGAGTTCGACGCGCGGCAGCAGTTCCCCGTGATCCGTCATCCAGGGTCGCTCATGCTGCCGGTGCCTCAGGTTCGCTCACGGGCGTGCGCGCTGCTGGCCGAGCATGGCTGCGACACCGTGCTGTTCGGCGCGGCCGCCCCGCTCGGGCTGCTGGCGCCGCAGCTACGCAAGGCGGGCGCGGACCGGATCGTGGGGCTCACCCACGGGCATGAGGCAGGCTGGGCTGCGCTGCCAGGTGCCAGGTCGCTGCTGCGGCGCATCGGGGACGAGGTGGATGTGCTGACCTACCTCGCTGACTATTTCCGCGTCCGGATGGCGAGGGCGCTGTCGGCGGACGCCGCCAGCCGCATGGTCAAGCTGACACCAGGTGTGGATCCGGCCCAGTTCAGGCCGGGCGCGGGCGGCATGCGGATCCGCCGGGAGCTGGGCATCGCGGCAGACCGGCCCGTCGTGGTCTGCGTCTCCCGCATGGTCCCGCGCAAGGGCCAGGACCTTCTGATCAAGGCGTGGCCAGCAGTCCGATCGCGGTCGGGCTGCGACCCGCTATTGATGCTCGTCGGCGACGGCCCGTATCGATCACGCCTCGACCGGCAAGCCAAGCAGGCTGGGGTAGCGGACTCCGTGCTCTTCACGGGCCCGGTCAGCTGGGACGACCTGCCCGCCTATTACGACGCGGGCAACATCTTCGCGATGCCATGCCGCACCCGCCGGGCCGGCCTCGACGTCGAAGGCCTCGGCATCGTCTACCTGGAAGCATCCGCGACCGGCCTGCCCGTCATCGGCGGCAATTCCGGCGGCGCGCCCGACGCGATCCTCGACGGCGAAACCGGCTACGTAATACCCGGCAATGACATAACTGCTCTCGCCGACAAGCTAGTCCAGCTGCTAGCTGATCCAGTAGGCGCAGCCGCCATGGGCGACAAAGGCCAGGCCTGGATCGACCGCGAATGGACCTGGGACCTCGTCGCGGAGCGCCTAGAGCACATCCTGGCTGGGAAACTCGGTCAGTGACCTGGTCGGCTACCGCCGGGTCTACCGGGGCAGCCAGGGCAGAGAAATGGCTGCCCTAGTACACCCGGCACTAGCCTCCGCGGTGGCGCTCTACCTGGTATAGAGCGCGTCGATGTCGGCTGCGAAGTCTTTCGCTACTACTGCTCGCTTCACCTTCAGCGATGGCGTGATGTAGCCGTTGTCGGTGGTGAAGTCGACCGGCAGTATCACGAATTTGCGGATGGACTCGGCTCGTGAGACGGCCTTGTTGGCCTCGTCGACCGCGGCCTGGATATCGGCGATCAGATCAGGGTCGTTGGCTAGATCTGCTGGGGTCGCGTCGGCTGGCTTGCCGTGCTGCTGCTTCCAGGGCTCGAGAGCCTCCGGGTCCAGGGTGATCAGGCAGGCGATGAAGGGCTGGTTGTCGCCGACGACCATGACCTGGCTGATCAGCGGGTGAGCCCGCAGCCTGTCCTCCAGCACTGCGGGGGCGACATTCTTGCCGCCTGCGGTGACGATCAGCTCCTTCTTGCGGCCGGTGACGCGCAGGAAGCCTTCCTCGTCGAGCGAGCCGAGGTCGCCTGTGTGCAGCCAACCATCGCCGTCAAGAACCTCGCTGGTGGCCGTCGGGTTCTGCCAGTAGCCAGCGAAGTTGATGCTGCCACGCAGTTCGATCTCGCCGTCGTCGGCAATCCGGGCGCTGACGCCCGGCAATGGCTGGCCGACCGTGCCAACCTTGTTGCGGCTGGGCTTATTGACCGTCGCCGCGGCCGAGGTCTCGGTCATCCCGTAACCCTCGAGCACCGTGAGGCCGGCACCGCGGAAGAAGTGGCCGAGCCGGTCTCCGAGCGGCGCGCCACCGGAGACGGCGTACTGGACCTTGCCGCCGACCGCAGCCCGCAGCTTGGTGTACACGAGGCGGTCGAACAGGGCATGCCGCAGCTGCATGCCTAGGCCAGGCCCGCCTGAGTCCGCAGCCTGGCTGTAGGCGATGGCCGTGGCCGCCGCGGCAGCGAAGATCTTGCTCTTGGCCGGGCTCGCCGATGCCTGCTGCTGCGCGGTGTTGTAGACCTTCTCGAAGACGCGGGGCACGGCGAGCAGGAACGTGGGCCGGTATTCGCGCAGTCCCGCAGCCACTGTGCCTATGTCCTCCCAGTGGCCCAGCACGGCGCCGGACTCCAGGCAGCCGATCTCGATGATCCTGGCGAACACGTGCGCCAGCGGCATGAACAGCAGCGTGCTGCTGTCGGTCATCTCGAAAAGCTCGGGCAGCGCCCCGTGCACGGCATTCCGGACGGCGCCGAGGAGGTTGCGGTGGGTCAGCTCGCAGCCCTTGGGCCGCCCCGTTGTGCCTGAGGTGTAGATGATCGTGGCCAGGTCGCTCGCGCGGCGGCTCGTGCGGTGCCGACGCAGCTCGTCATCGGCGACATCAGCGCCGGTCGCGGCGAGCTCATCCAGCCCCGAGATCCGCCAGACTTGCGACAGCTCAGGGAGCCGGTCCCGCAGGCTGGCAATGATCTCCGCGTGCGCGTCGCTTTCGGCGATGGCGGCGCGGGCCCCGGAGTCGCTGACGATCCATTCCACCTGCTCGGCCGACGAGGTCTCGTAGACCGGTACGGTGACCGCCCCCGCCGCCCAGATCGCGTAGTCGGCGAGCGTCCACTCATACCGGGTCCGCGAGAGGAGGGCGACCCGGTCGCCCGGCTGGATCCCGGCTGCGATCAGGCCCTTGGCGAGCCCGGTTACCTCCGCGCGGAACTGCGCGGCACTTACATCCCGCCAGTCGCCGCCCGTCACGCGCCGCCGCAGCATGACCTCCTCCGGATCGGCAGCAGCCCGGCTGAAGACCACATCGGCTAGTCCGGCGTCGTCCGGTACCTCGATGAGAGATGGGATACCAAATTCGAGCACGGCGCCTCCACTACTACCACGTTCCCGTCCTGATCTTCTTGGACGTTACCCCGTGCGCGCGCCGGAATCCTTTTGCGGGCCGGCTAGGCCAATACGGGGGACTTGCCTACTGTGGGTGGATGCGGGTCCACGCGGTGAGCGATGTTCATGGCCGGACGGATGCCCTGAGTGCGGCGGGCACAGGCGCGGACGCGCTGATCTGCCTCGGCGATCTGCTGCTGTTCGTCGACTATGCCGACCACAGCCAGGGGATATTTCCCGAGCTGTTCGGCACGGAGCACGCGCGGCGGCTTATTGAGCTGCGGTCGGACGGCCGGTTCGACGAGGCCAGAGCGATGTCCCGCGAGCTTTGGGGACAGCTGGGCGGTGATCCGAGCGAGCACATCGAGGCGGCGGTGTCGCGGCAGTACGCCGAGCTGTTCGCGGCAATGCCGGTGCCGTCGTACCTGACCTACGGGAACGTGGACCTGCCGAAGTACTGGGCCGACCATGCGCGGCCGGGTCAGCAGATCCTGGACGGCGAGCGCGTCGATCTGGACGGCTGGACGTTCGGCTTCGTGGGCGGCGGCCTGCGGACCACCTACCGGACGCCTAACGAGCTGGATGACGACGTATTCGCCGCCAAGGTCGAGGCCATCGGCGAAGTCGACGTGCTCTGCGCGCATATCCCGCCGGCCGTGCCTGACCTGCTCTATGACACGGTCGCCCGGCGGATGGAGCGGGGTAGCGAGGCCCTGCTGGCGGCGATCAAGAAAACCCAGCCGCGCTACGTGCTCTTCGGCCACGTGCACCAGCCGCTGCAAAGCCGGGTCCGGATCGGACGGACCGAATGCATTAACGTCGGCCATTTCCGGGCCACCGGGATGCCCTACGTCCTCCAGTGGGACTGACTGCTCTGGCCTGGCAAGTCTGGCGCGAGCCGGGCCGAGAGGTACGCTCCGAGTCATGGCAGACAGGACTTCCTCGAGCATCACGGTCGCCGTCGGCCGGTCGGCCGTCATGGGCGTCATCGCTGACTTCGGGTCATACCCTGAGTGGGCGACGGGAGTGCGGTCCGCCGAGGTCCTGGCGACGGGCCCGGATGGCCGGCCGCTGAGCGTCCGGTTTGCCCTGGACGCCGGCATAATCCGGGACAGCTACGTCCTGGCGTATGAGTGGGACGGGGACGCGGCGGTGCGGTGGCAGCTGGCCGAGCCCGGCTCGATGGTGACCGAGATGTCCGGCGCCTACGTCCTCACCGACGACGGGCCAGGCACCAAGGTGAGCTACGAACTGGCCGCCGGGACCAGGGTGCCGATGATCGGGATACTAAAGCGGCGGGCCGAGAAGACGATCATCGACACCGCGCTCAAGGGCCTGAAATCGCGGGCAGAGTCCATCCCGTGATTCGGGAAACATAGCGGGGATCGGGAAACGGTGACACAAATGAGTGAGCAGTCCGGGAGCAGCGAGTCGCCGGATAGGCCAGGTTCAGATAGGCCGGGTTCAGATAGGCCGGGTACAGATAGGCCGGGTACAGATAGGCCGGGTTCAGATCGGCCGGCTGCGGGGCGGCCGGCTACGGGGCGGCCGGGTTCAGATCGGCCGGCTGCGGGGCGGCCGGC
>DASXKI010000415.1:0-8467 GCA_036496945.1 Streptosporangiaceae bacterium | reverse complement strand
CCATCGGCGCCACCGGTGCGCGCATGCTCGCCACCGGGCTGCGTGAGCTGCGGCGGCGAGACGGCCGGTACCTGCTAGAGACCATGTGCGTCGGCGGCGGTCAGGGCGTCGCCGCTATGTTCGAGGCAGCCGGCTAGGCGTCTGGTGGTGGTGGTGATGGCGGCTCGCCGGGCTGTTACCGCGCGATGGCGGGGCTAATTGCGGAACGGCTGCGTCTTGTAAAGAGTCGGAGATACGGAACGACCGCGTTCCCAAAAAGAGACGTCGTGACATGGTCGAGGCGGCGCCCCGTTACCGGCCGCTCGTACCAGGGACGACCAGGCCGGACTCGTAGGCGGCGATGACCGCTTGGGTCCTGTCGCGCAGGCCGAGCTTGCGCAGCACACGGCTGACGTGCGTCTTGACAGTTTCCTCGGTGACCACAAGCCGGCCGGCGACCTGCTGATTCGACAAGCCTTCGGCGACCAGGCGCAGCACCTCGGTCTCGCGTGGCGTGAGGGTCGCAAGCGCCGGCACCGTGGTCGCTCCCGCGGACGGCCTGAGCCGGGCGAACTCGCTAATCAGCCGTCGCGTGACCGCGGGCGCTAGCAGCGCCTCGCCGGCCGCCACGACCCGCACCGCGTCAAAGAGCCGTTCGGCGGTCACGTCCTTGAGCAGGAACCCGCTCGCCCCGGCGCGCAGCGCGTCGTAGACGTAGTCGTCCAGGTCGAACGTGGTGAGGATCAGCACCCGTGGTCCGTCAGGCTGGCCGGCATGGGCCTGGAGAGCACCGGCCTGGACAGCACCGGCCTGGATAGCGCAGAGCTGCCTGGTCGCCTCGATGCCGTCGACGCCCGGCATCCGCACGTCCATCAGCATCACATCAGGGCTCAGGTCGCGGCCCAGCATGACTGCCTCCGCGCCGTCGCGCGCCGTGCCGACGACGGTGAAGTCCGCCTGCGTATCGAGCAGGGCCGCGAAGCCGGCACGCACCACCTGGTGATCGTCGGCCACGACGATCCGGATGGGTGCCCCTGGCTCTCTCACGCGGCGTCCTGCTCGGCCTTCGCGGGCAGCATGGCCTCGACGAGGAAGCCGCCGCCCGGCGCCAGCCCGGTCCGCAGCGTGCCGCCCACCGCCGCAGCCCGCTCGCGCATCCCGAGCAGGCCGTGGCTGCCGGGCAGACCATGCTCGCCCGACACAATGCGGTCGCCCGACACAATGCGGTCGCCCGACACACGGCGGTCGCCAGCTCCGGCACGACCATCCGGGTGGGCCGAGCTGCCGTCCGCCAGGTCCGGCTGAGGTCCCGGCCCGTTGTCGCGGATCCGCAGGAAGAGGCCGTCTTCGGCGTACCGGAGCTCAACGTCGACGGCAGCACCAGGCGCGTGCCGCCGCACGTTGGTGAGGGCTTCCTGCACGATGCGGTACGCGGCGAGCTCGACGCCCGGGTCCAGCGGCGCGGGCCAGCCGCTCACGATCAGCCGAGTGCCGGTGCCCGATGCATCCCTGGCCTCATCCAGCAGCTCGTTGAGCTGATCGACGCCAGGCTGCGGGCGGCGCTGTGCCAGCAGCGGCGCCTGGCCGACGTCCTCGCGGAGCACCCCGAGCAGGCGCCGCATCTCGGTCAGCGCGGACCGGGCGGTGTCGCCAATGGCCAGCAGGCGCTGTGCGCCGGCGGGCGGCATGCCCTGGGTGGTCAGCCGGGCGGTCTCAGCCTGCACCGCGATCATGGAAATGTGGTGCGCCACGACGTCGTGCAGTTCGCGGGAGATGCGGGCCCGCTCCCCGCGCACCGTGTGCTCCAGCAGGGACCCGGCAAGCAACTCGTGCTGGGCGCTGCGGGCGGCGGTCTCCGCGCTGACGCGTCGGGCGTACCCGGCCCAGGATGCCAGCGGTGCCGCAGCGGCGAGCACGATCAGCACCTGCCGCGTCGAGGTCGCGGCCGTTAGCGCCAGTGCCACGATCGCCACTGCTGCCCAGCCAGACAGCGCCCGCGCGCCCAGGTAGCCGAGCCGGTACAGCATGATGACCAGCGCCGCCAGGCCGGCCACCGTCCAGGCGTGCACCACGCCGAGCGAGAGCAAGTTGGCGACCGCGATGATCACGGCCGCTGTCCGGGGCTGCGCCCACAGCAGGCCAAGCGGCAACGTTGTCGCCAGCGCGATGAGGATGAGGAAGATCTTCGGTAGCGATGCCGACGCCACCTGGACACGTTGATCGGACAGGGGCTGCAGCGCGACCTGGAGTACCGCGGCGAAGGCAAGCGCCAGGCCAGCGACCATTGGCGCATGCTGGTCCTGAAAGCCGACCAGGCGCCAGGGCTGGCCACCGCCATTGTTCATAAGGCCTATTGTCGCGGCTGGCAGCGGCTGCGGCGTCCCCTGCCGGGGGGATCCCCCCCGCGGGGGATGCGCGGGCCGCTGTCCCTCCTGGTGATCAGGCAAAAGACGGTCCTGCCGCGTGACGACCGGGACTAGCCGCCGCTCGTAGCCTGTCCGGCATGGATGCGACTATCGAGGTAACGGGCCTGCGCAAGCATTTCGGCCCGACTCAGGCCGTTGATGGCCTGACGTTCCGGGTGGAGCCCGGCCAGATCACCGGATTCGTCGGGCCGAACGGGGCCGGCAAGTCCACAACGATGCGGGTCATTCTCGGCCTCGACAGCGCCGACGAAGGCAGCGCGCTGATTGGCGGCCAGCCGTACGCAACGCTCAGGCACCCGCTGAGCCACGTCGGCGCCCTTCTCGACGCTGGCGCGCTCCAGCCGAGCCGCAAGGCCCGCAACCACCTGCTCTGGCTGGCCCACTCGCAGGGCCTCGCTGCCCGGCGCGTCACCGAGGTGATCGACCTGACCGGGCTTGGCTCGGCGGCCCGGCGCAAGGCGGGCGGTTACTCACTTGGGATGCGGCAGCGGCTCGGCATCGCCGCCGCGATGCTCGGAGACCCGCCCGTCCTGATGTTCGATGAGCCGTTCAACGGCCTGGATCCGGAGGGCATGGCATGGATGCGCGGGTTCCTCCGGTCCCTGGCTGCCGACGGACGGGCCGTGCTGGTGTCGAGTCACCTGATGAGCGAGCTCCAGGGCAACGCCGACCACCTGCTGGTTATCGGGCGTGGCCGGATGATCGCTGACACCAGCGTCGCGGACCTGCTGGCGGCCGCATCCAAGGGCCGGGTCATGGTCCGGACGACGGCGCGCAGCGAGGCCACCAGCGTGCTCGCGCAGGCAGGCGGCACCGTGGCGGTGTCCGATCATGACCTGCTCGCCGTGTCCGGGCTAGAACCCGGCCGGATCGCTGCCCTACTGGGCGACAGCGGCGTGCCGTTCTCCGGGCTGGCGCCGCACCAGGCCTCGCTTGAGGAGGCCTACATGGAGCTGACGAGAGACTCAGTCGAGTTCCGCGGCCAGCCAGCTGTCGACGTAACGGGACCGGAGCTAGCGCGATGAGCACGATGCAGAGGACGACGACGTATCAGTCAGTTCAGCCCGCCGGACGGGACGGATTCGCCCAGCTGCTGCGGGCGGAGCTGACCAAGCTGCGGACAGTCCGGGGCTGGGTGATCGCGCTGATGCTGGCCGCGGCCCTGACTGCCGTGGTCCCGATCGCGCTAGCCGGGACGGCGACGTCCAATGACCCCGTCACGTGCGCGCACGGGATTTGTCAGGCCGAAGGCCAGGCGGTCGCCACCGGGCCAGAGGGCGGCGCAGTCACCGACAGCTTCTACTTCGTACACCAGTCGCTTGCCGGGGATGGGAGCATCACCGCGCGGGTCAGCGATCTGCACGGTTCCGGCTCACAGCAGCAGATCCCGCCGGGCATTGCCCGGCCGCCATCGACCGTGCCGTGGGCTAAGGCCGGCATCATGATCAAGGCCAGCGCGAAGCCGGGAGCCGCCTACGCTGCCGTCATGCTGACCGGCGACCACGGCGTGCGGATGCAGTACAACTTCACCCACGACATGGCCGGCAGCGCGGTCTCGGCGACGTCGGCACAATGGCTGCGGCTGACCAGATCGGGTGACTCCATCACCGGCTACGAGTCCGCCGATGGACGGCACTGGACCGCGATCGGCACGGCGCTGCTGCCGGGCCTGCCAGCCACCGCGCAGGCCGGCCTGTTTGTCGCGTCACCGTGGTTCACTGAAGCCTTCGGCTCTGGCGACAGCACCTACTCAGTCGCGACGCAGTCGACCGCGACGTATGGCCACGTCGCCCTCACGGGCTCCGGTGGCCGCTGGGCCGGCACGGCAATCGGCGCGCCGCGCACGGTGCAGTGCAAGAACGGGCAGCTGGGGGAGGCGGCTGGGGGAGGCCAGTGCGGGGCGCTTGGGCCGGCCTCCGGCTTCGTGCCGACGGCCAGCGGGGTCACGGTGCGTGGGTCGGGTGACGTCGCGCCGTTTGAGCCGATCGTGGACCCGCTGCACGTCAGCTTCTTCGGCACCCTCTTCGGCCTGATCGCCCTGATCGCGCTGGGCGCCTTGTTCGTGACCGCCGAGTACCGGCGTGGGATGATCCGCACGACGGTCACCGCCAGCCCGCGGCGCGGCCGGATCCTGGTGGCCAAGTCCATCGTGATTGGCGTACTCGCCTTCGTGTCGGGGCTGATCGGGGCCGCCATTGCGCTGCCGATCGCCGCGCACAAGCTCGTGGCCAACGGGTGGACGCGGCCGGTCTGGCAGACCGTGTCGCTCACCAGCGGAATCGGGCTTCGGGTGGTACTCGGCACAGCGGCGATCGCGGGTGTCGCGGCGATCCTCGGCCTCGCAGCCGGTGCAATCTTCCGCCGCAGCACCGGGGCCATCATGGCGACGACGGGTGTTGTCGTGGTTCCGGTCATCCTGGCGGTCGTCCTGCCGCTGACGACGGGTACCTGGCTGCTACGGATCACCCCCGCCGCCGCGTTTAGCCTCCAGGCGGGCGTGCCGCGGTACTCCCAGGTGAGCAACATCTGCGCGCCCTACCACTCGTGTTTCCCGCTGTCACCATGGGCTGGCTTCGCCGTGCTGTGTGCCTGGGCCGCTGTCGCCCTCGCCGGTGCCATCTACCTGCTGCGCAGGCGGGACGTATGAGAGAGGCAGTCCACGCCGAGTGGACCAAGCTGCGGACCATGCCGAGCTCGGGCTGGCTGCTGATCGCCGTCATCGCGCTGACAGTGGGGGCCAGCGCGATGGCCACCGGGATCGTGAAGTGCCCAGCCACCTGCGACGCCGACACCACCAAGCTGAGCCTGACCGGGATCATGCTCGGTCAGGCTGCAGTCGCCGCCATCGCCGTGGTCGTCATGACGGCGGAGTACGGCACGGGCATGATCCGGGTCAGCCTGGCCGCCGTGCCGCGCCGGTCGGTGCTGCTGGCGGCTAAGGCCGTCGTCGTCACCGCGGTGGTGCTGGTGGCAGGCAGCATCTCCGTGCTCGGTTCCATGCTGGCTGGCCGGATCCAGCTTCCCGGCAACGGCTTCACCGCTGCCCATGGCTTCGAAGCGCTCTCACTCCTGCACGGCCCGACCCTGCGGGCCGCTGCGGGCTCGGTGCTCTACCTGGTGCTGATTGGCCTGTTTACCCTCGGGATCTCGACAGCCCTGCGCGACGCTGGCCTCACCACCGCAGTCGTGCTCGGCGTCCTGTACGTGATCCCGATCATCGGTAACGTCATCATCAGCCCGGTCTGGCAGCACCGGCTCGACCGCTGGTCGCCGACGAACGCGGGCATGGCCATCCAGGCGACGAGGCGCATCGCCAAGCTGCCCATCGGGCCCTGGCCAGGACTCGGCGTGCTCGCGCTCTGGACGGCAGCCGCGCTCGCGGCGGGCTGGCTGGTACTCAGGCTGCGAGATGCCTGAACATCGGTTACGCCTGATGCGAAATCGCTTCTAAGACCGCCGCGGACATCGTTAGCCTGCGGCTATGCCTGACCAGCGAACCCGGCCGCTGCTGCGGACCACGCTCGGTGACGTGCTGCGCCGCATCCGCCTGGAGCAGGGCCGGACCCTGGCTGACGTCGCTCGCACCGCCCGGATGTCGATGCAGTACCTCTCGGAACTGGAGCGCGGGCGCAAGGAGGCATCGTCGGAAATCCTGGCCGCGATCTGCACTGCCCTCGACGTCGACCTGCCTGACGTGCTGGCCGAGGTCGGCCGCGACCTGGCCGGCACCGGCGCCCAGCAGCAGGCCACAGTTCTGCGGCTGGGCACCGGTCCGGAGCGGCGAGCGCCGTCGGCCCCGTTCCCGTTCCGGTCTGGTGATGTCGTGAGCCGGCTGGCCGCGTGATCGCCGTCAGCCGGCCAGCCTGGCCGGGGCTGCGTTCCTGCTGGTGAGGACCTCGTCGGCGAGGCCGTAGCTGACGGCCTCGTGCGCGCCGAACGTTTTGTTCCGGTCGGTGTCCATCCGGATCTTCGCGATGGGATGGCCGGTGTGCTGACTGAGGATCGCATCCACTTCGTCCCGCACCTTGACCAGTTCCTTCGCCTGGATGGCCAGGTCGGGCAGCGTGCCCTGGGACTGGCTTGACGGCTGGTGCAGCAGCACCTTGGCGTGCCGCAGCACGCGTCGCTTGCCCGGCGCGCCGGCCGCGAGCAGCACCGCGGCCGCGGATGCCGCCTGCCCCATGCAGATCGTGGCCACGTCCGGCCGGATGTACTGCATGGTGTCGTAGATCGCGGTCAGCGCGCTGAAGGAGCCGCCAGGGGAGTTGATGTACAGGCTGATCTCGAGGTCGGGACTCGCCGCCTCGAGGTGCAGCAGCTGCGCCATGACGACGTTGGCCACGCCGTCGTCGATCTCGGTGCCGAGGAAGATGATCCGCTCGGACAGCAGGCGCGAGTAGATGTCGAAGGCACGCTCGCCGAGCGCCGTGCGCTCGATGACGGTGGGAATCGTGTACTGGCTCATCGTCACAGCCTCGCCATCCGGCCGACGACCGCGGGGCGGATGTCCTCGACTCGCTCCAGGATGTGATCGATCATCCCGTATTCCAGCGCCTCCGCCGCGCTGAACCAGCGGTCCCGCCTGCTGTCCTGCTCGACCCGGTCCGGTGGCTGACCTGTGTGCTCAGCGATGAGCTTGATCATGAGGGCGCCAGTGCGCTCGAGCTGGGCCGCGTAGATCTCCACGTCCGCCGCCGTGCCGCCGAAGCCGGCCGAGCCCTGATGCATCAGCACCTGCGCGTGCGGAAGGCTGAACCGCTTGCCAGCTGTCCCGGCGCACAGCAGGAACTGGGCCATGCTCCCGGCCAGGCCCATCGCCAGAGTGCTGACGTCGTTGGGGATGAGGCGCATCGTGTCGTAGATCGCGAGCCCGGCGCTGACCGACCCGCCAGGTGAGTTGATGTACAGGCTGATGTCACTGCGCGGGTCCTCGGCGGACAGCAGCAGGAGCTGAGCGCACAACCGGTTAGCAACGCGATCGTCGACTTCGGTCCCGAGCACGATGATGCGCTGGTAAAGCAGCCTGGCGATCAGCTGATCATCGAGCGGGCCCGTCATCGCGGGCTGGTCTGCGAGTGCTGTGTCCATGATTTCTCCGTCTCTGTCGAATGCCGTGTCCGCCTCCCACGATCGGTCGCCGCACGGCCGCAAGCCAAGGCAATCTGCGGACAGCAGAGAAGATCATCGCGGCGGCAACCGCATGGTCATATTTCGTCAACCGGGGCGGCTCAGACCGCCGGTAGCCTCGAAGGCATGCGCGAGGAGATCGAACGGCGGCTGGCGGGATTCGACCGTGTGGTGCTGGATAGGCCCGACCTCAAGCCCGCCTCGGTCTGCGTCTGCGTCATGTCGTCGCCAGCGGGCGAGACCTTGCTGATCACCAGGCGCGCGCGCGGCCTGCGCAATCACGCCGGGCAGTGGGCGCTGCCCGGCGGCCGGCGCGACCACGGTGAGTCCATCGAGGACGCAGCGCTGCGCGAGCTGCGCGAGGAGACCGGCCTGCAACTGGAGGCTGACGCGGTGCTCGGCATCCTCGATGACTACGTGACCCGCTCGGGCTACGTGATGACGCCGGTCGTCGCGTGGGGCGGTGCCCCGCCCGGCCGTCTGGCCGGCGCCGCCAGCGAGGTCACCGGTGTCTACGAGATTCCGCTCGCCGACCTGGACGTCGAGCCCGAGCTGCTGAGCATTCCCGAGAGCGACGCGCCGGTGATCAGGCTGCCGCTGTTCGACCGCTTCCTGCACGCGCCGACGGCGGCGATCATCTACCAGTTCTGCCAGGTGGCGCTGCACGGCAGGCAGCAGCGGGTCGCGCACTTCGAGGCGCCGGTCTTCGCCTGGAAGTAGCGCCTCACCATCTGCACGGCTAGCGAGCGCACAACGCCAGCCAGCGGGCCCGTCGGCAGGTCGACCTTGCGCCTCAGGTATGCCACAGTCCGCCGTGAGCACCACTGGACAAGGGCTACCGAACTGGGACAATGGCGCAGTACGTCGCTAGCCAGCACGCACAGCCAGCAGCCAGCAGCCAGGGGAGACTTTCCATGCCCGACGCCAGCAGCGCG
>DASXKI010000414.1:0-16509 GCA_036496945.1 Streptosporangiaceae bacterium | reverse complement strand
CGCGACCCGGCCTCCTGCGGCTTCGGACAGCTCGAGGAGCCGGTGAAGTTCAACCTGGCGGAGATCCTGCCACCCGGCTGACCACCAAACCCATAAGGACGGGAACGGGGTCGGTAGACCACGCCCCGGCCTGAGCATCCGCGGCCGCCATGCGCTGGGCCGTGAGCGACGATGCCTGCGAGGACGCCTCAGCTGGTGCCCCGCAGAGGTGGCAGGTTGCGACGCATAACTCAGCCCTGTCACGGACAGTGCCGACGTGTTGACCGCCAGCGAGTTATCCGCGCTCCGGATGCCGGACCGAGCGACGGCGCCGCGCGTGCCGTACCGCGTGCCCGGCGCCTACCGGACGATCAGGTAGATGAGGACGGCCAGGACGACGATCCCGATCACCAGCGGCACGAGCCGCTTGTAGACGGCACTGCCCGCGACGCTCATGAGGTCGATCGGCTCGGGCTCGGCGCTAGATGCTACGGCCGCGCCAACGGCCGCCGCCGCCCCTGCCGCCGCCGCCCCGGTCGACACCGCCCCGGTCGCGGCGGGCACGGGCGCGCTGGCCGCCGCGCCGCCGCTGACTGCCGCCGCGACGCCAGTATCGGCCGCTACTGCGCCCGCTGTCGACGGGTCAGCTGCGACCGGCAGGTCGGCGCCCAACTTGCCTTCCAGGCACTGAACGAACTGGCCGAGCAGCTTGGCCGACACTTCCTTGATCATGCCGCTGCCGAACTGCGCTACCCGGCCGGCGATCGTCAGGTCCGTGGTGACGTTGACCACCGTACTGTCGCCGTCCGCCCGCAGTTGCGCGGAAATGACAGCGGTCGCGTTGCCGTTACCGCGCGAATCCCGGCCGCGAGCGTCGATGACCGCGCGGTATGTCGCGTCGTCCTTCTCCGTGAACCGCGCGGTGCCCGAGTATTCCGCCGTCACCGGGCCGACCTTGATCTTCACCTTGCCCGTGTAGACGCCGTCGTTGACACCGGTCAGCTGGGCGCCCGGCATGCAGGGCGCGATGACCTCGAGGTCGGTCAGCACGCCCCAGGCCTGACTCACAGGCACGCCCACGGTGAACTCGTTGTCCAGCTTCATGATGGTCCTCTCCAGGACGGGCAGATCAGGCGATCTTGCTGGATCGGGCTTTCCGTTGTCCAGCCTGGTCAGACTCGCGCGGTGTCGTTGCGCATCCGCCACATGGCGCCACCGGCGAAGATGGCCAGCCACGCCAGCACGTTGACGACCCAGGTCCAATCGACGCCGTTGCCGAGCAGCGGTGTATGCACGAGCTGGTTGAGCCCATACAGCGGCGTCCATTTGGCGACGTCCTGGACCCCGACCGCGAACTGGCTGATCGGGATGAACAAGCCACCGGCGAATGAGAGCAGCGCCAGGATCAGGCCAAGCAGCTGGAGGACGTTCTCGGCCGGCAGGAGGTAGCCGAGGAACAATCCGAAGGCGGCGAACAGCAGCGATCCAATCCACACGGAGAACGCCGTGCCGATCCACAGACCGACCGGCATGGATGCCTTGTGGGTGACGATCCCGGCGATGTTGACCGCGACGACTGAGCAGGCGCCCAGGACCAGCGCGGTCAGGACCTTCATCGCGATGTAGGCGGCAGGCGACAGCGGGGTCAGCCGCAGCTGCCTGGTCCAGCCCTGGGACCGCTCGATCGACACCATCGCCCCGGCGAAGGACGTCGCAAGGACCGCGCCGTACAGTGCCAGGCTGATCATCACGAACGCGGCCACGTTGCCGTTACCGGACGGCTTGCTGTCATAGGCCTTGTTCAGCCCGAAGAGCAGGAAGAACACAACCGGCACCACGATCGCGATGATGACGGTCCGCCGGTTGCGAGTCAGCCGGCGTATCTCGAGCTTCAGCGCGGTGAGGTTGAAGCCGCCGAGGGCCGGTGCCCTGCGTGCGCTGACGTCGGGCACGATCGCTCGTGTCATGCTCATCGGCTTGCTCCAATGCTCGAAACGCTGTCCTGCGTGTCGTCGCCGGTCAGCGCGATGAATGCGTCCTCGATGCCGCGCGCGATGATCTCCAGATCCTTCGCCGCCGTGCTGGTCAGCAGGTACCGGGCCGTCGCGTCGCTGTCCTTGGAATGGACGAGCACGGTGTCGCCGCGCACCTCGACTTCCTCAGCGCCCGGCACCTCCCTCAGCATGCCCTCGGTCGCGCCTGGCAGCGTCGCGCGCACCGTACGGCCGGCCGCCATCGCCTTGATTTGCGACGCCGTGCCGTCCGCGACGACCTTTCCGTGCCGCAGCAGCACGATCCGGTCGGCGTACGCGTCCGCCTCTTCCAGGTAATGAGTCGCGAACAGGACCGTCCGGCCCTGCTCGGCGTCCTTCCGGATGGCGGCCCAGAAGGTGCGCCTGCCCTCGACGTCCATCCCGGTCGTCGGCTCGTCAAGGACCAGCAGCTCGGGGTCCGACAGCAGCGCCATCGCGAACCTCAGCCGCTGCTGCTCACCGCCGGAGCACTTGCCGACCCGGCGATCGGCTATCTCGGCGATGCCGGCCCTGCTTAGCGCCTCGCGCGGGTTCTGGGAGTGCGCGAACAAGCTGGCCGTGTACTCGACGGTCTCGAAGACCGTCAGGTCCCGCAGCAGGCCGCCAGTCTGCATGACCGCCGAGATCAGTCCGCGGGAGATCGCCTGCCGCGGCTGCATGCCGAGCACCGACACGTGCCCGGCGCTCGGCTGCGACAGTCCGAGGATCATGTCGATGGTCGAGGTCTTGCCGGCGCCGTTGGGCCCGAGGATGGCCACGATCTCGCCCGTGGTGAGCTTGAGATCGACGCCGTTGACCGCGCGGACGTGCCCGAAGTTCTTATGGACTCCGGTCAGGTCGACAGCTAGCAGCGGCGCTCGGCTAGCCGTCCCTGCCCCGGGGACCGCATTCGAAAGTGTCATGGGCCTTAGTCTGCCGGCTTTTGGTGTCCTCCCGGTAAACGGCCGTCAGAACCTGCCCGTGACACCTGTCATGGCCGCGCGCTGGCTACCGGGCAGCAGGCAGCACCACCGCCGAGAAGCCATCAGTGCTCGGCAGGAACGAGAAAGGTCTGGCTGTGAGCGTCCGCGCGTCCACGGCGTAGGCAGATCCAACCGCCCCCGCCAGAATCCGCTGGCTGCCGGGCAGCCACATTGCCCAGAACGCATCCTCAGTCGTATAGAGGGCGGTGCCTGGGACGAGGTGAACTGTGCCCGTGCGGGTATCCGCGATCGCCAACTGCGACATCCCGTCGCTGGAGCCAAGCCTGGCCGTTCTGACGAATACCGCCATCTGGGTCCCGTCTGGTGAGAATGCCGGGGCCCCTCCGGCGACGAATCCGTAGCGCAGCGGACTGCGCACCACAACGGTGAGCCCGGTCAAGGTGCTGGAGACGCGCAACGCGTAGTCCTGAGCGAAGTCGCGGCGCCGCGGCGCCCATGCGACCAGACTGTAGTGGGCTCCTGGTGGCGTGTAGATGCCGAAGATCCCGATACCAACGCCGAGGATCCGTACCTGCCCTGTCGCCGGATTCCAGACGCCTTCCGTGGCGGTCGACGGGACGTAATTCTTCGTGTCGCTGGAGGAAACGATGACGCCGCCTGCTGCCACCGTCGGTGCCCAGCCTGCGCCTAGCCGCGACATAAACCAGCCGGCCGGAGCCCTGAGCACGACCACCCGGCCGGAACCGTCAGCCGGCATCTCGAGGAGCGTGCGACTGTTGCGCGCGATGTAGAGACTCCGGCCGTCAGCCGAGGTGAAGACGGCCAGGCCTCCCGGCAGGTACCGGATCTTGCCGGTGGCGAGGTCGTAATCCCGGATCGAGTCGGCATCGGTGTTGGCGTCGGCCCAGTACAGCTGCCCCGCGGCCGAGACCAGGGGACCTGACGAGCTGGCGTCGACCGCTGGCCCGACGTGCAGCGCACCGGTAGCCGGATCGCTGATGACCAGGGAGCCGTTGTCGACGCACGCTAGCCGCACGGCCGGCAGCGCCAGCCTGGACGACTGTGACGTCGCTGTCACAGGGGGCCGCCGGCCGTGGCCACCTCGGACCGCCGCGCCGCGGCCGCCGCTGCCAGCTGTCACGCCGACGGCCACTGCGCCGGCCAGCACCAAGCTGACCGCCGCGCCGAGCAGACGCCGCCGCCTACGGCGTCGCCTGGCCTGTGCGAAGAGCACTTCGATATCGGGGTGCAGGCCGGGAGCCGCCACGGTCGCGCCACGCGTCGCTTCTTGCTCGGCGTACGGCATGGAACTACTATGACTAGTACCATGTTCCAAGTCAACCTCGATCGCTCGGACCCGGTGCCGCTGCACGATCAGGTAGCCGCGCAGATCCGGCGCGCAATCGCCGATGGCGAGGCAGGGCCAGGTGACCGGTTGCCGCTAGCTAAGGACCTGGCCGCGGTTCTTGGCGTGAATAAGAACACTGTGCTGAGGGCACTGCATGCTTTGCGCGATGAAGGCCTGCTCGAGTTCCGGCGCGGCCGTGGAATCACGGTGGCCGGGACGCCGCAGCGCGGCGCCGTGCTGAGCCAGGCCCGGCACCTGGTTCAGTTCGCCAGACGCCAGGGCTACGGGCGTGACGAGGTCATTCAGATGATCAGGGACCTGCCCCAGGACGCCTGACGCATGTGCGTGCCGCGTGCTCCCCGCCCGGATTACACCCCGAGGTTGCGCTCGAAGCCGGGCGGGATCAGCACGTCGTCGCGTGTCAGCTGGTGCACCGAGGCCCTGCCAAGCCCGAGGAGAGTTGAATCGACCCCGTTCCGGAAAATATCCAGGACGTTCTCGACCCCAGCCTGCCCGCCGGCCGCCAGACCCCACAGGTAGGCCCGGCCGATCATGACGGCGCGCGCGCCGAGCGCGAGCGCCTTGACCACGTCACTGCCGCGCCGGACGCCGCCGTCGAGCAGCACCTCGACCTGGCTGCCGACTGCTTCGGCGACAGCGGGCAGCGCGCGGATCGTGGCCGGCGTGCCGTCTACGTTGTTGCCGCCGTGGTTCGAGACCGAGATGGCACTCACCCCGGCGTCCACCGCACGCTTGGCGTCGTCGACCCGGCTGACGCCCTTGAGCAGGAACGGGGCCGCCCACTGCGCACGTAGCCAGGCCACGTCCTCCCACGTTGGCGGCGGTGTCTGCATCCACTCCCCGTACGCCCCGAAGAACGTGGGCGCCGGGCCGTCCGGCGGGGCCATGTTCGGCACGGTCAGGTCCGGCAGCTTGCGCGTCCGGGCGAACGATGCAAGCCACCGGGGCCGCAGCAGCACCTCGGGCGCGTGCTGGAGCGCCGCACGCAGGTCGATCCGGTCCGGGATCTGCGGGCTGCCCCAGTCGCGCGAGTGCGAGAACGTCCAGTCAGCGGTGAGGATCAGGCCGACGGCACCGGCCTTCTTCGCCCGCTCCATCCTTTCCAGGATCTGGTCCCGGCTGCCGCACCAGTACATCTGGAACAAGGTCTGCGGATTCGCTGCGACCACGTCTTCCACCGGCTTGCTGGCGAACGAGCTCAGTCCCATCACCGTGCCGCGCGCCGCGGCGGCGCGCGCGACCGCTACCTCGCCGTCGGGATGAACGGCCTGCACGCCGGTCGGCGAGATGATCACCGGCAGCGAGATGGGCTGGCCGAGGACGGTGGTGGAGAGGTCGCGCTTCGGGGCGTTCCCGGCGACGTGCGGCGCGAAGCCAAGCTCGGCGAACGCGGCGATGTTGTCCTCGCGCGTCTGGCCCCGCTCGGAGCCTGCCATCAGTGCGCTGTAGACCGACGCTGGCAGCCTCTTGCGCGCGCGCCGCTGCGCCACGGCCACGGATTCAAACCAGGCACTTGCCATGGAGGTCAGACCTTTCCGTCAGTTCGCAACTCCGTCAGTTCGCAACTCCGTCAGTTCGCAACTCTGTCAGTTCGCAACTCCGTCAGTTCGCGGCCGCGTGACGCGCACGGGCCGCCAGGAGATGACCGGCGTGACCGGCACGAGCGTCCGCTCGCGCAGGCAGCCTGCCCATACGCCGGCGCCGTAGCAGACGTCGTCGGCGACGTGCGCGAGCGCGTACCGGACCGGGTCGAGTGCGGGCCGATTCTGTGCGTACCCGGTCAGCGCGGGACCAAGCAGCAGCGAAGCGGCGGCCGCCCGCCTGCCTGCGGCCTGGCGGCCCGGCGCGGCGAGGGCAACGGCCAGCGCAGGCGCGGCGAACTGGGTGGCGTACCGGCCGATGCCGAGCCAGGTCTGCCTGACCGAGGTCAGCGCCGCAGCAGGCGCGCCGTCGGCTGGCACGCCAGCCCGGCGGACCGCCGACGCGATGTCCAGCCAGGCTGCGATCGTTCCGGCGGTCGCGGCGGCCGGACGCCGGGCGAGCGCCGCGCCGACGGCCACAGCGGGCCAGGGCTGGAGGACGAGGGGAGTGAGGTTCGCCGGGTGGCGGCGCGCGAGCGGGGCAGCCGAGGTCCCGTAGCGGAACCGGCGCGCCAGCAGGCCGACCCAGGTGGCCGGGCTGTCGTGCGGTACCTCGACCGAGGGTTCGTACCTGATTCGCCAGCCCGCGTCGTGCAGTCGCCACACGAGGTCGACGTCCTCCCCGTACCGGAGCGCAGGATCGAAGACCGCCCTGCCGGGTGGGCCGGCGGCGGGCTCGGCAGTGCTAGGCGTGACCGTGCTGGGCGTGACCGTGCTGGGCGTGACAGTCTCGAGCGCCGCGCGGCGGACGAGCAGCGCCGCTGTCGGCACGTAGGCGACGCGGCCTACCGGGACGACGCGCGCTGCTTGACCGCCAAGGTCCAGGCTGCCGCGCGCCTGCTCATACCGGCCAGCCGCGGTGCGTGGCGCCAGCGCGACGATCCGTGGCGCGACGGCGGCCACGAGCGGATCTGCCAGGTGCGTGGCCAGCGCCTCGATCCAGCCCATCGGCGGCACACAGTCGCTGTCGAGGAACGCGACCAGGTCGGTCCGGAGTCCAGCCAGGCCGGCGTTGCGGGCCGCGGCCGGCCCGCCGCTGGACTCGCGCCGCCGCACGGTCGCCCCGTGCCGGGCGGCGACCGCAGCGACGGCTGACTGGTCGGCCGAGCCGTCATCGACCACGACGACCGGGTACTGGGCCGCCACGGCCGCCAGGCAGCGATCCAGCATCGCCGTGCGGTCACGGACCGGGATCACGACGGTCACGTCGAGTTGCCGGTCGGGTTCGGCGTGCGGCGGGACCGGATGTGCCATGCCAGCGTCGGTCAGCCGCCGGGCCAGGACGGCCGCCGCGGCCGACCGGATCGGGCCCGCCCGCAATTCGGTGAGCGCCTGCTGGCCGGCCGCGGTGAGGCGCAGCACTCGGGCCGGTGACCCGCCGAACAGCGAACCGTCGGTCAGCTGCTTCGTCGCCGAGTCCAGCGTCACGCCGAAGCCGGACGGCAGCGGCGCGACCGTCCCTCCCGTGCTGGCGTCCGCCGTCACGGTGCTAGCCATCAGAGGGCCAGGCCGCCGTCGACGGGAACTACCGCCCCGGTCATGCCGCTGCTCGCGGGGCCGGCCAGGAACGCCAGCACCGCGGCGATCTCGTCCGGCCCGAGCAGCCGTTGAGCAGGCTGACTGCTGGCAAAGTCCTGCGGGCCAGTCAGGCCGTAGAGCCGGGCGCTCTCGTCCAGCATTGCCGTGGCGGTCGAGCCAGGGCTGACCGCGTTGGCTGTCACCCCGGTTGGGCCGAGCTCGACGGCCAGCGCCCGGATCAGCCCGGCCACCCCGGCCTTGGCCGCGCAGTAGGCCGCCAGCATCGGCAGCCCGCGCGTCGCGGCAGCCGATGCGATCGCCAGGAACCTGCCGCTGCGCGGCTCCGGCCGGCGCAGCAGCGCGGGAACCGCGGCGCGGGCGAGGTTGAGCACGCCGCCGAGGTCGATGTCCAGCACCGCCTGTTCCTGCTCCAGCGGCACCTCCCACTGGCGGACGCCGCCTGCGATTACCCCGGCGCAGCCGATCGCGGCGTCCAGGCCGCCCCACCGGGCCTCGGCGTCAGCCACGGCTGCGGTCAGCGCGGCCACGTCCCTGACATCGGCCTGGCAGGCGACGACCTGCCCGCCGGCCCCGCCGGCGGCAGCGGCCTTGCTGGCCTCGCTGACCGCGGTTGCCAAGTCCTCCTGGGTCGCTAGCGGGTAGGGCAACGACGCGTTGTCAGCGGCGCAGTCCACGGCGAGGACCTGCCATCCGTCGGCAGCGAGCGCCCGCACCGTGGCGGCGCCGATGCCGCGAGCAGCCCCCGTCACCAGCGCGACCCCTCCGGCCGCGGTCACGGTGCGAAGCCAGCCAGCGGACTCTGGTCACAAGCCCTGTCTGGCGCGCTGCGAACGGTCAGCCCGGCCGGCCCCGTGCTCGCCGTGAGCCCGTTGCCCGGCCGCGGCCCGATAGAGACCGGGACCGGCGCACGGCGACCCGATGGCGAACTTGCCGGACGGCCGCGGTGTGAGTGGTCACCGGAAGGGCGCGGTACCGCCGCGCTGCCGGCGGTCGCGAGCGCCGCCTCGCCGAAGCCGCGAACGCACTCGGGGTCGGGCCCATCCAGCGGCAAGCCGGTGAAGAACTTGGCCGCCATGCACCCGCCCTGGCACGCGTCAAACGCCGAGCATGACGTGCAAGCCCCGCCGGATTGTGGTCGCCGCAGGTCGGCGAACAGCTCCGAGCTGCGCCACACCCCGGCGAACCCGCCCGGAGCGCGGACGTTGCCGGCCAGGAACTCCTCGTGGATCGCGAACGGGCACGCGTACACATCGCCGACCGGGTCGATGAGGCAGACCACCCGGCCCGCCCCGCACATGTTCAGGCCGGGCAGCCCCTGGCCGTACCCGGCCAGGTGGAAGAACGAGTCTCCAGTCAGCACGTTCTCGCCGTTCGCCACCAGCCAGTCATACAGCTCGCGCTGCTGGCCGGCCGTGGGGTGGAGCTCGTCCCAGACGTCGGCGCCACGGCCGGACGGCCGCAGCCTGGTGATCCGCAGCTGGGCGCCGAAGGAATCGGCGATGGCCTTGAACGCGTCCAGCTGCGCGATGTTGTGCCGGGTCATGACGACAGAGATCTTGAAGCCGCTGAATCCGGCATCGGCGAGGTTCTGCATTGCCTTCATGGCCAGCTCGAACGAGCCGCGACCGCGAACGGCGTCGTTGACCTCAGCCGTCGCACCGTCCAGCGAGATCTGCACATCGATGTAGTCGCTGCCGGCCAGCCGCCGGGCCACCTCGGGCGTGATCCGCAGGCCGTTAGTGGAGAACTTCACGCCCACGTGATGCGCGGTCGCGTAGTCCACCAGCTCCCAGAAGTCCGGCCGGACCGTTGGCTCACCGCCGCCGATGTTGACGTAGAACACCTGCATGCGCTCGAGCTCATCGATCACGCGCTTGCACTCCTGCGTGCTCAGCTCGCCCGGATCGCGGCGCCCCGAACTGGACAGGCAGTGCACGCAGGACAGGTTGCAGGCGTAGGTCAGCTCCCAGGTGAGGCAGATCGGGGCGTCTAGGCCGGACCGGAATTCCTCTACCAGTGGTGCCGCGGTCACGGTCATGCGGCTGTCCTTCCACAGATCATCTGGCTTGCGGCCAGGGTGGCCAGCGCCCTGGCGTAGGCGGGCAGGTCGGCCGGCCCGATCCCGGCCTCGGCGCAGGCCGCGCGCGCGCTCGGCTGAGCGGCCAGGCTCGAGACCACGGTCAGCAGCGCCGGATTCTTGAGGAACGACAGCCGCCGGGTGCCGAAGTGGTAGAGCAGCGCGCCGAAGCGCTCGGGCCGGACCGACACCTGCGGATGCAGCCGCCAGGCCGCGTCCAGGTCAAACCCGGCATCCGCGACGGTCGCGGCCGGTTGCGCTCCGGGCTGCCCGTTAGTAGACACCGCACATGCCGTCGATCGAGATCTCCTCGACCAGCAGGTCAGCTGCGACGACCTCGGCCGGCTCGACGGCGGTGATGTCGGCACCCGCGGTGCTGGCCGCCTCGGTCATGCCCCCCTCGGTCAGGCCAGTCTCGTCGGCCGGGCGCTCCAGCAGGTCTGTCTCGGGCATGTCGTGCTCCTTAGTTTCGGCACTGCGTGACGAATAGGAGTACATTAATCGTCACCCGGTGACACAATCAAGACCAGGCTGGGAACGGGGCCGCATGATTCGCAGCAGACCTCACGCCGGGAGTGCCGATCGTGACCACTGACCTGCGCGCGGGCGGCGGCAGGCGAGGACGGCCGCCGGGCACCAGCGCGCGCGAACTCGAGGTCATCTCACTCCGCCTGTTCACCGAGCACGGTTTCGAGGACACGACCGTCGAGCGGATCGCGGCGGCGGCGGGGGTCAGCAAGCGAACGTTCTTCCGCTACTTCGACTCCAAGGCCGACGTGCTCTGGCATGCCTTCGACGGGGAGGTCCGCGCGCTGCGGGCCGCGTTCGCCGCGGTGCCACCGCAGGTGCCGCTCATGACAGCGATCCGGCAGGTGGTAGTGGGCGTGAACCGGTACCGCGCCGAGGACGTCCCCGAACTGCGGACGCGGATGAACCTGATCGGATCCGTCCCCGCCCTCGCGGCCAGCGCCGCGCAGCACTACGACGCCTGGGAACGCGCCGTCAGCGAGTTCGCCGCCAGCCGACTCGGCCAGCCAGCCGACTCGCTGTACCCGCTGGCGATCGGCCGCGCGACACTGGCGGTGTGCCGGTCCGCCTACGAGCGCTGGGCGGAGCGCGCCGACGCGGACCTGACCGTCTACCTGGATCAGGCATTGCGCGCGCTCGCCGCCGGCTTCGAGCCGATGGCGGTTACTGATGACGGATAGGGAGAGTTGCGTGCACAACATCGACCTGAGGCCCCCGTCGCTAGCGGACGCCGACGAGTTCATCGCGGCGGCTCGCCAGAGCGCTGCGCTGCACCGGCCCTGGCTGAGCGCGCCGGACACGCCCGAGCGCTTCGCCGCCTACCTGACCCGGACCGCTCGCGAGGACCAGGCCAGCTACCTGATCCGGCACCGCGACTGCGGCGGCCTGGTCGGGTACGTGAACATCAACAACATCGTCCGCGGCGCGCTCCGGTCCGGCCACCTGGGCTATGCCTCGTTCCTGTCGCACGCCCGGCGCGGGCTGATGGCGGCCGGCCTCGCGGCCGTCGTCACTGACGCGTTCACCAGCCTGGGGCTCCACCGGCTCGAGGCCAACATTCAGCCGGACAACACGCCGTCACTGAACCTGGTGCGGCGGCTGGGCTTCAGGCGCGAAGGGTTCTCGCCCCGGTACCTGATCATCGACGGCCAGTGGCGCGACCACGAGCGGTGGAGCGTGCTCGCCGAGGACTGGCCCGCACTGGGCACGGACTCGCCCGCGCCCACCGATGACCTGCCGGTGGTCACCGAAGAGCCGCGGACGAGTCCGCCGGGTAGCGGCGGTTAGTCGAGCGACTGCCGCGCTAGGGTGGGCGGTTCCCGGCCAGCCAGCAGCCACGCAGCTGCCAGCGCCAGCAGCGGCAGGCCGACGAGCAGCATCGCCAGCTTCGCGGCCGGGACCGCGGTCAGGCTGTGCAGGCCGCGATTCCACGCGATGATGCCGAGGTAGGCCGCAGCAGTTCCGAGCACCGCTCCGAGCAGCGCCAGCGCCCCGGCAGTCGCACCCGTGAGCAGTCGCCGAGTCCCTCCGCTTGCCCCCGTGGCCGCCAGCACCCGCAGGTCACCGGCGGTCTCGCTGCGGATCAGCCCGACGGTCATGGCCAGCACGGCGAGCACCGCAAGCACCCCGACCGCGATGGCCCAGTCGCTGACGGACTGCAGCCCTACCTGCGCGGAATGAGACGTCGTCTCCACTGTTAGGCCGTTAGCCGCGGCCCAGTGGTCGGCATGGGTGACCTGTGCGGCAGTCAGCGCCTTGGGTGTCTGGATGAGCCACGCGGCCAGTACCGGATGCATCCCCAGCACCGTCATTGCGTGCGCAGTGAGCAGAGTGTTGGGCGCGGAGGCGTATTTGGGCAGCCCCAGCATCTGGATAGTCGGGCTGCCGAGATCAGGGCTATTGGGCCGGCTGTTGCGCGCCTGAGACGCATGACAGGGCGTGCTTGTCGCCTGGCACCTGGCCGGAAGGGAGCCGAAGTCGATGATCTGCCAGTGAGTCAGCGGGGACCGGGAGGTAGCGATGTCAGTCCCCGGCCGGATAGCCGCCACGCCGACCCCGTAGAAGCGCAGCAGGGCGGGCGTCGCCACGTACAGCGGCCCGATTGCCTCCATGGCTGGCTTGCCATCGGGGCCCGTCACCGGCGTCGCGAGCGTGGCGGTCGGCAGGCCGCTCGTCTGGTTTACCTGCATCACCGGAGAGCCGGCCGACTCGGCAGCCTCAAGCGGGACGATGTCCCGGCTGTGCAGTTCGGCGGCGAAGTCGCTGACCAGGCCTTCGAGGTGATGCGCCCGGCTGGCGCTGAGCTGCGGCAGGATCTCGGGCAAGGTCGAGCCGCCAGGCGAGAGGTAGACCATCAGCTGATTAGCGGGCAGGTTGGTCCAGCCCGCGCCGTCCAGCCCCTCGTTGTGCGCCGCCGCCGCGGCGCTGATGGCGATGGCGGCCACGATCCCGGTGACCAGGCTGATAGCCGCGAGCGCGGCGCCGGACCTGGCTCGGTACCTGGCAAGGTCCCGCAGCGCGAGCCTGATCGCTAGCGGTGCGCGCCTGCCGACGACGGCAAGCGCGCCGATGGCCAGCGGGCCTAGCAGCAAGACGCCGACCGCGGTGAGGATGAGGCCCACGATGATCAGCGGCGCCGTCTTGCCCTGGTGGGACAAGGCGATCCCGGCCAGGCCGATGACGACCAGAGCACCGCCGAGTGCCGCGGGCCGGCGACCCTGCTTAGGGCTGGCCGGGCGGCCGGATAGCGCCGCCACGACGGGGACGCGGGCCGCTGCTCGCGCAGGCCACCACGAAGCTGCGACAGCCGTTACGACCGCTAGCACGATCGCGGTCGCCACTTCCCACCACGGCAGGCTGAAGGTAACGATGCGATGCTGGACGATCGTCTCCAACCGGGGCACGAGTGCAGCCCAGCCAATCAGGGCGGCCGCCGCGCCAGTCACCGCGGCGATGATGCCGACAACCGCGCCGTTGGCGAGCAGCACGAGCCGGACGTGCCGGTCGGTGGCGCCGACTGCCTGGAGCATCCCGAGAGCGCGCAGCCGCCGCTGCGCCAGCACGGTGAAGCCGGCCACGGCGATCAGGCCGATGAACAGGAGCGCGATCGTGTCGAACACGAGCACCGCGGCGGGCGGGAAGCCTGGGTTGTACGCCGGCCGGGTCTGCAGCTGCGCGCCGGCCGGCATGCCAGCCGATCGAAGCTGCCTGGCGGCGGCATCAAACAGGACAGTGACCTGATCAGCGCGGCCGAGCTGGCCTGGCGCGACGAGCGCGAACTGGTCCTGCAGGTTGCCAGGGTTCTCGACGATCCCGACCACGCGCAGTGCTCTGCCGCCCTCGTGCCACACCGAGCCGATGTGCAGCCGGTAGATCGCCGCTACGCCGCTGGTCACCGCGACCTGCCCGGCGGCTGGATAGTGGCCGCCGTCCAGCCTCAGCATCGGGCTCGAGTACAACCCGCCTGGGCGCTGCGCCCGCACGTCGATCGTGTTCACCGTGCCAGGGATGGCCGCCTTCGCGTGGTCGATCACTTCGATCCGGCCGAACCGCGTCCTGGCTGCCGCGACGGCGGCCGCCTGCCGGGAAACCGAGCCGGAGACGATCACCAGGTGATTCGCGGTGCCGAACTCGGCGCTGGGAGACGACGGCCCGTTCGCGGCGAACGCGATCGCGCCGACGGCGGCGGTCACCGCGACGATCAGCAGCCCAATCACTGTCAGCTGCTGCCGCCATTCGCGGCGGAACAGGCGCCAGGCCCAGCGGACCACCGCGCGCCGGGCTGGCGCGCCGCCGGAGAGCGGGCTAGCTGAGACCGGCCGATCCTTCACCGCGGTGCTCACTGGCTGTGGCCCTGGGTGAGCAGGGACTCCGGTCCGGGCAGCGGCGCGGTCTGATCGCTGATGCGGCCGTCGCGCAGGAACACCACGCGGTCGGCCCAGGATGCCAGTTGCGCATCATGGGTGACGACGACGCCCGCCACTCCCCCCTGGCACGCGGTGCGGACCAGCCGCATGACGGCCTCGGCGTTGACCGAGTCCAGTGCTCCAGAGGGCTCGTCGGCCAGCAGCAGCCTGCGCTCACCGACGACCGCTCGCGCGATGGCGACCCGCTGGCGCTCCCCGCCCGACAGCTCGTCCGGGAACCGCGCCGCCCGATCGCCCAGGCCCAGTTCGTCGAGTGCCTGCATCGCGGCCTTGCGGGCCACCCGCGCGGCAGTGCCGTCCAGTTCGAGCGGCAGCGCGACGTTCTCGGCCGCGGTCAGGCCGGCCAGCAGATTGAAGTTCTGGAAGACGAAGCCGATGGACCGGCGGCGCAGCCTGGCGCGCTCGTTGCGCGACAGCCCGGATAGGGCCTGGCCGGCCACCAGGACGTCGCCACTGCTCGCCTCTTCGAGACTGCCCGCGATGGTCAGCATCGTGCTCTTGCCAGAGCCGCTCGGGCCCATGATCGCGACGAGCGCGCCGGGCTCGACGGTCAGGCTGACGTCGCGCAGCGCGTGTACTTCGGCCGCGCCGTCGCCGTAGGTCTTGGACACGTGCCGTAGCTCGAGCGCCGTCATCGCCGTGCCCCCGTCGTCCGTCGCAGCTTGGGCAGCGGCGCAGGACGCCCGGCCCTAGAGTCCTGCGTCACCGGCTCACGCCGGATCCGGCTTTCGGCCGAATCCACCCAGCGGATCACCGAGTCAAGCCGGAACAACTCGGCGTCTACTGCCAAGGCCAGGCCAAGGTCATCCTCAGCGGCGTCCTCCTTGATCCGCGTCCACTGCTGCATGAGCTGGACCAGGTACTTGCGGTGCACCTGGAGCACCTCCGGCACGTCGACGCCCGGCACCCGGAGCGCGACCAGCACCTTGATGACCAGCTCGTCGCGAGGCGGGGAGGCAAGGTCGGGCGGGGTGCGCAGCCAGCCGCCCAGCTCCTCCTCGCCGGATGGCGTGATCCGGAAGCCCTTGTGCTGGCTGTCCTCGCCGGTCCCGTCGGCTTCGACCAGCCCGTCGCGCTCCAGCCGCTGCAGGGTCGTGTAGACCTGGCCGACGTTGAGTGGCCAGACTTCGCCGGTCCTGGCCTCGAACTCCTCGCGCAACTGGAGGCCATACTTCGGCCCTTCGCTGAGCAGCGCCAGCAGCGCGTGCGGCACGCTCATGGCCGGACTTCAATAGGCTGGCCGTCGGTGAGCTGGCCTGCAGTTAGCTGACCCCGAGCTGGCTGGGCTTCGTTCAGTATCATACTCGGTATAGTACTGAGCATCCCTGGCCGCCGCAACTCGTTCAGCGAGATCGGTGGCCGATACGGTCGAGGGTGCGGGCGGCGGCGATGGTGGCGACCCCGTTCCGGTAATGATGTGTTGATTGTGGAACGGAGACAGATCTATGACTGACCCTGCCGTGTCGGCGGACGCCATGCTCGCCCACGCGGGCATGCGGCGCGACCTCGGCGAGCCCGCTGTGCAGCCGCCGGTGCTGTCGACGATCCTTGCCTCGGCGGGCGAGCCGCGAGCCGGGGATTACGGTCGCGGCGGCAACCCGACGTGGACCGCGCTGGAGGAGGCACTCGGGGCCATCGAGGACGCCGAGGCGGTCGTGTTCGGCTCGGGGCAGGCCGCGTCGATGGCCCTGATGCTCGCGCTCGCGCGCGACCGGGACACGATCCTGCTGGCACACGATGGCTACTACAACGCGCGGGTGCTGGCCGAACGGCTGCGGCCGCACGGTGCCACGCCGGTCTCGGTCGATCTCGGGGACCTGGCCGCGATCGAGCGCGAGCTTGCCGCCAGCCGCGCGGTGCTCTGGGCCGAGTCCCCGACCAACCCGCTGCTGCGCGTCGCCGATCTGGCCAGGCTTGGCGAGCTCGCCGCGGCCGCGGGAGCGCCGATGATCGTCGACAACACCGTTGCGACGGGCCTGCTTCAGCAGCCACTCGACCTCGGCGCCGTCGCCTCGCTGTGCTCGCTCACCAAATCGGCGTCGGGTCACTCCGACGTGATCGCCGGCGCGGTGACGACCCGTGATCCCGCGCTCGCGGATGAGCTGCGGACCTGGCGCACCTTGGGCGGCGGCATCCTCGGCCCGATGGAAGCGTGGCTGGCCATTCGCGGGCTGAAGACGCTGCCGCTCCGCATCGAGCGCCAGTCCGCCACTGCGCTCGCCGTCGCCGCCCACCTGGCCGCGCACCCGCGGGTCACCGGCGTGTATTACCCAGGCGTCCGCTACCCGAGCGCGGGCGAGCAGTCGCTGGCGGTCGCGCGTGCCCAGATGCCACGCGGCTTCGGCCCGCTGCTGTCGTTCGAGGTGAACGGCACAGCGGCCAACGCCGACGCGATCGTGCTCGGGTCGAGGCTGATCGTGCCGGCGACGAGTTTTGGCGGCGTCGAGTCGACCTGGGAGCGACGTGCCCGCTGGTCGGGTGAGACGGCGCCCGAG
>DASXKI010000413.1:0-3006 GCA_036496945.1 Streptosporangiaceae bacterium | reverse complement strand
GCCGCGGTTCTGGAAGGCTTGCTGTTCGCGCGGATCTGGGCGATCGAGGACGACGCCCGCAGCGTGCGGACCATCCACGACGCGGCCGAGGCGATCGGGGCGGCTGATACTGAGCCGACGGGGACGGCCATCATCTGCGGTGCGATGTCGCCGGCCCAGGTCTACGAGGTCGCCGCGCTGGGCAGGCGGGTACCGCGCAAGTCGACGTCGTTCGGGCCGAAGCCGCGCACGGGACTGGTGCTGCGACTGTTCGCTGAGGGCTGAATCTGCCGACGGCCCGGGCCCGGCAGCCGGCATGGACGGCGGCGGCCCCGTTCCCTCTGGTGATTTGCTACAGGTCGATCGACCTGGCGTGCTCGTAGGCGCGGTAGCCCATGCTCTCGTACATGCTGATCGCCACGGCGTTGTGGCCGAAGACGTTCAGCCCGAGATGGGTGTCTCCGGCGCTGATCGTCGCCCGCTCACCGAGGACCATGGCGGCGCGCCCGTAGCCCTTCCCCCGGTGGCCCTCGTGCGTCTCCACCCCGTACACCCAGCTCACGCCGGGACTGTAATGGTGGCCGATCCAGTTCGTGGCGACGACCTCGCCGCCTGCGCACAGGCACAGGAAGCTGTGGTTCTCGGTATGGAGCCCGGCCGGCAGCAGCTGATCGAACTGCGTCGCCGAGGCGATCGCGGCCTGTGCCGCGGGCAGCGTGCCGGAATCCGTCATGTCGGCTGCGTAATCTCGCACGGACTCCGCTCGCCAGTCGGCGAACTCGGAGTCTGTCATCGAGCGGCCCTCGAGTCCGGCGGCTAGCTCACCAGGCCCGGAGATGGTCTTGATCATCTGGCGCGCGCGCACCGGATAACCCGCAAAGAAGGCGGCGTGCACTGGGTCGGCAGGATCGGCGAGGACCCAGACCGAGCGAGCTTGCTGGCTTGCCGCCCATGCCTCGGCATGCCGGAGCGCGGCCGTGCCGTGACCCTTGCGGCGATGCTCGGGCACGATCCAGATGTCGCTGATGGCGGCGCTGATGTTGCCGTCTTGCTGAGTCAGGGCGACCGCCAGCATGCCGACGAGGTTAGGGCCGTTATCGAGCGCGAACACGGCTGACGCCGCAGCCGCACCCGGCCGGGATAGCTGCCGTTCCACCTGCTCGGTGACCCAGTCCGGGGCGACGTCTGGCCTGTCGTACCACCCGCGCAGCCGAGTCCGCCAGTTGTCCTGCCATGCCGCTGTCTCGGCTTCGGTCGCCGCTCGGGTCCTGACCACTTAGCCGACCTTAGGACAGCCTGCGCGGCCGGTCTAGGGGGCTGGCACGGCACCGGGGCGCGCTTGTGCGGGACTGCGCGCACCGAGGCGAGGCTGCCATTATGTGCGCATGGACGATGCTGCCCCGAGCTTTGCCGCCGCTGATCTCATCACGGCTCTGGGCCACGAGGTCTTCCAGATCGATACGCGGATGGCCGGGTACGACGGCATCACGGCCGGTTACCTGATCCGGGGCGACCGGCCGTGCCTGGTCGAGACTGGCACGGCGCCGTCCGCTCCAATTGTCAGGGACGCGCTGGCCGCACTGGGCGTCGGCCCGGGCGACCTGGCCACCGTCGTGGTCACCCACATCCATCTGGATCACGCGGGCGGCACCGGGGACATCGCGCGGATGTTTCCCGCCGCGGAGGTCGTCGTGCACGAGTTCGGCGCGCGTCATCTGGCTGACCCGTCTCGCCTGATGGCCAGCGCGCGGCTGGTCTATGGCGATGAGCTTGATGACCTGTTTGGCATCCTGGCGCCCACGCCTGCAGACCGGATCCGGGCGGTCGAGCGCACCGGGACCGTCGATCTCGGCGGCGGTCGGCGACTGGAGAGCCACTACTCCCCTGGCCACGCCAAGCACCATGTCGGCCTGATCGACTCGGTCAGCGGTGACCTGTACGTCGGGGACGCCGCAGGCATCTACGTCCAGGAGACTGGCGACATGCGGCCGGCGACTCCCCCGCCGGACTTCGACCTCGAGGTCGCGCTCGCCTCGCTGCGCATGTTTGCGGCGCTCCAGCCCACGCGCCTGCTGTTCAGCCATTTCGGCCCGGTCACCGAGGTCGAGGAAGCGCTCGACCGGTCGGGCGCCGAGATCAGCCTGTGGGTGGCCGAGACGCGGCGCGCGCGCAAGGCCGGGATGGATCTGGACCACGCGGCCGCGATGGTGGCGGAGCGCACCCGGCTGCGTTATCGCGTGCTAGCCGACGATGCCGACCCTGAGATCGTTGCCAAGTATGACCGGATCGCCGGGGCCCAGGCGAACGTGGCTGGCATCATGCACTGGCTCGACAAGACCGAGAGCGCCTGACGATCCGCTGTTCGGAAGCTGCCGATCGTCGTGCGTGGGGAGCAATGCTTGAGACCTGTGGATCTGCCGGGAAGGGCATGAGAAAGCGGTGTACCTTCCCGGTGATCGAGTCGTAGAGGTCTCAAGCAAAGATGCCATGTGGGGGGACCTCCCCGGCGTCAGCCGTAGCAGTATCGAATCTACTTTCGCGACGGTACGCCACCGGACCAAGATCACCCGCGGCGCTGGCTCCCGCGCGGCCGGGCTGGCGATGGCGTTCAAGCTGATCGAGTCCGCGCAATACCACTGGCGCATGGTCAACGCCTCGCATCTCGTCGCCCTGGTCCGCGCCGGAGCGACGTTCATCAACGCCAAACTCGTCGAGCGACCCGGCCAGGACGAGCAACCCGCGGCCGCTTAAAAGATCTTCATCCGCAGGTCTTGACTATTGCTCCCGTGCGGTCGGCCATCGATGATGCGGTGGTGGCCGGAACAAACCCCGGAGTTCATCACCGCACCCGCGACGGTTACCACCGTCAGCGTGGTGCTACCGGACGACCTGGTAGTCGACGAGCAGGTGACCGCTGGCCGAGGTTGTGCTCCGGATCGCTTTGAGCCGGATCGGCGGCAACCCGTCCAGGAGTCGTCGTCCACCGCCAGCGATTGCCGGTGCGATCACGAGTCGGAGTTCGTCGAC
>DASXKI010000412.1:0-16346 GCA_036496945.1 Streptosporangiaceae bacterium | reverse complement strand
GTCAGCCTGGGCACCGTGTTCGGCGCCGAGCTCAGCCTTGACCTGGCGCGCAAGGCGGCCGGGCTGGGCGGCCGGGCGCCGGGCAGGGTCGCCTCGGCAGGCAAGGCAGGATCCGCCGGGGTGCTCCAGCGGCCCGCCGGGACGCCGCGGGCAGGCGTCCCTGATCCTGGCGGCCGGCATCTGCTCGTCCTCGCCCGTGACCCGGAGGGGTACCGGCGGCTCTGCCGTGTCATTAGTGCCGCGCAGCTAGCCGGCGGTGAGAAGGGTCTGCCTATTTACGACGAGCCCGCGCTCGCTGACGCCCACGATGGGCACTGGGTAATCCTCACCGGCTGCCGCAAGGGCGCAGTCTCCGCGGCCCTGGCGGCGCAGGGGCCAGCGGCGGCCGCGCGGGAGCTCGCCAGGCTGACCGAGGCGTTCGGCACGGGCAACGTGAAGGTCGAGCTGACGATCGGCAACGACCCAGCCGACGACGAGCGCAACGACGCGCTCGCGGCGCTGGCCGTCGCGGCGGGCGTCGGCGTGATCGCCACCAGCAACGTGCACTATGCCGCGCCGCAGGACGCCCGGCTGGCGCAGGCGCTGGCCGCCATCAGGGCCCGGTTCAGCCTGGATGAGATGGACGGCTGGCTGGCCGCGTCCGGTGGCGGGTACCTGCGCTCCGGTGCCGAGATGGCTGCCCGGCTGCGCCGCTACCCCGGCGTGCTGGAGCAGACGGCGGAGCTGGCCGCCGATTGCGCGTTCGACTTCCATGTCATCGCGCCGCGGCTGCCTGACTTCCCCGTCCCGGAGGGTCATACCGAGGCCAGCTGGCTGCGGGAGCTGGTCGCCCAGAAGGCGCCGGCCCGTTACGGCAGTCCGGACTCTGAGAGCACCGCCGGCGCCTATGCGCAGATCACGCGTGAGCTGGGCGTGATCGAGCAGCTGGGCTTCCCTGGTTACTTCCTGATCGTGCACGAAATCGTGGAGTTCTGTGAAGATGCGGGCATCCTGTGCCAGGGCCGGGGGTCGGCGGCCAACTCTGCGGTCTGCTACGCACTCGGGATCACTAGCGTGGATCCGGTACGGCACGGACTGCTGTTCGAGCGGTTCCTGTCCGAGGGCCGGGACGGGCCGCCCGACATCGACATGGATATCGAGCACCGGCGCCGCGAAGAGGTCATCCAGCACGTCTACGGCAAGTACGGCCGGGGAAATGCAGCCCAGGTGGCCAACGTGATCAGCTACCGGCCGCGGATGGCGATACGCGATGCCGGCCGCGCATTCGGCTACGAGCCCGAGCAGCAAAACGCATGGTCTCGCCAGGTCGGTCCCCGGCAGTACGGGCCAGGTCAGCCGGTCCCGCCGGACGCCGGCGTGCCCGACGCGGTTGTCGATCTGGCCGAGCGGATGCAACGACTCCCGCGGCACCTTGGCATCCACTCCGGCGGGATGGTGATCTGCGACCGGCCGGTGGGGGAGGTGTGCCCGGTGGAGTGGGCGCGGATGCCGAACCGCAGCGTGCTCCAGTGGGACAAGGACGACTGCGCCTACGCGGGGCTGGTCAAGTTCGACCTGCTCGGCCTTGGCATGCTGACCGCGCTGCGGGACTGCTTCGATCTTGTGGAGCAGGCGCACGGGATGCGCTGGAGCCTGCACTCGATCCCGCAGGAGGATGCTGGCGTCTACACGATGCTCCAGGCCGCCGACACCGTCGGAGTGTTCCAGGTCGAGTCGCGGGCGCAGATGGCGACGCTGCCGCGGCTGCGGCCGGAGAAGTTCTACGACCTCGTGGTCGAGGTCGCGCTGATCAGGCCCGGCCCGATCCAGGGTGGCTCGGTGCACCCGTACATGCGGCGCCGCCACGGCGACGAGGAGCCCAACCTGCCGCATCCGCTGATGGAGCATGCGCTCGGCAAGACCCTCGGCGTGCCGCTGTTCCAGGAGCAGATGATGCAGATCGCCATCGACTGCGCCGGGTTCACCCCGGCCGAGGCCGACCGGCTGCGCCAGGCGATGAGTTCCAAGCGGGCGCCAGAGCGGATAGAGGAGCTGCGCGAGCGGCTGCTCGCCGGGATGGCCGAGCGGGGCATCCCGGCCGAGGTCGCCGAGGACATTTACGTGAAGATCCTGGCGTTCTCCAGCTACGGCTTCCCGGAGTCGCATGCGATCAGCTTCGCCTACCTGGTCTACGCCAGCGCGTGGCTGAAGTGCTATTACCCGGCCGCCTTCACCGCGGCTCTGCTGCGCGCCCAGCCGATGGGCTTCTACGCGCCCGCGAGCCTGATCAGCGACGTGCGCCGGCACGGCGTCACAGTGCGCGGCGTGGACGTGAACGTCAGCGGCGTGCTGGCGACGCTGGAAAAGACCGAAGATCCGGGGGATGGGGCCGGTCAGCCTGACCCGCCAGCCGGAGGCGCGCCGGTACCGGGCCAGCCAGTGATCAGGCTTGGGCTGTCAGAGGTTCGCAACCTCGGCACGCGCGTGGCCGAGGAGATCGTGGCCGGCCAGCCGTACGCCGATCTGGAGGACTTCGCCCGCCGCACGACCGTGCCGCCTGCTGCACTGGAGGCACTGGCGATGGGCGGGGCGTTCGGCTGCTTCGGCGTGACCAGGCGCGAGGCGCTGTGGGCAGCCGGCGCCGCGGCGACCATCAGGCCGGGCCAGCTTCCTGGCACGACCCTGGGCATGGCCGCGCCGCCGCTGCCGCCGATGACCGCGGCCGAGGAGACCTTCGCCGACCTGTGGGCCACCGGCACCTACGGCACGCACCCGATCGAGCACATCCGGGCGATGCTCACGGAGCGGGGCGTGCTGCCTGCCGCGAGGCTGACGGGGGCAGAGAACGGCCGGAACGTGATGGTCGGCGGCCTGGTCACGCACCGGCAGCAGCCAGGGACCGCGCGCGGAGTGGTGTTTCTCAGCCTGGAAGACGAGACGGGGATGGCCAACATCATCTGCCCGCCGAACGTGTGGCAGCGCTTCCGCAAGATCGGCGTCGATGCAAACGCGCTGCTCGTGCACGGCCGGGTCGAGCGGCTGGACGGTGCGGTCAGCCTGCTGGCCACCCGGCTTGAGCGCATGCGAGTGGTCGCCGCAGCGCGGAGCAGGGACTTCCGCTAGCGGGCGCAACCCCGTAGCTCGCATCGGCCGAGCTTGCATCAGCCGAGCCCGCATCAGCCTCACCGGGCGCCCATTTGTACGATCATGAGATGTCAGCCCGAATCCGCCCGCGCGGGGTAGCGCGGCAGCCAGCCCGGCTGCCCTGGGTAGCGGAGGCCGCGTGCCGGCCAGCCGCAACTTCCCTGGGAAGACGGGCAATTTGTCTGCCCGTGCGCAAAGATGGTCGACACCGGCGACGGTTAACGGCTGATGACAGGTCTGCGGCTGGCCCACGACGGGTGACGCAGAGCAGAAGCGAAGTGCAAGGAGCAGCATGCCCTTCGATGTAGCCCGCACATTCGCGGAACGATCCGGGGAGAACTTCGCCCTGCACGAGCGATATATGAACCACCAGCTCGCCAGGACGCTCAGGACTCTCGGCTTCGACCGCAACTATGTACGGGGCGAGGGCTGTTACCTCTACGACGATACGGGCGCCCCCTACCTCGACTTCCTCTCTGGCTTCGGCGTCTACGCCCTCGGCCGCAGCCACCCGGCGATCAAGGCCTCGCTGCACCAGGCGCTCGACCTGGACCTGCCGAACATGGTCCAGATGGACTGTGCGCTGCTGCCCGGCCTGCTCGCCGAGCAGCTTGTCGCACGGACGCACCCGGGCATCAGCCGGGCCTTCTTCTGCAACTCCGGCGCCGAGTCGATCGAGGCGGCGATCAAGTTCGCCCGGCACTCGACGCAGCGGCCGAAGATCCTTTACGCCGAGCACGCCTTCCACGGCCTGACCACGGGCGCGCTGGCCCTGAACGGTGGCAAGGAGTTCCGCAAGGGCTTCGGCGACCTGCTGGCATCAGTCGCCGTCCCGTTCGGGGACCTCGACGCCCTCGAGCTCCAGCTGCGCAATCAGGACGTGGCTGCCTTCATCATCGAGCCCATCCAGGGCAAGGGCGTGTACTGCGCGTCGCCTGAGTACTGGCGTGCCGCCCAGGAACTGTGCCGCCGCTACGGAACGCTCCTGGTCACTGACGAGGTGCAGACCGGACTCGGCCGGACTGGCAGGTTCTTCTGCCACGAGCACTGGGGACTCGAGCCTGACATCATCACCATCTCCAAGGCGCTGTCGGGCGGCTTCGTCCCGATCGGCGCCATGCTGACCACCGAGAAGATCTTCGCGAGCGTGTACGACTCCATGGAGGACGCGCTCAAGCACTCGACCACTTTCGGCCGCAATCAGCTCGCGATGGTCGCGGGCCTGGCGACCCTCGCAGCGTTCGATGACGAGGACATCGTGAGCCGCGCCGAGCGCACCGGGGCCGACCTGCAAGACAAGCTCCGTGGCCTGGCGGAACGCTACGACCTGATCCAGGACATCCGCGGGCTCGGCCTCATGATCGGCATCGAGTTCGGTGAGCCGGAGTCACGGTCAGCTGGCCGCCGGTTCCGCACACTCGAGCGACTCCGCACCGGCATGTTCTCGCAGACGGTGGTCGTCCCGCTCTTCCACCGGCACCGGATCATCACCCAGGTCGCTGCCGACAACGTCAACATCATCAAGCTGCTGCCGCCGCTCATTGCCGGCCCCGCCGAGGTCGACTACTTCGTGCAGGCGCTCGATGACGTCATGGCAGACGCCCATCGCGGATCGGGGCTCACGTATGAGTTCGGCCGGACGATGGCGCGCGGGGCCCTCAAGCGCAAGTCGCAGCGCAGCGTGGCGAGCTCGAGCCTGGTCAGCCGCCCTGCCCTGTCCGCCGGCGTCGTGCGAGCGAGCGCCACACCGGCGGAGGCTGAGCCGGCGAACACGGCACCGGCGGAGGCCGTGCCAGCGAGCAGTGCACCCGCGGAATCTGTGTCAGCGCTAGCTATCCCGTCGGTGACCGAAGCCGCGAGCGCTGGCCGGCGCCGTGCCGAGGTGCGGGAGCCGGGCGTGCGGTCGGGCCGCGGGCACGCGGCTGGATCGGTCTCGGACTCCGGCTACAGCCCGGCCGTCGCCTCGATCGAGCCCGGCGACCGAGTCGTGATCACTGGTGCCGCGGGCTTCATCGGCTCCGCTGTCGCGCGGGCTGTGCAGGCCAAGGGCGCGAAGATCATCGCCCTCGTCGAGCCGGGCGCCAACCCCAGGAACCTCCGGGGCATCCCGGATGTCGAGCGCGCCATCGTCGACATCCGCGATGCAGGTGCGGTCAGGTCTGCCTTCGCAGGCGCGCGGTACGCGTTCCACCTGGCTGCCGTCTACCGTTTCTGGGCCCGCGACCCGCGGATCTTCCGCGAGGTCAACGTGGGCGGGACGCTGAATGTCATCGATGCGGTGCTGGCCGCCGGGTGCGAGCGACTGGTCTACACCTCCACCGTCGGCGTGCTCGGGCTGAGCAAGGCCAAGCACGGCGAGCCGGCCGACGAGACCTGTTACGCGGACGTCGCGCACCTGTTCGGCCACTACAAGCGGACGAAGTTCGCCGCCGAGCATGAGGTGCTCCGTGCCGCCGCAGAGGGGCTCGACGTCACCATCGCGCTGCCGACCTTCCCCCTCGGACCTGGCGATGTCGCGCCCACGCCGACGGGTAAGGTCGTCAAGGACTTCCTCAACGGCAAGATGCCGGGCTTCGTCGACACGGCCCTGAACGTCTGCCACGTCGACGACCTGGCGCTCGGGCACGTCGCCGCCCTGGAGCATGGCCGGACCGGCCGCAGCTACATACTCGGTGGCGAGAACCTGTCGATGCGCGAGATCCTCCAGGCGCTCGCCGACTGCTCCGGGCTGCCCATGCCGCGATTCGAGGTGCCGCGGCCGCTGGTGGTCACGGCAGGCATCGCGTCCAGCCTGGTCGAGGGCAGGATGCTGCGGCGTGAGCCGCACGTGCCGCTGGAGGGCGCCCGCATGGCGACCACGAGGATGATCTTCACCGATGACCGGGCTCGCGCGGAGATCGGCCACAAGTCACGGCCAGCGCGCCTGGCGATCGAGGACTCGGCGCGCTGGTTCACCGAGAACGGGTATGTGTCGGCCGACCGGCTCGCGGCCATCCGGTGGCAGCGTTAGCGCTGCAGCCCCACTTCGTGAGACAGACGCCGCGCTGCGGCACGTCGTCGGAACTTGCGGATTAGGTAAATGGGCACGTAGATCATTGCGGCGATCTCAAGTGCCATGATGACCGTGGTGAGTATCCAGTCGGCTCCGCCCCCGACTGGGTAGACCGCCTTAGGATCGCCGGTGTCGATGGCGGGGACCTGCTCGCCGACCTGGTTTATGTGACCTCCGCTGGCGAGCAGCATGCCATCTTTGCTCGAACCGTTGTCTGCCGTGAAGGTGCCGTACCACGTGCAGTGCGTCCCGAACCTGGTGTTCGAGCAATTCTCGGCGTAGGCCGTGAAGATCCCGGGCTGGCCGTGGCCTAGGTGAGCAGACCAGGCGGGACCAATGTCGCGGAGCAGGAAAGGAAAGGTCACCACAGCGAACGCGAGCGCGAAGCTGAGCAGCGCTGCCGGCTGCGTGATGGCGAGGAGGGCTTTCAAGGCCTTACCGGGTCCGGCGTCCACCCGGATGGTGCCGGTGTCACGGCCACGCCTGGCCCGCTCGATCGTGCTGGGATCATTGGCTGGTGACTGCAGCGTGTGCCAGTAGTCGCGGATCTGCAGCAGCCACCATACAAGCTAACGAGGGCGCCGATTCCTGCGCCGATGGCGTACGCCCACAAGGTCCCGCCCGAGCCCCAGCCGATCGCGGCAGCCGCGGTAAGGCCCGTGGCTAATGCCGTCACGATCGCTGTGCCTGCCAGGAGGTTCCGCCGCTGCCGCGTCGTGATCCGAAACATCAAGTTCTGCACATGACCAAGATGACCCGTCAGCGGGGGAGAGGCAATTCCCTGAACCCTCGCCTGTGGCCGGCCCTGCGGCCGGCCGACGCACGAGCTAGTCGCGCGAGCGGAGCGCTGCGGCTGTCGCCGCGTCGGCGGGGTAGAACGCCTCGATGGCCAGCTCGTCCACGGTGACGTCAGTCGCGGTGCCGACGACCGCGCTGATACTGAAGAACGACAGCTCCTCATCCCCATGGCGGTAACGCAGCGGCAGCACGACGGCGCCGGCCGGCGGGTGCGCCCCGGCCGTGCCGCCCGGGTAGCCGAGCAGTTCGTCACGCAGATCGCTGAGCCGCGGGTCGGCGAGTGCTTGCGCCCGGTGCTGGAGCTGGGTGAGCAGGTGTGCGCGCCACTGGGCGAGGTTAGTGATGCGAGGAGCCATCCCGTCCGGGTGCAGGCTTAGCCGGAGCACGTTGACCGGCGGCTCGAGCAGCCACGGCGCGCAGCCGCTGGTGAGTACGGCGATGGCTGCGTTGCTGTCGAGCAGCTCCCACCAGCGATTGACGACGACCGCCGGGTACGGTTCGTGGCCGGCTAGGACCTGGCGCAGGGCGGCTCGGACGTCGTCTAGCTCCGGCTCGTCCAGGCCGTGCTGCGGGTAGGCAGGAGCGTAACCTCCGGCGAGCAGCAGCGCGTTGCGCTCGCGCAGCGGTACCTCGAGTTGCTCGGTCAGCCGCAAGATCATCGTCGGCGTCGGGCGGGAACGTCCGGTCTCGACGAAGCTCAGATGGCGCGTGGAGATGTCGGCGCGGATCGACAGATCGAGCTGGCTGAGCCGGCGTCGTTCGCGCCACTCGCGCAGTAGCTCGCCAACGGGCCGGGCGCCGGGTGCCAGCGAGGTCATCGTGGTCATGCCACTGACGCTAGCGGCGTCCCGGACGCGTGGCCATTACCTCCGAGGTCAACGGATTGGCATGACCTGCCAGGTAATCGACAGCGCGCATGCCGTCTGGACACGATGGGCCGGTCCGCAACGGGCGGACGTTTGAGACGAGAGGGAATCCCATGAACGACGTCATCACCCGCTACCTCAACTGCTGGAACGAGACCGACCCTGCTGCCCGCCGTAAGCTGATCGAGGATGCCTGGGCTGCCGACGCCCGGTACATCGACCCGCTCGGCGAGGCGCACGGCCGCGATGCCATCGATGCGACCATCGCCGCGGTGCAGGAGCAGTTCCCCGGCCTGGTCTTCGCCCTGGCCGGACCGGTGGACGCGCACCACAAGCAAGCGCGCTTCACCTGGGGCCTGGGCCCTGCGGGTGCCGAGCCGCTGGTGGTCGGCTTCGACGTGGCCGTCACTGACGAGGACAGCAAGATCGTTACGGTCCTCGGCTTCCTCGACAAGGTCCCGGCCTAATCCGGCCGGTACTGAGCAGCCGGCTATCTCCCGTGGGTGCCGAGCTACCTGGGCCAAATAGCCCCTGTAACTCGGCACCCATGCCTGCGCTTACCCCGGGCCTGGCCAGCCCGCAGGTAGACGGCACGGCAAACCAGTTTCAGTCGAAGGTCGGCTTGCGGTCGCGCGTGCGCTTGAGCTCGAAGAATCCGTCAGTCTCCGCGACGAGCGAAAGTCCGTCGAAGAGCCGACCAGCGGCCTCGCCCTTCGGTGCCGGCGTGACAACGGGGCCGAACAGGGCATTGCCCCGGATGCGCATCACCGGCGTCCCCACGTCGAGGCCGACATCATCGAAAGCCTCGTGATGCGAGGCCTTGATGACCTCGTCGAACTCAAAGCTGTCCGCCGCGGCAGCGAGCGATTCGGGCAGCCCAACCTCGGCGAGGGCCTCGGTCAGCACAGCCGGATCCTCGCGCCGCCCCTCAACGTGGAACCGGGTCCCGATGGCGGTGTAAAGCGGCAGCAGCACATCCGCGCCGCGCTGCTGGGCAGCCGCCGCGCAGACACGTATAGGTCCCCACGCCTTGCCCATCCGCTCCAAGTAATCCGCGGTCAGGCCCTTGCCCTCATGCTGGGTGAGATTGAGGTAGGCCAGCGACATGACACGCCAGTCAGTGCGGACCGGCCTGACCTTCTCCACCTCGAGCATCCAGCGCGAGGTGATCCAGGCCCACGGGCAGACTGGATCGAACCAGAACTGCACGGCTTCGACGGCGTCGGGTGCGGCTGTCTGCGGCTGAGTTTCCGGCTGAGCTGTCACAACGGCTCGGAACAGCACCCAGCAGGCGCGTATTCCCGATGGCGGCGCGCTGGCTACGGCCCCGTTCCCTGCGGCAGTATGGCCCCATGTGCCCTGACTGCGGGACCTGTCACTGATGGCGGCGCCGGGTGTCTTTGCCGACCTGCAGGCGCTGCGTGCCTGCTGGCATCCGGTGGCGTTCGCCGCCGGGCTGCACGACCAGCCCGCCCACGCGGACCTGCTGGGGGAGCCGCTCGTGCTCTGGCGCGGGCGCGACGGCAGCCCGCGGGCGATGTCGGATGTGTGCATTCACCGCGGGACGGCGCTGTCGCTCGGCCGGGTCAGCGGCGACGAGATCGTGTGTCCTTATCACGCCTGGCGTTACGGGCCTGATGGTCGCTGCACCGCGATCCCGCAGCTCGAAGACCCGAGCCGGGTGCCGGCCAAGGCCCGAGTCGCGGCGTTCCGGGCGCAGGAGCGGTACGGCCTCATCTGGGTGGCGCTGGCGCAGCCGCGCTGGCCGCTGCCGGAGGTGCCCGAACTGGAAGACGTCACCTGGGCCGTTGTCTCCGCCGGTCCCTATCGCTGGCAGTGTGACGCCGCGCGCCAGGTGGAGAACTTCACCGACTTCGGCCACTTCCCATGGGTTCACCCCGGCCTGCTCGGCGACCCGGAGCGGCCTGTCGTGCCGCGGCACGAGGTGCGCACCGACGATCACGTTCTGCACTACACGATCGTGCGTCCCGAGGCGCCGAACTCCGAGGACTTCCCGGTCTTCGGCAACGACCAGGCTGGGCCGCCGGAGCGGCGGAGCCGATACGAGCTGCACCTGCCATACACCATTGCGCTGCGACTCGGCTGGGGCGGCGAACGCGGCATGGTCTACTTCTTCGCCTCTCAGCCCGTCGCGGCGGACCGGTGCGCCGGCTACGTCGTAATCGGGCGCAACTACAACCTCGACCAGAGCGACCAGGTCATCCAGGATTTCGAGGACACCATCTTCGGGCAAGATCAGGTCGTCGTGGAATCGCAGCGGCCCGACCAGGTGCCGTTCGACCTCGCGGCCGAGCTGCACCTGAAATTCGACGCTGTCGCGGTCGCCTACCGCAAGGCGATGCGGGCCGCTGGCCTGGCCGCCGACGCTCCGATCGGCGTCGAGGCCCGCTGACTCAGCCCTGTGCCGCGGCCAGCTCGCGGCTCATGAGCTCGATGAGCTTCTCAAGCCCGCGCATCGGCCGCACCATGACGGTGAAGCTGACCAGCTTGTCCTCGTCGTTCCACTGCAGCATGTCGATGCCCTGCACGTAGACGCCGTCCAGTTCGGCCTCGAACTCCAGGACTGCGCTGGACTCGTCATGCCACTGGTGTATGTACCGGAGCGACGGGCCCAGGACGGCGATCGCGCCGGTCAGGTACAAAGTCGCCAGCGCCTTGCCCTGCTGCGGCCTGAATACGGCCGGCGAGCGGAACTCGACGTCATCGGCCAGCAAGTCGGCCAGGAGCGCGGGATCGCGGGACTGCGCGACGGCGTGCCACGCACGAACGGCGGGCGGCTGGTCAGGCATGGCAACAGTCAATCAGGCCCCACCGAAAGCGTAGTGGCCGCGTGTGGCGCGGGGCGCGTAGCGGGCAGCTCACCGCGAGCTGGCCCAGCCTTCTTGAGAGGAGGCGCCGCGCCCCGCACTGGCTACGGTGCCATCCGCGTGGGCGGCGCGCAAGGGTCAAGGCGTCAGGAGGCTGAGATGCTGGCACCTAGCCAAGGCCCGGCCGGCCGAGGAAGGCGGTCAGCTTGTCGCTAGCACTCGCCTCGCAGCTGACGGCCACCGGCGCAGCGAACAGTGGTGCCGCGAACAGTGGTGCCGCGAACCTTGGCGCCGCGGTCGGTGACTCTCGGTCGGCGCCGGTAACGAGCAGCGGCGCCACGTCGAGCAGTTGGCCCGCCAGCGGCGACGGGATCGGCAGCCGCGAGCCCGATGCCTGCGCGATGTCCCAGCCATGGACGGCGATCTCAAGGGCGCCAGCGATGGCGACGACGTCGATCGCCAGTGGCCAGCCGCCGACCGCCACGGCAGACCAGCCGCTTCCAGCCCAGCCGGCCAGCAGGCAGCAGGCACGATCGACGAACAGCTCGACCGGCCCGGCAGCGGCGGCCTCGTCCCCGTCGGCGCTCGTGTCGGCGGCGTCCGCATCGGCCTCGGCGGGCAGGCGCACGCAGCCGCTCGCGAAGCCCTCAGCCAGGGTGGCCAGCGATTCACAGCTGTGCCTCAGCAGCATGTCCAGGTCCCACCCGCGGCACGGCGTCGGCAGCCTGAGCAGATCGGGCGTCACGACCGCGACGTTGCCGAGCGCATAGCTGACGGCCTGCTCCAGGAGCCCGCCAGCCCCGGCGCAGCCTGGGCGCCCGCCCCCGTCACCCACGGCGGCGGTCCGCCGGAGCCAGCTCATCCGGGTAGCGCGCCGGCAGGCCGAAGGCCGGGAACAGCCCGCCGTCGTTGAACGACGTAATCCGGCTGATGAGGCCGGCCCGGATGGTCAGGACCTGGATCGCATGCGCGTGGTAACTGCCGTCGGCGCCGCGCTCGTAGGCCGCAACCGACGGCTGCCCGTTGGCCAGCGCCGGCATCATCGCGAACTGGCCGGGCCGGACGAGCACCCGCCGCGCCAGGAACTTGCTGACCTGGTCACGCCCGGCGAACCAGATCGCCATCGGCGGCATCTCGAGCACTGCGTCCGCGCGCAGCAGCTCCGTGAGCTCAGCCACGTCGGCGGTCTCGAAAGCGGCGGCATAGCGCGCCAGCAGCTCCCGGACCTTCGGATCGTCGGGCTCCAGGATGTCGTCTTCGGCCGGCGCCAGGCTGGCGATCTGCGCCCGCGCGCGCTGCAGCGCGCTGTTGGCGCTCGCCGTCGACGTGCCGAGCAGGTCGGCGACCTCCGCCGCATGCCAGCCGAGCACGTCCCGCAGGATCAGTACGGCGCGCTGCCGCGGCGGCAGGTACTGAAGGGCCGCGATGAGTGCGAGCCGCATGCTCGCGCGGGCCGTCACGACCGCGGCGGGATCGTCGCCGCCGCGTCCGTTGGCCGCATCGGGGAAGGGCTGCAGCCACGGCACGTCCAGATTCGGAACCGGAACGAGGCCGTCTGCATCCTCCGCCGGTGCGCCCAGCCCGGATGGCAATGGCCGCCTCGACCGGGTTTCGAGCGCGCGCAGGCATGTGTTCGTGGCGATCCGGTACAGCCAGGTGCGCATCGACGAGCGGCCCTCGAAATCGCCGTAGGACCGCCACGCTCGCAGCAGCGTCTCCTGCACCTGGTCCTCGGCGTCGTGGACCGAGCCAAGCATCCGGTAGCAGTGCGCCAGCAACTCGCCGCGGTACGGGTTGGCGAGCTGAGCGAACTCGTCGCTGCCCGGCGCCGCACTGCGACTAGCTGCACTGCCGTTGCCTGCCATGTCCCCTCCCGCCTCGGGCGCCCTCACTTGATAGACCCGCGCCGCCGCTCAGACTCATCGCACGGGCCCGATTAATTTGGCAGCTCGCGCGGATCAGTACTGGCGAGGCGCACGATGCGCCCAGCACAAGTCCACCACGCGAGGGAGATCCAGATGGCATCGCAGCAGCTAGCGGGCAGAACAGCCCTGGTAACAGGAGCAAGCAGAGGGTTCGGCCGTGGCATCGCCGTGGCGCTGACACAGGCCGGGGCGACGGTCGTCGGCGTTGCCCGCGGCAGTGCCGCGCTCGAGGAACTACGCAAGGACCTCGGCGACGCGTTCACCCCTGTGGTCGCCGACGCCGCCGATCCGGTCAGCGCCGGACAGCTCCTCGATCAGTATGAACCCAGCATCCTCGTGCTCAATGCGGGCGCCGCGCCGCTCTCGCGTCCGCTGCACCAGCAGACGTGGGAGTCGTTCAGCCGAGTCTGGGAAGTCGACGTCCGGCAGGCGTTCCACTGGAGCCGCGAGGCCCTGCTGCGCCCGCTGCGGCCCGGCAGCGTCGTCGTGGAGATGTCGAGCGGCGCCGCGCTCTTCGGCTCACCGCTGAGCGGCGGGTACGCGGGCGCCAAGGGCACGATCCGGTTCATCGCGTCCTACGCGGCCGCCGAATCGCAGCGCGGCGGACTCGGCATCAGGTTCGTCTCCGTGCTTCCGCAGCTCACTCCCGCCACCGACCTCGGTGCGGTCGCAGTCGCGGCCTACGCGGCCAGGGAGGGCATGTCCGTCGCCGAGTTCATGCAGAGCCGCGGACCGGCGCTGACGCCCGAGCAGGCGGGCACGGCCATCGCACGGCTTGTCACCGACCCGGCCCTGGACCAGGCCAGCTACCTGCTCAAGGCGGACGGCCTCAGCCCGCTCGCCTGAGCGAGTGCTTCGGGGAAATCAAAGCCGGTTGCCGTGCGCGGCTCATGTCAGCGGGTTTCGTGGGGGCGATTACCGGGGGCGCAGTCCGTTGATGAGAGTGCGGATGGTGCCGCAGACGACGCTGTCGACGGGCCGTTCCCCGGTCATGCCGCCGGCGGTGATGGCGGCGAGGCCATGCAGAGTCGCCAGTACAGCCATCGCGACCCGGTCGGGATCGTCGCCGGCGATCTCGCCTCGGTCGATGGCCTTGGCGATGAGCGCCGACGGCGCGGCGAACGCCCGCTCATTCGCCGCGCGCAGCACCGGGCGGCGCGGGTCGTCCTTCCGCGCGAACATCAGGGCTAGCAGGGCAGGTTGACGCGTGGGGCCCCATGTAGTCCATCCGCTCCGTCCAGCCGGCCTTGACCCGAGGTCAGGCACGCGGCGGTGTCGCAAGCCGGCTGCCGATCAGGGCATGCTTTGCCTGGCTCAGACATATGTCTTGCCTTATATCAGCTATTATCCCGTCAGCACGGGGGTCCAACATGCCTGCGGCAGGCCCTGTGGTGTCAGATCAAAGCTGAGAGGTTGACCTGGTGGCGCGCGACGCTTCGCGGGATCCGTGCTGCCAGCAAGGGCGGTGGTGCCTGGTGTCGTCCCGGCAGCCCACCGCTGGCGGGACCGGGACCGTCGCCACAGATGGCGAGCAGTAGCGCATGGCACGTCAGCGCCGCAAAAGTCGCCTCGTCCGCCTCTCGATAGCTGGCCTGCTCGTCCCCGGGCTGGTCGCGGCATGCGCGACGGCCCATGCGCCCGGTCGAGTCACGGCGCGCAGCCATGTCGGCCGGGACAAGAAGGCACCGTCCGCTACCGGCGTGCTGCCGTCTGACATCCGCAAGATCAAGCACGTGATCATCATCATGCAGGAGAACAGGTCGTTCGACAGCTACTTCGGAACCTACCCCGGCGCTGACGGCATTCCCCTGCGCCACGTGTGCGTGCCGAACCCGCGCGGCAAATGCATCCGGCCCTACCACGACACCGCGGACATCAACGGCGGCGGACCGCACGGCCTGAGCAACGCCATCCCGGACATCGCCGGCGGCAAGATGAACGGGTTCGTCAAGCAGAGCGACAACGCAGCGAAGGGCTGTATCGATCCGAACGACCCGGCGTGCAGCAGTTCCAGCCCGTCCGACGTGATGGGGTACCACACCGGCGCGGAGATACCGAACTACTGGGCCTACGCGCAGAACTTCGTGCTCAACGACCACATGTTCGAGCCGGTGAAGGCGTGGTCGCTGCCCGCCCACCTGTACATGGTTTCCGCCTGGTCGGCCCGATGCCGGAGTCACTCCCCAATGAGCTGCAGCAGCAGCATCGTGGGTCCCTACGGAATCGATCAGATGCAGAACGCGGTCAACGACGAGCTGAGCACCGGCAAGACCTCGATCGACCTGGCCTGGACGGATATCACCTGGCTGCTCTATGCCCGCCACGTCAGCTGGGCGTATTACGTGCAGACAGGGACCCAGCCCGACTGCGCGAACGACTCGGCGCTGACGTGCTCCCCGGTCGCGCAGGGCGCGGCAACGCCGGGAATCTGGAACCCGCTGCCGCTGTTCGGCGACGTTCGCCATGATCACCAGCTGCACAACATCCGGCCGCTGGGCTCCTACCTGGATGCCGCACGGGCCGGGACCCTGCCGGCGGTCAGCTGGATTGTGCCGTCCCAGCCGGACAGTGAGCACCCGACGGCCAGCATCCACCAGGGCCAGGCCTACGTAACGGCGCTGATCAACGCGGCCATGAAGAGCCCTGACTGGAGCTCGACCGCCATCTTCCTGTCCTGGGACGACTGGGGCGGCTTCTACGATCACGTGCCGCCGCCGAGAGTTGACCGCAACGGCTACGGCCTTCGGGTGCCGGGGATCGTCATCTCCCCGTACGCCAGGCAGGGCTACGTCGACCACCAGATCCTCAGTAGCGACGCTTACCTGAAGTTCATCGAGGACGACTTCCTCGGCAGCGCCCGGCTCAACCCGGCGACCGACCACCGGCCAGATTCCCGGCCCGGCGTCCGGGAGAACGCCGCGGTCCTGGGCAACCTGCTCAACGACTTCAACTTCAGCCAGCCGCCCCGCCCGCCGCTGCTGCTGCCGACGAACCCGCCGACCGACTCGCCGGTAATCCCGTCCTGGTTCACGGGCAGGCGAGCCTGCGTCGGATGCACGAATCCGCCGCCCGGTACCTAACTCCGTCACCATGAAGGGCGGAGGCGCCCCGGTGGCACTACTGCCTGGAGGGCCGTGTGCAGGGCTTGCATGGCGGCGTTGCCGAGCTGGTGGCGCCACGCTTCGGTGGTGTCGGCGGCGGCCTGCTCTGCCGCCCGGGTGCACGCCCAGCCGCGGTCGGTCAGTCGCAGTATCCGGGACCGGGCGTCGGCGGGATCGGCTTCGCGGGTGACGTATCCGCGTTGCACGAGCTGCTCGACGAGCTGGCTGGCGGCCTGCTTGGTGACGCCCAGATGGTCGGCGACATCCACCATGGAGGCGTCGCCCGCGCTGATCCGCGCGAAAGCGAATCCGTGCGCGGGCCGGACATCGGCGAAGCCGCGTTCGGCCAGCCCGTGCTGGATCCCGTCTACAACCTGCGTCGCAGCGCGAAGGATGAGCATCGCGACGGCCAGGTCACTGTCATCAGCCATGATCCCAGTTTGACAGACAGGTCAAGCTGATTGACCATGTAGTCAAGTGACTTGACCAGCTGGAGGTTCCGTGCCCGTCATCCGCCCCGCCGATAGTGCCGTGCACCGTGTGCACGGCAGCACGTTCAGCTCGTTCGTTGCGCCATCCCGAGGCAGCACTCAGCTCTGCGCCTGGCAGCTGACAGTGCCCGCCGGCCTGACCGGAGCAGCCCACCGGCCCAC
>DASXKI010000411.1:0-14646 GCA_036496945.1 Streptosporangiaceae bacterium | reverse complement strand
GTCGCCGGCCGGCCGGCGGGCCAGGTCACCGCGGAGATCATCAAGCTGCTTGGCCTCGCGGCCGCCGCCCGCCCGCAGGCGCCCTGAGGGACCACACCACCCGCGGCGGGTGGTGCTCGCAGGCCGCGCGTCGGAGACGATCTCAGTCAGCAGTGATCGCAGTCAGCAGTGATCGCAGCCAGCAGTGATCGCAGCCAGCAGTGATCTCGGTTAGCACTGATCTCACCAAGCACTGAGGTTGCCCGGCATGCCGACGAGCGGAGTACGACCAATGCGCAAGCAGTTCGAGGGCACGATCAACGTCGACATCCGGGACTCGGTACCCGACTGGGCGCCATTCCAGCCACTGGCAGCGGCCGGCGCGCCACAATCGGCTGGTGCCCGAACAAGGGAGTAGCGCAAGTTTGGCGGGAGTCGGGTGGTAGGCGCTTCGCGATCACAGCTCCAGCGGGCTGTCATCTCGGTCGTGCTGATCGCGGCGGCGACCGCGGTCTACTACCAGATACCGGTGCCCGGCCGGATGCGCGAGAGCTCGTGGATCATCATGTTCTGCGGCGGCGTGATCGTGCTCGGCGTGCTGATCCTGGTCGCGGTGGCCAGGCTGCTCAGAGCAGGGGAGCAAGCACGGATTCGCGGCCTGGTGCTGCTGCTGACGCTGACCGTGCTGTTCTTCTCATGGGCCGATGAGTCCGTGGCGATGCTGCCAAACCAGTTCGCCGGCCTGACCAACAAGACGGACTCCTTGTACTTCAACGTCAGCACGCTGTCGACCGTCGGCTTCGGGGACGTGCACCCGGTCGGCCAGCTGGCCCGCGCGGCCGTCATCCTCCAGATCGTGTTCAACCTGGTGTTCCTCGGCACGGCCGTGAGCATCATCTCCGGCTACTTCCGCACGAGGGCCAGCAGCCGGATGCGCAGCACGCCGCCCGACGACCAGCCCTAATCGGCCGGACGCAGCACGCAGCGGAACCCTAGGTGCCCGGTTGAGGTGTCGACGGCCTCACCCTGGCGGGCCGCTGGCCGGTAGCGCAGGCAGCAGTTCGGCGCGCACAGATGTGAGCCGCCCTTGATTACCCGGCGCGGGATGTCCCCGGCCTGGACCCTGCTCGCCTGATCGGCGCTGACCCGGGGGTTGCGCGGCGCGCAGCAAGCCTTGTCCCGCTCGCCGGCCTGATGCCGCGCCCGGAAGAATGGAACATACGCCCACCAGGTCGCGTAATCGCGCAAGTCGACAGGGCTCGCTGCCTTGCGGAACACCAGCGAACCGGGCACCAGCAGGTCCGGCTGAGCGTCCGGGTAGGCAGCCGGATCCGGTGCCTGCTCCGCCACGGTGATGTGCCCGGTCTGCTTCACGAACCGGCGGTACTCGGCGACCGTCACCTGGCGCGTATCGATCCAGAACCCGTCGACTGCGACCGCGTGGACGGGGCGCTCCTCCGGATAGAAGTCCGCCGAGCCCATCGCGAACTCCCCGCTCGGAATCCAGGTCATCCCGGCCGTCGGCGTCCGCCGCTCACGCTGGCGCTGGTGCGTTTCCGTCTGCATCCGGAGTGCTATACCCATGATCGCCAGGGCGCAACGGCCGCGCTGAGCTCGTTCACCCCCGCCGGGTGACGCACGCGCCCCAGGCAGCGAGAGAGGCTAGTTCCGCGGCGTCACGGGCGCGGCGCCGTGGGGCCAGGAGTCATCCGGTCCGGGTGAGGCGAGGTTGCTAATGCCGGGAAGGACCAGGGGATGTCTGTTCTTTCACCGCTTCTGAGGCTGCGGTGGAGTTCGCAATGTCCGCGTTCCCGCCCATAGCTGACTACGCTTTCCTGTCCGATTGCAACACCACTGCCCTCATCGCGCCGGATGGCGCGGTGGAGTGGATGTGCCTGCCACGGTCGGACTCGCCGAGCGTCTTCACCGCCTTGCTCGACCGCGCCGCCGGATTCTTCCGGTTCGGCCCCCTGGACACCCACGTGCCGGCCCAGCGGCGCTATGTGCCGGGCTCGATGGCGCTGGAGACGACATGGTCCACCGTCAGCGGGTGGCTCGTCGTGCGTGACGCGCTGGCGATGGGGCCATGGCAGGGCCGGGAGCGAATCGAGGGCCAGCGGCGGCCGCCGGAGGACTACACCGGGCGCGGGCTGCTGGTCCGCACCGCCACCTGCATCTCCGGGCAGGTCGACCTGCACCTGGACTGCATGCCGCTGTTCGACTACGGCCGGCAGTCGGGGACATGGAGCTATCAGGGGGCCGGCTACGGCGTCGCGTCCTGCGTCCTGGCCGACCAGCCGGAACTCCTCCTGTCGAGCAGCCTCAACCTGACCCTTGGCGGTTCCAGGGCGAGGGGTCACACCGTGCTGTCGGAGGGCGACACTGCCTACGCCGCCCTGTCCTGGGAGCAGACCGCAGTCACCAGCACGGCCGATGCCGAGGCGCAGCTGGACACGACAGTCGTCGCCTGGCGCAACTGGCTCCGCCATGCCAGCCCAAAGATGCCCGATCATCCCTGGCGTCCGTACCTGGAGCGCAGCGCGCTGACGCTCAAGGGCCTCAGCTACGCGCCGTCGGGCGCGATCATGGCAGCGGCCACCACCTCGCTACCCGAGGCGCCGGGCGGCGAGCGCAACTGGGACTACCGCTTCACGTGGCTACGCGACTCGGCGTTCATGCTCTCCGCTCTCTACAAGCTGGGCTTCGACTGGGAGGCGTTCGGCTACTTCGCGTTCCTGATGGACGCGGTCCGCGCCGGACCGCTGCAGATCATGTACGGCATCAATGCCGAGCGCGATCTGAGCGAGCACGAGCTCGACCACCTGCGCGGCTACGAGGGCGCACGGCCTGTGCGGATCGGCAACGGCGCATTCAACCAGCGCCAGCACGACATGTGGGGCATGGCTATGGAAGCCATTGCGGTGCACTTCGACAACGCCGCCGCGGAAATCGGCCCCCATGCCTGGACGGCAGTAGGCCTCATAGTCGACCGGGCCATCGAGGTCTACCAGGAGCCGGACCGCGGCGTCTGGGAAATGCGCGGCCAGCCGCGCCACTACACCGCGTCCAAGGTCATGTGCTGGGTCGCCGTCGACCGCGGAGCCAGGCTGGCCGAGGGCCGCAGCGACGACGAGCAGGCAGCCCGCTGGCGCGCGGCCGCGGACAAGATGCACGCTGAGATCTGCGCGCAGGGGGTCGACGACCGTGGCGTGTTCGTGCAGACCTACGGCGGCTCGGCCTTGGACGCGTCACTTCTGCTGGTCCCGCTCATGGGCTTCCTGCCGCCGGACGACGACCGGGTCCGGGCCACGGTCCTGGCCATTTGTGACGGCCTCACCGTCGACGGCCTGGTGTTGCGGTACCGGCCGGAGGAGACCGACGACGGGCTGGCGGGGGCGGAGGGCACGTTCACGATCTGCTCATTCTGGCTGGTGTCAGCGCTGGCGATGATCGGCGAGACCACGCGGGCCAAGGCGCTGTGCGGCAAGCTGCTGCAGCTTGCCAGCCCGCTCCAGCTCTACGCGGAGGAGATCGAGCCGGCCAGCGGACGGCACCTCGGCAACTTCCCGCAGGCCTTCACGCACCTGGCACTCATCAATGCGGTGCTGCGGATCATCGCCGCGGAGCAGGCGTCGGCCTAGTCCCGTGACGCGCCCAGTCCCGTGACGCGCCGAGCCCCGGCCCGGGTACGTCCGGGTCGGGGCTCGGTGGCGGCTGTGGCCGAGGGGACGTTACATCGGTTCCCGTTGTCCGGCGCTGTCGTGGAGCAGGCCCCAGATGGCGATGACGCTAAGGGCGACGAGGATTATGCCCGTCACCGGCGTGTACACCAGGAACAGGAAGCCCGCGATCGCCGTCAGTACGGCCAGGCCAATGGCGACTGGCCGTGCCATCGGGATACCCAGCAGCGCGCTGGCTCCCGCGGCGAACAGAAGCACGCCGAGGATCAGCAGGATCCAGCCCCAGCCGCGTCCGTTCCACGCGTACGCGTAGCCGTTCAGCGTCGGGTAGAAGCGCGGCCGGACGACGACCGCCAGGCCGCCGAGAAACGCCAGCAGCCCGGCGACGACCGCGAGGACCCCGCCCATCATGCTGCCGGTGCTGGGCTCGTAGCCCTGCTCGTAGGCCTGCCCGTAGCTCGCGCTCGCTGCCTCGTGCCTGCCTGCTTGCTGCGGCATGCCGGTCGTGCCCGTAGTCGTGGTCCCCGTGGTCGGCCCGGCGGCACCCGCTCCGCTGGTCATGCCACTACCCGTCGCGCCTGCCCCTTGCTCGGCGGCCTGGGCACCGGTCTCACCTGACGATCTGTCCTGTGCGCTGCTCATCGAAGCCACTTCCCCTCTGACCTGGCCACCTAGCGGACAGGAACCGGCTGGCTTGCCAGCCACTAACCGGCTGGCTTGCCAGCCGGTAACGGCCCATGGCTGACTGGTTGTCCGGGCTTTCCTCATACGGACGCTACGGACGGTCGTGGAACCGGGCATCACCCGGTCGGGGTGATCCGAGCGGGGCGAGTCGGCCCAGGACGCGCCGTGGCATAGCGGGCATAGCGGGTCGCTCTGATTGGTGGCCGGCGCTTGCGGGTATGGCGCCACCGGGGTGTTGAGCTGCAATTTCACCGCAGCGGGTGACTGTCAGCGGTACCTGACGCGTCCGGGGGGTTCGCGCAAGTCCGCGATGCATGTTCCGCAGACCGCGGAACATGCATGGCCGCCTTCCGCAGATCGCGGGACGCAGGTTCCAGGGCAGAAGGCATCCGCTCGGCATCGGGGGAGGGTGATGACGACCACGGTCAGCGGGCAGGTACTGGCTGTCCCGTCGCAGGACATGGCACTACTTGAGGACAAGCTGCGGATCCCGCGGCCGGGTCTGGCCGTGCTGGCCAGGCCGCGGATCGCGGCACACCTGGACGACGCCGTCGCCCGGCGGGTCACGCTGATGACCGGCCCGCCGGGCGCCGGCAAGACGGTCGCAGCGGCACTGTGGGCTGCCGCGCGGCCTGCCAGCCGTCGGCCGGGCTGGCTGAGCATCGACACGGCCGACACCGAGCCGGGCCGGTTCTGGCGGTACGTGGCTGCGGCGCTGTCCAGGGCCGGGATTCTGGCACCCGCCAGGGCGGACCTGCCTGCTGGCATTACGGCCGCCGAGATCCCGCAGTGGATCTCCGCCGCGATCCGGCCCGCGGTGGACCCCGCCGTCCTCGTCCTCGACGATGTGCACCTGCTGGCAGGCAGCGAGGCGCTAGCCGGCCTGGACGAGCTCATCAGGCACGAGCCGCCTGGCCTGCGGCTACTGCTAGCAGGCCGGTCAGCACCAGGCCTGGCCCTGTCCAGGCTCCGACTGGAGGGTGAGCTAGCCGACATCGGGGCGGCCGACCTGGTGTGCAATGCCGAGGAGACGTCCGCCTACTTCGCGATGGTGGGCAGCCCGGTCACCCCGGCCGAGCGTGATCACCTGCTAAGCAGGACTGAGGGCTGGCTCGCTGGCCTTCGGCTGACAGCGCTGGCCGGTCAGCTTGACCAGGTCGGCGCCCAGCCGCTGGTGGCCGACTATCTCCAGGACGAGGTGCTCGACAGGCTGCCGCAGCCGGTTCGCGAGTTCATGATGCGCACCAGCCTGAGCCTGACGGTGCCCGCCGACCTGGCCCACGACCTGACGGGCGAGGCCGGCGCCGCGCGACTGCTTGAGCAGCTCACTCGCGAGACCGGCCTGGTGCAGGCCCTGACGCCGGACTCCGGCGAGTATCGGTATCACCCGATGCTGCGGGACGTGCTGGCCGTGAGCCTGCGCCGAGAACTGCCTGAGGAGGTGTCCGCGCTCCAGCGTCGAGTGGCCCGCTGGCACGCCACGAGGGGCGAGGTCCTGCCCGCGGTCCAGGCGGCCGCCGAGGTGGGCGAGTGGGAATTCGGCCTGCACGTGCTGCGCGACGCCGGCCCGGCGGTCATGTTCTCGCCCGCGGGCCCTGGCCTTGAGGCGGCACTGGCGGGCATGCCGCCGGGCCGGATGGCCGCCGACGAGGAACTAGGCGTCGTGCTCGCGGTGGCCCTCGCGGCCGGCCGGATCTGGCAGGGTGATGCCGACGGCGCGCTGCCCCACCTGGAACGCGCCGAGGCCGGCCTCGCAGCGCTCCCGGCGGACGACCACGGCCAGGCCGAGCTGTGGGTCGCCGCGCTGCGGGTCCTGCTGACGGCGGCCGTGACCACACCCGAGCCGGGCTGGCTCGAGGCCTACTGGACGCTGGCAAGCCAGGCCCATACCGACCCCCGCGGCGTAGGCGCGCACCGCGCGCTCGGCACGCTGTGGCTGGCGATCGGCTTCGCCGCCCTCCGCGAATGCGACAACCAGCAGGCACGATCGGCCTTCCTGCACGCCGGCGCACAGCTGTCGGCAGGTGGCTTGCTAGCACTACGGGAACGGGGTCGCTCGTGGGAAGCGGTCGCCGCGGCGCTCTACGGCGACCTGGCCGCCGCGACCAGGATTATCGGCAGCATGGCCGACGGGCCGAACGGCCGAGACGAGGATCTGGCTCCCGTGCTAGCGCTCGCAGCCGCGGCGGTCAGCCTGGCCCGCGACGAGCCGGAGACCGCCGGCAAGCTACTGGATGAGGCTGACCTGGCGGCGATGACGTCGCGTCCGGCCGGCGAGCCGTCAATCGCCGTGCTGAGCGGGCTGCTGCGTGCCCGGCTAGCACTTGCCGAGGGCAATCTGACCGGCGCGCGCGGGCTCGTCAGGTGGCTGAGCGACGCTGCGGCCGGCGCGCCTGCGGCTGGCTACGCGGGCACGCCGGTCAGTACCGGCGACCCGGTCATGCTGCTCGAGCGGGCGAGCAGGCCAGGCCAGCCGTGCGGCGTCGCGGCCACCGTCGCGGTCCTGGACGCGGAGATCAGCCTCGCCGCCGGGGAACTGGAACGTGTCAGGGCGACACTCGCCGACCTGGTCGACCCTCATGCGCTGGCCAGGCCGGATGTGGCTGTCTGCCAGGCGCGGCTGCTGATCGCGGGCGAGGACGACAAGGGCGCGCTGACGCTAGTCGATCCCGTGCTCGCCGACTCAGCTGCCACCTGCACTGTCGCCGACAGGATCGCCGCGCTGCTGGCCGCTGTGGTGGCCCGCCGCCGGCTCAGTCAGAGCCATGAAGCAGCCGAACTGCTGTCCGAGGCCCTGGCGCTAGCCGAGCCCGACGACGCCTGCGGGCCGTTCGTCGCGGCCGGGCCGGCCGTCAGGTCCGCGCTGACGGTGCTGATCTCGCCGTCGAGCCGGAGCGCGGGGTTCGCGAGCCGGATCCTGGACAGGTTCGACGGCAGGCTGCCTCGCCCGTCCTCGGCTCAGCCCGCCGCGCTGCTGACTGACAGTGAGCTTGCCGTCCTGCGCTTCCTGCCCTCGCACATGACGAACCAGGAAATAGCCGAGTCGCTCTTCCTGTCCATCAACACCATCAAGACGCACCTCAGCTCGGTGTATCGCAAGCTCGGTGTCGCCAACCGGCGGCAGGCCATAGCCCAGGGCCGCAGGCTCGAGCTGCTCTTACGGCCCTTCCTCGAGGCCAGTTCTCTTGGCCCGTCTGGTTGCCCGTACACGCGGCGGCCTCGCCCGGCGTCGCCGCCGGACGAGGCCGCCATATGTCACTGCCCCGCTCCTGGTAGCCGATCGGCTACCCCGTGCTGGCAGCCAGCCGCCCGGACGGCACGCGCGCCGGCATCGCTTCCTTGGCCGCCCGGCGCAGCCCGAAGGAGAGCGCGGCGAGCACGAGCCCATAGAAGATCAGCCAGGCGGCGACGATCGTGAGCAGCAGCACGAGCGTGATCCCCGGCCAGATGATCATGATGATCCCGGCGGCGAGACTGAAGACGCCCAGCACGCCACGCAGCCCGCGGTTTGGCGCCATGCCAGAGAAGGCGACGCCGAGGTCGGAGACGCCGTGCATGATGAAGTACACGCCGGTCACGAACGCGACCACGAAGAGGCTGAGCGCGTGATGCCGCAGCAGGTAGATCCCGGCGACCACGGCCACCAGGCCTATCACCACGTACGCGGTCCGCATGCCGCCGCTCTCGGCCCGCGCGGTGAAGCCTTCGTAGAGCCTGACCAGCCCGGAGACCACTACGGCAGCGCCGATCAGGATCGCCACGATCGTCAGCGAGGCGTTCGGCCAGACCAGCAGCGCGATGCCCAGCGCCACCATGCCCATGGCGCCGAGCAGCACCGCCCCCCAGGTAGCCCTGGCGGCCGCGGAGATCGGTTCCGCGAGGGAGCCGAGACCTTGTGTGCCCATCTCTGCCTGCCCGGCGATTTCAGTCTGCCCGGCGATGCGCTCCTGCTGATGGCCTAGCTGCTGCGGCACGCTTGTCTGCGCCGCCGAGGCGCGCTTGGCGGTGGACACGCTGCTGGCGCCGGTCGCGCCGGTCGCGCCGGTCGCGCCGGTCGGCCCTGAGGCCGTGCTGCCTGGCGCGCTCATCCCGGGCAAGCCGTTGTCGGACTCGCTGCCTGGTTCGCCTGGGCCAGAGCCCGCGCCCATGCCTGTGCCGGAGGACATCTCGCCCGGCTGCCTACCGGGCCCGGTGTTGGCCGGCGGCCCGGTGTGCGGATCGGTCATTCTCGCCTCCTGGAGAGCTAGACCACCGGGAGCGGCGGTGGCCCCCAACTTCAGGCGACCACGCTCCCGGTATCACGCTGAGTACTCGTGCATGCCCATCGTGAAGTCCGCGAGTTCCCGTGATCATCACCCGTCGCGGGTGAACACGCCCCTGCTGTCCTAGACTTGGCGCGCAGTAGCCGCGACTGACGAACCAGTCCGGCCCGCGCCTGCGTGGCGCCCGCCAGCGGCATGGCCCCTTTCCAGGAAGCGACCCCAGGTGAAGACCGACGTCGAAGAGCTGAGCCCGACCAGGGTCAAGCTGACCATCGAAGTTCCGTTCGAGGAGCTGAAGACCAGCCTCGACAAGGCTTACCGGGAGGTGGCGCGCCAGGTCCGGGTTCCCGGGTTCCGGCCTGGCCGGGTGCCGCCGCGCGTCATCGACCAGCGAATCGGGCGGGCTGCCGTGCTGGAGCAGGCGGTCAACGAAGCCGTGCCCGAGCTGTACAACAAGGCGGTGGCCGAGCACGACATAGTGCCGCTGAGCCAGGCTGACCTGGAGATCACCAGGCTCGACGACGGCAAGGAGCTTGCGTTCACCGCCGAGGTGGACGTCCGGCCGAGCTTCGACCTGCCGGACGTGGACGGGCTGTCTGTCACGGTGGACAACGCCGACGTGGACCCCGATCAGGTGGAGGAGTACCTCGGCGGGCTGCGTGAGCGCTTCGCATCGCTCAAGACGGTCGACCGCCCGGTGGAGTCGGGCGACTTTGTCTCGATTGACCTGGCCGCCACCGTCGATGGCGAAGCCGTCGAGGACGCGCAGGCCACCGGCGTCTCCTACGAGGTCGGCACGGAGTCGATGCTGGACGGCCTGGACGAGGCCCTCGTCGGCATGACGGCCGGTGAGGCCAAGACGTTCACCGCTGAACTGGCGGGCGGCAAGCAGGTTGGCATGGCAGCCGATGTGCTGGTCACCGTGAACTCGGTGAAGGTCAAGGAGATGCCGGAGCTGGACGACGAGTTCGCCCAGTCCGCCAGTGAGTTCGACACCGTCGGCGAGCTGCGGGCGTCCACCCGCAAGCAGCTGACTGCCATGCGCCAGGCAGGCCAGGCAGGCCAGGCCAGGGAACGGCTGCTCGAGGCCGTGATCGACCAGCTCGATATCCCGCTGCCCGAGCGCATCATCGAGGCCGAGATCGAGCAGCGGCGGCACAGCCTGCAGGATCAGCTCGACCGGGCCGGCCTGACCATGAAGGCTTACCTCGACTCGAGCGACACGACGCAGGCAAAGATCGACGCTGACTTTGAGGCGGATGCCAGGCGGTCGGTCAAGGCCGGCTTCATCCTCGACAAGCTGGCGAGCCAGGAAGAACTCACGGTCTCGGCGGAGCAGCTCAGCGCTTACGTGACCGAGCAGGCCTACCGGATGGGCGTCGCCCCGGATCGGCTCGCCCAGCAGCTCAGCGACAACGGCCAGCTGCCTGCCGTCGCGGCCGACGTGCTGCGGGGCAACGCGCTGACGTGGCTGGCCGAGCGGGCCAGGGTGGTCGACGAGGCGGGTAGGCCCGTGTATGTCGGCCCGCCCGCCAGTGACGAGGACGGCGAGGACGGCACCGAGGACTCCGAAATCGAGGACTCCGAAATCGAGGACTCGGACACCGACGAGGGGTAGCACCCGGTACTACCCCCGCTGCCAGCTCCAGTCCTGCCGGCACGAGTCCTGTCCGCACCAGTCCTGCCGACGCTCGCGCCGTCAGCGAACAATGGCTCGTCAGCGTGCGCCGTCAGCGAACAGTGGGGATCGGCGGCGATGCCACTTCTGCCCGCGGGTTATGGTCACAGTCAACGAAAGGCGCGGACAACACAGCGCTACTGGACCACAAGCAGGAGGGCACAAGTGAGCACGCCTCCCGACGACCAGCAGGAGATTGCCAGGGTGCTGGCGAGGGCCGGAGAGACCCCGGTGGGACCGCTGGGCGACATGCTGTTCCAGCGCCTGCTCCGGCACCGGATCATCTTCCTCGGCCAGCAGGTCGACGACGAGCTGGCCAACCGGATCTGCGCCGAGCTGATCCTGCTGGCAGCAGAGGATGCTAAGAGGGACATCAGCCTCTATATCAACTCGCCCGGCGGCTCTGTTTATGCCGGAATGGCGATTTATGACGTCATGCAATACGTGCCGAATGACGTGGCAACGTTCGCCATGGGCATGGCGGCCTCCATGGGCCAGTTCCTGCTCTGCGCGGGCGCCGCAGGGAAGCGGTACGCCATGCCGCACGCGGCCATCCTGATGCATCAGCCGCACGGCGGCATCGGCGGTACCGCGACTGACATCAGGATCCAGGCCGAGCAGAGCCTGTTCCTCAAGCGCGTGCTGGCGGAGCGGATCGCCTTGCACACCGGCCGGCCGGTCGAGCAGATCGAAGAGGACTCCGACCGCGATCGCTGGTTCACCGCGGAGGAGGCCCGTGACTACGGGCTGGTCGACCACGTGGTGCGCAGCGCGACCGAGGTGCCGTCCGTCGGCCCGGTGTCATGAGGGGCGATGTCATGAGGGGCGCGGAGTTCATGGATAGCACGAGGATCGTTGGCAGCACTGGCCAGTGAGGACGAGAAGTGAGCGCTGGATACCGAGGCCCGCAGTACGGCGGGCGCGGCCTGCCCGCCGAGTCGCGGTACGTGCTGCCGTCGTTCGTCGAGCGCACCTCGTACGGCGTCAAGGAGATGAATCCGTACAACAAGCTCTTCGAGGAGCGGATCATCTTCCTGGGCGTGCAGATTGACGATGCCTCCGCCAACGACGTGATGGCTCAGCTGATCACGCTGGAGTCGATCGACCCCAGCCGCGACATCCTGATCTACATCAACTCGCCTGGCGGGTCGATGACCTCGATGATGGCGATCTACGACACGATGCAGTACATCCAGCCGGAGATTCACACCTACTGCCTGGGCCAGGCGGCCTCGGCGGCGGCTGTGCTCCTGGCTGCCGGGACCAAGGGCAAGCGGTTCGCGTTGCCGAACTCCCGCATCCTGATCCACCAGCCGGCCGTGGAGAGCGGCTACGGGCAGTCCAGCGACCTGGAGATTCAGGCCAGGGAGATCTTGCGGATGCGGAGCGCCATGGAAGGCATCCTGGCCCGGCACACTGGTCAGGACGAGGACCGGGTCCGCCGGGACATCGAGCGCGACAAGTTCTTCACCGCCCAGGACGCCAAGGAGTACGGCATGGTGGATGAAGTTCTGACGATGCTGAAGCGCAAGAGCGAGGTAGGGTCGTCGTAGGTCTTCAAGGCTGCAGGACCGTCGTGGCCGAAGATCAGCCCGGCGGTCCGCGCGCCGCGCGGTGCTTCTTAGGCCACACCTAAGGGCGCCGAGGCGGTACCGTCTAAGTTCGGTAGACAGTTGGTTCAGCGCAGGTGTACGGCACAGGTTCACTCGTTTGATCGCGGGCCTGAAGTAGTCGGCCGGCAAGGCTAGAGGGAGTTACTAGGTGGCACGCATTGGTGATGGCGGTGACCTGCTGAAGTGCTCATTCTGCGGTAAGAGCCAGAAGCAGGTTAAAAAGCTCATCGCCGGCCCGGGCGTGTACATCTGCGACGAATGCATCGACCTCTGCAACGAGATCATCGAAGAGGAGCTCGCCGAGCCGACTGAGCTCAAGTGGGACAGCCTGCCGAAGCCGAGGGAGATCTACGAGTTCCTCGACTCCTACGTCATCGGCCAGGAGAAGGCCAAGAAGGGCCTGTCGGTCGCCGTCTACAACCACTACAAGCGGATTCAGTCCGGTGGTGAGCGGTCCGGCGAGGATGGCGTCGAGCTGGCCAAGTCCAACATTCTGCTGCTCGGGCCGACCGGGTCGGGCAAGACGCTGCTCGCCCAGACGCTGGCCAGGCTCCTCAACGTGCCATTCGCTATCGCGGACGCGACAGCGCTGACCGAGGCCGGCTACGTCGGCGAGGACGTCGAGAACATCCTCCTCAAGCTCATCCAGGCCGCCGACTACGACGTCAAGAAGGCCGAGACCGGCATCATCTACATTGACGAGATCGACAAGATCGCCCGCAAGAGCGAGAATCCGTCGATCACCCGTGACGTATCTGGCGAAGGCGTGCAGCAGGCGCTGCTGAAGATACTTGAGGGCACCACGGCCTCGGTGCCGCCGCAGGGCGGCCGCAAGCACCCGCATCAGGAGTTCATTCAGATCGACACCACCAACGTGCTGTTCATCTGCGGCGGTGCGTTTGCGGGCCTGGAGAAGATCATCGAGTCGCGGGTCGGCAAGAGCGGCATGGGCTTCGGCGCGGTCCTGCGAGTCAAGACCGACAAGACCGAGTCGGATCGGTTCGCCGACGTGATGCCCGAGGACCTGCTCAAGTTCGGCATGATCCCCGAGTTCGTCGGACGGCTCCCGGTCATCACCAGCGTGCACAACCTGGACCGCGAGGCGCTCATCCGGATCCTGACCGAGCCGCGCAACGCCCTGGTCCGCCAGTACCGGCGCCTCTTCGAGCTCGACGGCGTTGACCTGGAGTTCACCGAGGACGCCCTCGAGGCCGTCGCCGACCAGGCGATCCTGCGCGGCACTGGCGCGCGCGGCCTGCGGGCGATCCTGGAAGAGGTCTTGCTCTCTGTCATGTACGAGGTGCCGAGCCGCAAGGACGTCGAGAAGGTCGTCATCAGCGCCGAGGTCGTCCTCGAGAACGTGAACCCGACCCTCGTTCCCCGCGACGTCGCCCGCCGCACGCCGCGCGAGAAGTCCGCCTAGCCCCACTCAGTCACGTCGTCGGTGCCGTGGTGTCTGCGCGGTGTCGTCGGTGCCTGGGCGGTGATCCGCGGGCTTGGCACAGGTCGTACCCGACTTGCCGCCATCCGGCCGGTTGCGGCTTGAGCGCCGCGTCCCGAGAGCAACGCTTACGCCCGCTGCGCACCACCCGGGCCCGGCGGCGAGGGTGCGCTGGCGGGGGACTGCGCAGCGGGCGTAAGCGCGGCCTGATTCGCTGGCGTCCTGCGCGTCTCGGGCCGATCCAGCGCGGTGGATCATGAACCTTGGCCACGCCCGCGGAGCAGCCACCGGACGCCAGCTCCCAGACCGGGCATTTCGGGCGCAGTGCAGTCAGCGGCGGCGAACGGTTGTACCGCTAGTACGAAGGATTCGTACCTCAGGTACAAACGTTTCTGAGTTGATCTTGGATACGTGGAAGGTTTGCCGCCAATGGGGCGTAACGCCCTCGAAGCATGAAAGAGCAGGGCAGCCGAGGCGCGGCGGGACCAGTGCTGGTCAGCGCACGGAGGGTACTGGGGGCGGCACTAGACTCTGCTGACGTGACCTCCCGAACCGAGACGACTCAGCTACCGGCGCAGTACAGCCCCGGCGAGGTCGAGACCCGCCGCTACGAGGGCTGGGTCGAGGCCGGGTACTTCCGGGCGGATGCGGACAGCGCCGCGCCGTCCTTCACCATCGTCATCCCGCCGCCGAACGTGACCGGGTCGCTGCACGTCGGGCATGCGCTGGACCACACGCTGATTGACGCGCTGGTCCGGCGGCGGCGGATGCAGGGATACAACGCGCTCTGGCTACCTGGCATGGACCATGCGGGCATCGCCACGCAAAACGTGGTCGAGCGCGAGCTGGCCAGGGACGGGCTTTCCCGGCACGACCTCGGACGCGAGGCCTTCGTCGAGCGTGTGTGGCGATGGAAGGCGGAATCGGGCGGCAAAATCCTCGGCCAGATGCGCCGCCTCGGTGACAGCGTCGACTGGAGCCGCGAGCGATTCACCATGGACGCGGGGCTGTCGCGAGCCGTGCAGACGATGTTCAAGCGCTTGTACGAGGACGGGCTGATCTACCGAGCGCAGCGGATCATCAACTGGTGCCCGCGCTGCCTGACCGCGCTATCGGACATCGAGGTGGAGCACTCCGACGACGAGGGCGAGCTCGTCTCGATCCGGTACGGCGACGGCGCGGACCAGATCGTCGTCGCCACTACCCGCGTGGAGACGATGCTGGGCGACACCGCCGTGGCCGTGCACCCGGACGACCCGCGGTACGCGCACCTGGTCGGCCGCGAGATCGAGCTGCCGCTGACGGGCCG
>DASXKI010000410.1:0-13883 GCA_036496945.1 Streptosporangiaceae bacterium | reverse complement strand
CGCGGCGACACCATCGAGGTCATCCCGCAGTATGAGGAGCTCGCGGTCCGGATCGAGATGTTCGGCGACGAGGTCGAGCGGCTGATGACGCTGCACCCGCTGACCGGTGAAGTCATGAGCGAGGACGAGGAGTTGTACATTTTCCCCGCGTCGCACTACGTCGCGGGCCCGGAGCGCATGGAGCGGGCGATCGCCGGCATCGAGGCCGAGCTGGAAGGACGCCTGGCTGAGCTTGAGAAGCTCGGCAAGCTCCTGGAGGCTCAGCGGCTACGGATGCGGACGACCTACGACATCGAGATGATGCGTCAGGTCGGTACCTGCTCAGGCATCGAGAACTACTCGCGCCACATCGACGGCCGCGAGCCCGGCAGCCCGCCCAACACCCTGCTCGACTACTTCCCTGAGGACTTCCTGCTGGTCGTCGACGAGTCGCACAACACCGTGCCGCAGATCGGTGCCATGTACGAAGGCGATGTCTCGCGCAAGCGCGTACTGGTCGACCACGGGTTCCGGCTGCCGAGCGCCATCGACAACAGGCCCCTGACCTGGGACGAGTTCGGCGACCGGATCGGCCAGACACTGTACTTGTCGGCCACGCCGGGACCATACGAACTGCGGCAGACCGGCGGTGAAGTGGTCGAGCAGGTCATCAGGCCGACTGGGCTGGTGGATCCCCAGGTGATCATCAAGCCGACGAAGGGCCAGATCGACGACCTGGTCGGCGAGATCAGGGAGCGGGCCGAGCGGTCCGAGCGCGTCCTGGTGACCACGCTGACGAAAAAGATGTCCGAGGACCTGACCGACTACCTGCTCGAGCTCGGCATCCGGGCAAGGTACCTGCACAGCGAGGTCGACACGCTGCGCCGGGTGGAACTGCTGCGCGAGCTGCGGATGGGCGAGTACGACGTGCTGGTCGGCATCAACCTCCTGCGTGAGGGCCTCGACCTGCCCGAGGTGTCGCTGGTCGCCATCCTGGATGCGGACAAGGAAGGCTTCCTGCGGTCCGGCACGTCGCTGATCCAGACCATCGGGCGTGCAGCCAGGAACGTCTCCGGCCAGGTGCACATGTACGCCGACAAGGTCACGCCGTCCATGCAGCGGGCGATCGACGAGACCACCAGGCGGCGCGACCGGCAGATCGCCTACAACCTGGAGCGCGGTGTCGACCCGCAGCCCCTGCGCAAGCGCATCGCGGACATCCTGGACCAGCTGGCCAGGGAGGACGCCGACACCGAGCAGCTGCTCGGCGGCTCGGGACGGCAGCAGAGCCGGGGCAAGGCGCCCGTTCCCGGCGTGTCCTCCCGGGCGAGAGCGGCTGCGGCGGCGGGCGACAAGGGCGGCGGCCCGGCTCGCGCCGACCTGGCCGCGCTCATTTCCGAGCTGACCGAGCAGATGCACGCCGCCGCCACGGAGCTTCAGTTCGAGCTGGCCGCGCGGATCCGGGACGAGATACGTGAGCTGAAGCACGAGCTTCGGGGCATGCAGGCAGCCGGGGTCTAGACCCGACCGCGGTCGCGCCGCGAGGTACCCACAGGGGCGCCACGCGGCTGGCGACGGCGACGTGCGGTAACCGTCCGCCTCGCGGTCGGCGACGCACTGCACGAGTGTCAGGATCGCTGCCGGGTCCGTGGCCGTTTTGCCGACCTTGCGTTGGCACTGAGCAGGTATCAAGCGAACGCTCAGCCTGGGGCCTGGCGTAGTGTCTGAATCATGCTGGGGAGCCTGCTGGCCGCTTTGCTGTCGGCGATTTGCTACGGGGTCGCGGCCGTCATGCAGGCCATATCCGTGCGCGCTGCCAGCAACCGGACGGCGGAGGTCGCAGGCGAGGCCGGACAGGGCGTCGACCCCGGCCTGCTGGTCCGCATGCTTCACCAGGGCCTGTTCCTCGCGAGCATTGCGATCGACCTGCTCGGCTTTGTCGCTCAGCTGGTCGCCCTGCGTAGATTGCCCATTTTCGCCGTTCAGGCGATCATGGCGTCCAACCTGGCGGTCACGGCCGTCTGCGCGGCCTGGATCATGAAGATCCGCCTGGATTTGCGCGAGTGGGTTGCCGTGGCAGGCGTCGTCATCGGCGTCGCACTGCTCGGCCTGTCGGCTGGCGCTCAGGGCGCCGCGAAGGTGGGCTCCGAATTCCAGCTCGGGCTGATCGTCGCCGTCGTGGGCGTCGGCGTCGTTGGCTTCGCCGTGGCGCGGCTGCCTAACCCGGTCCGGACGCCAGCCCTCGGCGCGATCGCCGGCCTCGGGTACGCGGTACTCGCCGTATCGGCACGAATCCTGCCGGGGTTCGGGCCGGCTGAACTGATCAAGAGCCCGGCCACCTACACGCTGATCGCCGCCGGGATTGTCTCTTTCCTGCTGTATGCGACAGCGCTCGAAGGCGGCAGCGTGACGACGGCGACCGCCGGCGTCGTGCTGGCTGAGACCATGCCGCCCGCGGTGGTGGGCGTGATCTTCCTCGGCGACACCACACGGCACGGGCTGACCGCTGTGGCGGCGCTCGGCTTCATCCTGGCCGTCGTCTGCGCCGTGTGCCTGGCCCGCTTCGGCGAGGCAGGGGATCGCAATGCCCCGGCGCAGACACAAGAGCCCGAGCACATGAGCGAAGGTAGTGGCCGTCGCGCAGCGTTACCGCATCGCCAGCTACCCGGCCATTCCTGATGTCTGGCTGGGTTGACGGCCGACCGTGGCTGTGGCGTCGGCCTTTCCGGCGGAACGGTCTCTAGCAGCGCAAATCCGGCGGTGAGCCATGGCCGGGCGGCCGTGTCTGGCCCGCCTTCGTGCTGAGTTTGATATTCTGAGACCCCGTGGGCGAGCGGATATTCCGCCGAATCTGACCACGGGAGTCTCATTGGCGATATCAGCACATGCGTCACGGCCAGTCACTACCAGGCATTTGTTCGTCACCGGAGGCGTCGCGTCGAGCCTCGGCAAGGGACTGACAGCGTCCAGCATCGGCAGACTGCTGAAGCTGCGCGGTCTGCGGGTGAGCATGCAGAAGCTCGACCCCTACCTGAACGTCGATCCCGGCACCATGAATCCGTTCCAGCACGGCGAGGTGTTCGTCACCGACGACGGCACCGAGACCGACTTGGACGTCGGGCACTACGAGCGCTTCCTGGACATCAGGCTGCCGGGCTCGGCCAACGTCACGACCGGGCAGATCTACTCTCGCGTGATTGCCAAGGAGCGGCGCGGTGACTACCTCGGCGACACGGTCCAGGTCATCCCGCACATCACCAACGAGATCAAGGCACGGATACTGGAGATGGCCGGCCCGGAGACCGACGTGGTCATCACCGAGGTCGGCGGGACCGTCGGTGACATCGAGTCGCAGCCGTTCCTGGAGGCTATCCGGCAGATCCGGCACGAGATCGGCCGGGATCGCTGCTTCTTCCTGCACGTGTCGCTGCTGCCCTATATCGGGCCGTCGGGTGAGCTGAAGACCAAGCCGACGCAGCACTCCGTCGCGGCGCTGCGCAGTATCGGCATCCAGCCGGACGCGATCGTCTGCCGGTCTGACCGGCCGATCAGCGACGGCCTCAAGCGCAAGATCAGCCTCATGTGCGACGTCGACGAGGAGGCCGTGGTCTCCGCGCCCGACGCGCCGTCCATTTACGACATCCCGAAGGTGCTGCACTCCGAGGGACTGGACGCCTACGTGGTACGCAGGCTGGGCCTGCCGTTCCGTGATGTCGACTGGAGCGACTGGGACGATCTGCTCCGCCGGGTGCACCGGCCTGCCCGGACCGTCACGATCGCGCTGGTCGGCAAGTACGTCGACCTGCCCGACGCCTACCTTTCGCCGGCCGAGGCCCTGCGGGCCGGCGGGTTCGCCCACGACGTCCGGGTCAACATCCGGTGGGTGACCAGCGATGACTGCCAGACGCCCGAGGGCGCGGCACGTCAGCTTGCTGATGTCGACGGCGTGCTCGTCCCTGGCGGCTTCGGTGTTCGCGGCATTGAGGGCAAGATCGGCGCAGTCCGGCATGCACGCGAGAACGGGATTCCGATCCTGGGCCTGTGCCTGGGCCTGCAGTGCATGGCGATCGAGGTCGGCCGGGACCTGGCTGGCATGGAAGGCGCCAACAGCGCCGAGTTCGATCCCGAGACCGAGTTTCCGGTCATCGCCACGATGGCTGGCCAGGAGGACGTGGTCGCGGGGGAGCGGGACATGGGGGGCACCATGCGGCTCGGCCTGTACCCGGCCGTGCTGGCCGAGGGCAGCCTGGTGCGGGAGCTATACGGCGAGCCCGTGGTGCAGGAACGGCACCGGCACCGGTACGAGGTGAACAACGCTTACCGGGACAAGCTGGAGGAGGCAGGCCTGATCTGCTCGGGGCTGTCGCCCGATGGCCGCCTCGTCGAGTTCGTAGAGATGGCGCGGAGCACGCACCCGTACTTCGTCGCCACCCAGGCCCACCCTGAGCTGTTGTCCCGGCCGACGCGGCCGCACCCGCTGTTCAGCGGGCTCGTCGCCGCTGCGCTGGAACGCAGCCGCGCATTGCCCGCGGCCACTGCCTCAGCAGTTGCCGCGGGCGCCGGGCGGCCGGTCGCGAGCGCCTGAGCGTGGCCGACATCCGGGACGAAACGGGCAGCTGGCCGGTTCGCCAGTCCTCGGTCGTGGCCAGCGGGCGGATCGTGACCGTGCGCGCCGACTGCGTCGAGCTGCCGGACGGCCAGCTCGTGACCCGGGAAGTCGTTGAGCACCCCGGTGCCGTCGCCGTCCTGGCGCTAGACGACGAGGATCGCGTCCTGATGATCCGGCAGTACCGGCATCCGGCCGCGGCGATGCTCTGGGAGATCCCGGCCGGGCTGCGCGATGTGGCGGGCGAGCCGCTGGTCGACACCGCCCGCCGCGAGCTGCTGGAGGAATCCGGCTACCGGGCCGCGACCTGGCATGTGCTGGCCGATTACCTGTCGTCCCCCGGCATCACGACCGAGCGGCTGCGGGTCTTCCTGGCCAGGGACCTGACCTTGGTTCCGCCTGCGGAACGCGAGTATGTTCCAGAGCATGAGGAGGCCTACCTGACGGTGGCCTGGGTCCCGCTGGCAGAGGCGGTCCGGGCGATTCTGGCGGGGGACCTGCACAATGGCGTCGCCATCGTGGGTATCTTGTCCGGGTATGCGGCTCGGGGAGACGGGTTTAGCGGGCTTCGTCAAGTCGGTGAGCCCGAGACCCTGTGAGCGTATCCGGCGGCATCACCAGGGGCTGTCCCGGCACCGGGCCGGGCATGGCCGCAGGCGAGGAAGGACATAAGGCCAATGAAGGTCGGCGTTCCTAGCGAAGTCAAGAATCACGAGTACCGCGTCGCGATTACGCCCGCGGGGGCACATGAGCTAGTACGGGGCGGGCACGAGGTCTACATCCAGAAGGATGCCGGCACCGGCTCGGCGATCCCGGACTCCGACTTCGTCGCGGCTGGGGCCACTATCTTGCCGGCCGCCGACGATGTCTGGCAGACGGGTGACCTGATCCTGAAGGTCAAGGAGCCCGTCGCCGCGGAATACCACCGGATGCGCAAGGACCAGGTCCTGTTCACCTACCTGCACCTGGCCGCGAGCCGAGCGTGCACCGACGCGCTGCTGGAATCTGGCATCACCTCGATCGCCTACGAGACCGTGCAGCTGCCGGATGGCTCCCTGCCGCTGCTTGCCCCGATGTCGGAGGTCGCCGGGCGGATGGCACCCCAGGTTGGCGCCCACCACCTGCAGCGCGACGGCGGCGGCCGCGGGGTACTGATGGGCGGCGTCTCCGGCGTCTACGCCGCGAAGGTCGTCGTGCTCGGGGCCGGAGTGTCTGGCATGAGCGCCGCGGCCATCGCCCTCGGCATGCAGGCCGAAGTTCTCCTGGTCGACAAGAACATCGCCAGGCTGCGCCAGGCCGACGCCATTTACCAGGGGCACTGCCAGACCGTGGCGTCCAACGCCTACGAGATCGAGCGCGCGTGCATCGACGCCGACCTGGTCATCGGTGCGGTGCTGGTGCCGGGCGCCAAAGCGCCGAAGCTGGTCTCCAACGAACTGGTCTCGCGGATGAAGTCAGGCTCGGTGCTTGTCGACATCTCCATTGACCAGGGCGGCACGTTCGAGGACAGCCACCCCACGACGCACGCCGAGCCGACGTACCGGGTGCATGACTCGGTCTTCTACTGCGTGGCGAACATGCCCGGCGCGGTGCCGCACACCTCCACGTACGCGCTGACCAACGTGACGCTGCCCTACGTCGTGGAGATCGCCAACCACGGCTGGCGCGAGGCCCTTCGCAAGGATCCCTCGTTCGCCCCCGGCCTCAACACTCACGAGGGCAGCATCACCTGCGCGCCGGTGGCCGAGGCGCACGGCCTGCCCGCCGTGCCGCTGGCGGAGGTGCTCAGCTGACCACCTTCGCCCGAGCCATCGGGCGATATCTCGACCACCTCGCCGTGGAACGTGGCCTGGCCGAGCACACGCTCGAGGCGTACAGGCGTGACCTGGAGCGCTACGCGGCGACGCTGACCGCGGCCGGGCGGACTGGGATCGAGGATGTCAGGACGCAGGATGTCGCCGACTTCCTGGCCGGACTGCGGGAAGGGGACGAGAACCATCCGCCGCTTGCGGCGAGCTCGGCTGGCCGGGCCGTCGTCGCGGTGCGCGGACTGCACGCCTTCGCGGTGGCCGAAGGCCTGACGACGGAGGACCCGGCGCGGATGATACGGCCGCCCCTGCCACCGCGGCGGCTGCCTAAGGCGATCTCCATCGCCGACGTCGAGCGACTGCTGGACGCGGCCGGGGTCGGGCAGTCCGCGCTGCGCGACCGCGCGCTGCTGGAACTTCTGTACGGCACCGGTGCCCGGATCTCCGAGGCGATCGGGCTGGACGTGGACGACCTGGAACTGTCGGGCAACACCCGCTCGTCGTCGGTCGCAGCCGTCGTCCGGCTCAATGGCAAAGGCGGCAAGCAGCGGCTGGTGCCGGTCGGGAGCTTCGCCAGAAGCGCAGTGGACGCCTACCTGGTGCGCGCCCGGCCTGCCCTCGCGGCCGCGTCCGGCCGGGGCCAGCCGAGCCCAGCGCTGTTCCTGAACGCGCGCGGCGGCCGGCTGACCCGGCAAGGTGCCTGGGGGACGCTGCGCGCCGCAGCGACTCGGGCTGGCCTGGCCGAGGTGTCACCGCATGTGCTGCGCCACTCCTTCGCCACCCACCTGCTCGACGGCGGCGCTGACGTTCGCGTCGTGCAGGAACTCCTCGGCCACGCCTCGGTTACGACCACGCAGGTCTACACGCTCGTGACGGTCGACAAGCTGCGCGAGGTCTACGCGTCCGCGCACCCGCGCGCCATCAGCTAGCAGCGATCCGGTCACTATTCGCATGCGGCTCATTTGCCGCCTCCCGGTGCGTCGGCTTGCTGGCGCACTGGCCAGCGCCTAGAGTCGCCTCGCAGTGGGCGCATTTCGCGCTAGCCGCCGGGAGGTGCGGTAGCTGTGTCAGCATCCCAAACTCTCGAGGTCAGGCCCGGTCTGGTTGGACCGACGGGGCGGCCGGTGCCGATATTCCCGGTACCGGAGCCGCTGTTGGTGCACGGGCCAGCCCGGATTGCCGCCGTTTGCAACCAGAAGGGCGGCGTCGGCAAGACCACGACGACCATCAACCTGGGCGCCGCGCTGGCCGAGCATGGCCGGCGTGTCCTGCTCGTCGACTTCGATCCCCAGGGCGCGCTGTCTGTCGGCCTCGGCGTCCAGCCGCATGAGCTGGACGCGACCGTCTACAACCTCCTGATGGAGCGCAGCCTCACCGCGCACGACGTCATCATCAAGACCCGTGTCGATGGCATGGACCTGCTGCCGAGCAATATCGACCTGTCCGGCGCCGAGGTCCAGCTCGTGCACGAGGTGGGCCGGGAGTTCGTGCTCGGCCGCGTGCTCCAGCCGGTGATCCCCGACTACGACATCATCCTGATCGACTGCCAGCCCTCGCTCGGCCTGCTCACCGTCAACGCGCTCGCCTGCGCCGACGGCGTCCTCGTGCCGCTGGAGTGCGAGTACTTCGCGCTGCGCGGCGTGGCGCTGCTGATGGAGACCATCGACAAGGTGTCCTCCCGGCTGAGTCCGAAGCTCGGGATCGACGGCGTGCTGGCCACCATGTACGACTCGCGTACCCTGCATACCAGGGAGGTCCTGGCCGGAGTTGTCGAGGGGTTTGGCGAGCGCGTCTTCCACACCGTCATCAGCCGGACGGTGCGCTTCCCTGACGCTACGGTGGCTGGTGAGCCGATAACCAGGTTCGATCCTGCGTGCAACGGCGCCAACTCCTACCGTGAGCTGGCCAAGGAGGTACTCGAGAGGTGGCGTCAGGGCGTTCCCGCGGGTCCCGTCCGCGCCGGGTAAAGCTGCCGGGCGTCGCGGAGATCCTGCGATCGCAGGCCCGCAGTCCCGCTGCCGACACCGAGCGGCAGGCCAGTGGCAGGGAAAGCCACCCCCAGAAAATCACGGTCTACATGTCAGGTACTGAGCTGTTTGAGCTTGAGCGTGCCCGGCTGGCGCTGCGGTCGTACGGGATCTCCGTCGACCGGGGCCGGATTGTGCGCGAGGCACTTGCGGTTGTGCTGGCCGATCTGGACCAAGCGGGGGAGGACAGCCTGGTCGCCCGGCGATTGCGCGAACTAACGTGAGCGAGTCCGGGAAGCCGATGACCATCATGACAACCGGCGAATCAGACGAGGCTGCCCCGCCTACGAGCGGATTCCAGGTGCACCTGGACGTCTTCGAGGGGCCGTTCGACCTGCTGCTGGCGCTGATCTCCAAGCACAAGCTCGACATCACCGAGATCGCCTTGTCTAGCGTGACCGACGAGTTCATCGGCTACATCCGCGCGCTGGCAGGCGGCTGGGACCTGGACCAGGCAAGCTACTTCCTCGTCGTCGCCGCGACGCTGCTGGACCTCAAGGCAGCGCGGCTGCTGCCGGCCGGCGAGGTGGACGACGAGGAGGATCTGGCGCTGCTGGAGGCCAGGGACCTGCTGTTTGCCCGGCTGCTGCAGTACCGGGCGTACAAAGAAGTCGCCGACGTGTTCGCCGGCAAGATCGCCACCGAGGGCCGCAGGTACCCGCGGCGGGTGCCGATGGAGCCGCGGTTCGCCGACCTCCTGCCCGAGGTGCTCATCGGCATCGGCGCGGCCGAGTTCGCCGCGATCGCCGCGCGCGTGCTGACGCCGCGCAGGCCCCCGGTGGTCTCAACCGCGCACCTGCATGTCCCGAAGACCTCGGTGCGCGAGCAGGCTGAGATACTGCTAGCACGGCTGCGGTCGCTGCGCCGGGCCACGTTCCGGCAGCTCATCGCCGACTGTGCCGGAACCTATGAGGTCGTGGCGCGGTTCCTGGCAGTGCTGGAGCTCTACCGCGACGGGCGGATCAGCCTCGACCAGGTAGCTCCGCTCGGCGATCTCTACCTCTCCTGGACAGACCAGGGTGAGCTGGGTGTTAGGCATGACCACGAGGAATACGATGGATAACGGGCCAGAGTCGTCCGGCTGGGGGTCCGAGCATGCCGTCATGGCGGCGGCCGAGACCGGCGATGGAGCCGAGACTGGCGACACCGCCGAGGCCGTAGCCAGCGCCGAGGCAGTCGACAGCGCCGTGGCCGCAGAAACGGCCGAGGAAGTCGACAGCGCCGATGCAGTCGACAGCGCCGATGCAGTCGACAGCGCGGCGCCGGATTTGCGGATGAGCCTGGAGGCTGTGCTGCTGGTCGCCGACGAGTCAGTGACCGAGGAGGCCATGGCCGACGTCACCGAGCGGCCGGCCGCGGAGGTCGCCGTAGCGCTGCGCGCCCTCGCTGATTCCTACACCGCTGAGAAGCGCGGCTTCGACTTGCGCGAGGTCGCGGGCGGCTGGCGCCTGTACACCAGGGATGAGTGCGCGGCCGTCGTCGAGAGGTACGTCAGCGACGGCCATGAGATCAGGCTGACCCAGGCAGCGCTGGAGGCACTGGCGATCGTGGCCTACCGGCAGCCGGTCAGCCGCGCGCGCGTCTCGGCTGTGCGCGGCGTCAACTGCGACGGTGTCATGCGCACCCTCGTGCTGCGCGGCCTGGTCGAGGAAGCAGGCTCAGATCCCGAGACCGGCGCGATCCTGTTCCAGACGACGGGGTACTTCCTCGAGCGGCTCGGGCTGGCGCGGCTCGCCGACCTGCCAGATCTCGCGCCGTTCCTGCCCGACCACCTCGACGAGGAACTGGACCCCGGCCATGACGCGTTCCGCTAACGGCCCTCGTGGCACCGGCCAGAGCCGCCCGGCGGCTGGTCAAGGTCGTCCGGGGACCGGCCAGAGCCGTCCGGGGGCTGGTCAAGGTCGTTCAGGGACCGGCCAGGGTCGCTCAGGCACCGGCCAGGGCCGTCCGGGGACCTCCGGGACCGGCCAGGGCGCTGCCAGCCAAGGTGCTGCTAGCCACGGCCCGGCCGGCCTCAGTGCCGCCGACCTTGCCCGCGCGAGGGCCGCGGCAGCCAGCCTCGGTCCTGACTTCGATGACGACTGGGAGCCTGGCGATGGATCTGACGGGCGTGACTCACTGACCGACGTACCGGACGGCGTGCGCCTGCAGAAGGTGCTCGCGGCCGCCGGCGTGGGCAGCAGGCGACACTGCGAGGAACTCATCGGCGCCGGCCGGGTCGAGGTCGACGGCGAGATCGTGCGGCGGTTCGGGGCGAGGGTCGATCCCCAGCGGCAGGTCATCCGGGTCGACGGGCGTCGCATCCCGGCGAGCGAGGACTTGGTCTACGTCGCCCTGAACAAGCCCGCTGGCGTGCTGACCTCGATGTCCGACAGCCGCGGCCGAGCGACCATGGCGGACCTGCTGGGCGACGTCGCCGAGCGGCTGTTCCACGTCGGCAGGCTCGACTACGACACCGAGGGCCTGATGCTGCTGACCAACGACGGTGAACTCGCGCACCGGCTGGCGCACCCCCGGTTCGGCGTCCCCAAGACATACCTTGCCGAGGTCACCGGCCCAGTGCCGAAGGACCTGGGCAGGCAGCTCATCACCGGCATCGAGCTGGAAGACGGCGTGGCCAGCGCGGATAAGTTCCGCGTGGTGGAGCAGGTCGGCGCGCGGGCGCTGGTGGAGATTACGCTCCACGAAGGGCGTAAGCACATCGTCAAGCGGATGCTCGCGGCCGCCGGCCACCCGGTGAGCAGGCTGGTGCGGACCCAGGTGGGGCCGGTCTCGGTCGGCTCGCTGCGGCCCGGCACCACCAGGCGCCTGTCCACCAAGGAAGTCGGCGACCTGTACGCGGCCGTCGGCCTGTGACCGGGCCTCCGACCGGCCTGGGCGACACTGAGACCAGGAACCAAGAAGGAGGGAACGTGTCCATCCGTGCAGTCCGCGGCGCCGTCCAGGTCAGCGGGAACGACCGGGCCGAGATCCTGGCCGGGACGACCGAACTGGTCACTGAGGTCATGGGCCGCAACGCGCTCAGCACCGACGACGTGATCAGCGTGATCTTCACCGCGACTCCCGACCTGACCGCCGAGTTCCCTGCGCTGGCCGCACGCAAGCTCGGGTTCCAGGAAGTGCCACTGCTGTGCGCGTCCGAGATCGACGTGCCGGGCGCCATGCCGCATGTCGTCCGGCTGATGATGCACATCGAAACAACCAAGCCCCGCGCTGCCCTCCAGCACGTCTATCTGCACGGCGCCGCGGCGCTGCGGCTGGACATCGCGCAATGACCGAGCTCGCCAGCGTGGTAGTCATCGGGACCGGGCTGATCGGCACCTCGGTGGCGCTGGCGCTGCGCGAGCGCGACGTTAGCGTCTGGCTGGCCGACCAGGACGCAGAGGCGGTCCGGCTGGCCGTCAACCTCGGCGCGGGCTTGCCGCTGCCGGCCGACGGCGTGCCGGGTGGCCCCGCTGATGTAGCCGTCCTCGCCGTCCCGCCCTCGGCCGTGGCCGTCGAACTGAGCGCCGCACAGGCTCGCGGCCTCGCGCGCGCTTACACCGACGTCGCCAGCGTGAAGGAACTGCCGCTGGCGGGCGCCCGCGAGCTGGGCTGCGACCTCGTCAGCTACCTACCTGGCCACCCGTTGTCCGGCCGGGAGCGGTCCGGGCCGGCCGCGGCCCGAGCGGACCTGTTCGTCGGCCGTCCGTGGGTGCTGTGCCCGCAGCCCGAGAACGACAAGACAACTATCATGCTGGGAACGGGGTTGGCCGCAGCCTGTGGCGCTTTGCCTGTCGCGGTATCGGCGGCCGAGCATGACCAGTGGGTGGCACTGGTGTCGCATGCGCCGCACCTTGTGGCCGTGGCGATGGCGGCCCGGCTTGAGCATGCGCCCGAGAGCGCTCTGGCCCTGGCCGGCCAGGGGCTGCGCGACGTGACCAGGATCGCGGCGTCGGACGCGGCCATGTGGATCCAGATCCTGACCGCGAACGCCGGCCCGGCCAGCGCCGTGCTCCGGGACGTCGCGGCTGACCTGACGCAGGTCGCCGACGCGCTGGAGAGCCTCGCCGCGGGGGACGAGCAGGCCGTCAAGCAGGTCGCGGACCTGCTGGAGCGCGGGATCGACGGGGTGCACCGGATCCCCGGCAAGCACGGCGGGCCGAGGCGGGACTTCGTGGCCGTGCAGGTGGTCATCCCGGACCGGCCCGGCGAGCTAGCCCGGCTGTTCCACGCTGCAGACGAGGCGGGCATTAATATCGAGGACGTCAGCATCGAGCATTCGCCTGGCCTGCCCGTCGGCGTCGCCGAATTGTGGGTCCGGCCAGAGGCAGTATCCGGGCTGTCCGACGTGCTGGCGGCCGGAGGCTGGCCCGTTCGCCGGTAGCATCACCTAGTGACCGAATCAGCCGCCTGGATGGTATCGACCGGCGTGGACCAAATGCAGCGTTATGTCGGTAAGCCCGGCCTTGTGATCGCCATGGACGGGCCTGCCGGGTCCGGCAAGTCGACAGCGGCCCGCCGCGTCGCTGCCGAGCTTGGCCTGCGCTACCTGGACACCGGTGCCATGTACCGCGCACTGACCTGGTGGCTGCGCGAGCGCGGCGTGGACCTCACCGACACTGGCGCCGTGCTGGGTCGCCTCGGCGAGCCGGGGATCACTGTTGGCACTGACCCCGCCGCGCCGTGGATCATGGTCGACGGGCAGGATGTGGCCACTGCGATCCGCACCCGCGAAGTCTCGAATTCGGTCAGCGTCGTGGCCGCGATCCCGCAGGTGCGCACGCTGCTCGTCGGGATGCAGCGTGACATTATCGCCGAGGCCGCGGCCGGCCAGGGGATCGTCGCCGAAGGGCGCGACATCGGGACGGTCGTCGCGCCCGACGCTGCCATCAAGATCTACCTGACCGCGAGCGAGGATGTGCGCGCGGAGCGCCGCAGCGCTGACCTGGCCGCCGACCCTGCGGCCACGGTCGAGGTGACCAGGCAAGAGCAGGCGCGCCGGGACCAGCGCGATGCTGCGCAGATGGTCATGGCGGACGACGCGGTCGAGGTCGACACCAGCCTGCTCGACCCGGACGACGTCGTCGGCCTGGTCGTCGACCTGGCACGAGCTCAGCAGGCGGTGTGGAGTGGCTGAGCCGGAGGAGAGCCCGACCCAGCCCGACGTGGCAGCGCCGGTGCTCGCCGTCGTGGGCCGGCCGAATGTCGGCAAGTCCACGCTCGTCAACAGGATCCTCGGCAGTCGGCAGGCAGTGGTCGAAGACACCCCCGGCGTGACGCGAGACCGGGTCACATACGACGCCACCTGGCGTGGCCGCGCGTTCACGCTGGTCGATACCGGCGGGTGGGATCCGTCCATGGAAGGTACGCCGGCGCTCGCCGCGCGCGTTGCCGCGCAGGCCCGTGTCGCGGTAGACGCGGCAGACGCCGTGCTGTTCGTGGTGGACGCTGTCGTCGGCGTCACCGATGCCGATGCCACGG
>DASXKI010000409.1:0-1546 GCA_036496945.1 Streptosporangiaceae bacterium | reverse complement strand
GCGCCGAGCGGGATGAGCACCGCGGCGATCACGAGATCGAACGCCATGGCGCCGGGCAGCAACTCGACTCGGATGATCGACCCAGCGACGACTCCGGGCAGCGTGCCGCTCGCGAGGATGACCGCGAGCCGCCCGCCGGTCTGGCCCTGGCGCCGGTACCGGTACAGGGCTCCGGGCGTCGCGACGACGTTGTAGAGCAGGTTCGTCGGAGTGACGGCCGGGCTTGGGGTGCCGAGCACGCCGACCTGGAACGGCAGCAGGAGCACCGCACCCGAGATGCCGGCCGGGGTGGCGAGCGCCGCGACCGCGAACGCCGCGACGAGAGCGACCGCCTCCGTCCAGCCAGCACCGAGCATCGGGTTAGGTTATCCGCCGGCCATGGCCCCGACGATCAGGTAGGGCTCGGCGCCGCTGGCCACGGCGTCAGGCAGCGGCGCCTCCGGCTGCTCGTGCGACAGGTCTTCCTCGCAGGCGAAGAACCGGATGAAAGCCCGCCGCCGGCCGCTGTCCTGATCGCGAATCGTGCCGCGCAGCATCGGGTAGCTGGCTTCGAGCGCGTCGAGCACCGATCCCTGGGTGACCAGGCCCGCGACGTCGAGCTTGACCTCGCCCGCGACGCTGGCGAGCTTGCGCAGGTGCGCTGGGAGAATGACCCGGATCATGACTGTACCCACTTCATGAAAGCGCCCACATCATGAAAGCATCCACCTTACGAAAGCGTCTGGACCTCGACCGAGAGGACGGCGGGCAGGTCGCGGACGATCGGCTCCCAGGTGTCGCCAGCGTCGGCGGAGGCGTAGACCTGGCCGCCTGTCGTGCCGAAATACACCCCGCACGAATCGAGTGAGTCGACGGCCATGGCGTCCCGCAGCACGTTGACGTAGCAGTGCTCCTGCGGCAGGCCGTTGGTCAGCGGCTCCCACTCGTCTCCGCCGGTGCGGCTGCGATAGACGCGCAGCTTCCCCTCCGGCGGGAAGTGCTCCGAATCGCTGGTGATCGGGACCACGTAGATCGTCTCGGGCTCATGCGCGTGCACGTCGATCGGGAAGCCGAAGTCGGTCGGCAGGTTGCCGCTGATCTCCCGCCACGAGTCGCCTGCGTTATCGCTGCGCATGACATCCCAGTGCTTCTGCATATACAGCACGTCGGGCCGCGACGGGTGCATCGCGATCCGGTGCACGCAGTGCCCGACCTCGGCGTCAGGGTCAGGAATGCCCTCGGACATCAGCCCCTGGTTGACCGGCTGCCAGGTCTGGCCGGCGTCATCGGACCGGAACGCGCCTGCCGCCGAGATCGCGGTGAACATCCGGCTGGGCTTGGAAGGGTCCAGGATGATCGTGTGCAGGCACATGCCGCCCGCGCCCGGCTGCCAGGACGACCCAGAGCCGTGCCCGCGAAGTCCGGGTAGCTCCAGCCAGGTGTCGCCGCCGTCGGTCGACTTGAACAGGCCAGCGTCTTCCACGCCGGCGTACACCGTGTCGGGGTCGTCCAGCGACGGCTCGAGGTGCCAGACCCGCTCGAACTCCCAGGGGTGCGGAGTGCCGTC
>DASXKI010000408.1:0-6949 GCA_036496945.1 Streptosporangiaceae bacterium | reverse complement strand
GACGGGGATCGCTCGGAGCGCGGCGTACATGACCCGTCCCTCCGTCGGGGCGCCCGTCGCCGCCTTGGTGGCGAGCTCGGCGGCACGCGCCAGAGCGGGGGCGTTGGCGAGGTCGTTGAGGATCCGCCTCAGCGCCGCGGCGCTGCCCAGCTCGCGAGCGGCGAGCGCATCCTCGGGAGTGGCGGTGTCCCAGACGCGGGGGATGTGGCGGGAGACCTCGCCGTCGGCGAAGTTGTAGAAGATCGCATGGACTACCTCGGCCGGGACGCGGCCCAGCGGTGCGGCCCGTCCGGCGAAGTAGCCGTCCCAGTAGTTCCGGTGGCCGAGCGCCATGAGCGCATCGGTCGGCTCGTCGGAGAAGTAGGTGACCAGGTGGATCGGCTCCACGAGCCGGTGCATGCGGCGGGCGGCGGGCTCCATCGCGGATCATCTCCTGTGGTAGGTGGCGCCCCCGTGGGCGGCCGCTCACGCCTGCCACGAACAACAATGCCCCGATCCGACACCGACTCCATGATTTCGTTTAAGGACTTCTGGTACGCCGGGTACTGCGACGACGGGACACGTTGACCTTGAGGACTGACAGATACCCAACGTGGCCCGGTGGGCAGTCGAGGAAGGCCAGCGATGGTCACGATGGCGCCGGTGCCACCAGGCATGCGCGCGCAAATCTCACTGCTGGCGACGGTAGCAACTGCATCGTCAGGCTGCGGCCCGTTAGCAGGCGACTGAGCTTGCCACCACTAGTCCAGCGATATATGTTGCTGGTATGAGCGCACGGGCGATGCAGGAGGCGACGTTCCTGATCCTGACCGCGCTGGCGGACGGCAGCCAGCATGGTTACGGGATCATCGCCGAGGTCAGCGAGATCTCTGGCGGGCGGGTTCGACTGCGCGCCGGCACGCTGTACACGGCGCTGGACCGGCTGCGCGCGGACAAGCTGATCGGCGTGGACCGCGAGGAGATCGTAGACAGCCGGCTACGCCGGTACTACCGGCTCACGCCCGCCGGCAGCAGGCTGCTGGCCGCCGAGGCTGCACGGTTGCACGCCCATGCCACGGCCGCGCTGACGCGGCTGAATCTGGCCGGAGGTGTCGCATGACTGATTCGCCACGCCTGGAGCGAGGGTACCGGCGAATACTGGCGCTCTACCCGCGCGCGTTCCGGCACCAGAGCGAGGAAGAAATCCTCGCCGTCCTGATGGCCACCGCCAGCGAGGGCCAGCGCCGCGTGGGCCTGGCCGAATCCGGAGACCTGATCAGGGGCGCGCTGCGGATGCATCGGGGCCCGCGGCTGCCGCGCGCACTGCTGATCGCCGTCCGCTTGACCTACGCCGGAGCGGCCGTCGAACTGGCCGTGCTGATCACCCTCCTGGTGACCCTCGCCAGCCTCACCTCGGCCAGCATCCGCCGGTACCCCGACTTCAGCATGGCGCAGTGGCACGCTGTCCTGCTCGCCCATCTCACCGCGGTCGCGGTCGGCGCGCCGGTCCTGCTGGGCCTCTGGGTCTGGCTCGCCTGCGCGAACGCCAGAGGGCATCATGCGGCCAGGGTCGCCTTCCGGGTGGTCCACGTCATCATCACTCTTGGCGTTGTCGCCGAGGCTGACCCGGGCATAGCGGCGTACGGCATCGGCGCCATGATCGCCGACGCCGTCTTGATCCAGGTACAGCTCGTGGCGCTGGCCCTCATCTTCTACCCCAGCAAGACTCCCCTGCCCTACCGCCCGCACCGCCAGCTAGCCCAGCGCTAGAGGCGCGCACGACCAGACAACCACACCCCTTGGGCAAAGCCGACTGCGCCCAACGTAGTGCCAAGGATCGCTAGCGACCAAGGTTCGCTAGGGCCAGATGGCCTTTCGGAAGAGGTAGTCGCGGTAGCTTTCCTCCGGTGCCCGGCCGGGATTCAGCAGGTCTGCTTCCAGGTTGGCCCAGGCCTCGGTGCGACGGTGCAGAGCCTGCCGGAAAGGTGCCGTGATGGCCTCAGCTCGGCGGGCGAGCCGCCGCCCGATGCCCACGAGCCGCGGACCAGGTTCGCAGGTCAGCACGTGAGAGTGCATCGGACTTCCCTCCTCGTCGCGGGTGCTCTGTGGGCCCCGCACGAGCCAGAGTGGTCCTAAGGCCTCTCGCGTCACATCAGGCAGATGCCCTGTTCGGCGGTAGCTGCACGCCTTAGCTTCGGTTACCCATGAGATGCAACCCGGCATGGCAACCGGTGGTCTCCGGTGGGCAAACAGGGGTCCGCCATTCGCGGCGGCGCCCGCTACCGACTACCCAGGCGGCGTGCTTTGACCCCCGGGCCGCTGCTCGTCGTCCTCCCCGCCGCCCGGCTCCCCGCCGCCCGGCTCCCCGCCGCCCCGCTCCCCGCCGCCCGGCTCCTCGTCGCCCCGGCGGCTGTCCGCCCAGGCCTGCAGCCAGCCGTCGTAGAACCAGCGCCCGAACAACTGGCCGCCGTAGACGACCCATCCGACTCCGATCAGCCACGACTGCACGATCAGGACGGTGCCAAGCGCGCCGTAGCTGACCGCGTTCGTGACGATGAGCGGCTCGAAGACCAGGCCGGAGAAGGCCCGCAGGCCAGCCAGGCCTACCAACGTCGCCACCGCGCCCGGCATCGCCGCCAGATAGCTCAGCCGGCCGCCGATCAGGAACCGCAGTCCCCACCAGAAGAAGGCGATGCCGAGCACCACAGCCACCGCGACCCGGCCCGCCACTTCGGCCGGCCCGCCGTTCGTCACCGACCCGACCGTGGCCGCCGCGTAGATATAGGCGACGAGGGCGGCCAGCCACACCGCCTGACGCCAGATTTTGTGCCACGGCCCGGCGGGCAGGCCCCAGATCCTCTCGAACCCGGCCTGCACGCTGCTTGCCAGCGCCACCCCGGACACGCTCAGTACCAGAGCACTGAACACGTTCGTCGTGCCCAGCACCCGCCCTGGCGCCGAGAAGAGCCGTGTCACCGCGTCGGCGGAGGAGCTGGTCAGGCCCATCCCGTAGACCACCCACCCGGCGAGGCCGCGCTGCGGAGCAGGGCTTGTGGCGGCGACGAGGATAAGCAGCGGGATCACGGTGAGGATGGCCAGGGCAGCAAAGCCCAGAGCCCGCTGCATGAGCTCGAACCCCTTGGCGCTCCGGTAAAGGTTCTTGAACCGGAGATCGTGCCAGACCCGCTCGGCGCTGCGGAGCAGCGCGCGGCGCACCGCCCGGTACGGCTTCCCGCCAATCATCGGCGGACACGCCTATCGCGCCGCCGCCGCGTCGCGCCACCTCCTGCTGGACAACGCCTTGCGCCGCGACGGCCGGCACTCCAGCAACATGATCGTCGCGTCATCACGAGTTCATTCTCCTGGCGGTCAATGATCACCTGGATCAGCAGGCCCATCTCCTCGGATCCGGTTCTCCCGCCGCCTTCGCCGGGATGATCATGCCGGTCAACCGTTCGAGCCTGAACTCGGTGCTAGCCGGCACGTTCCACAGCCTTAAGCCTGGAACAGCGAGGAGACTGACCAACACCAGGCCCATACGTCGTCCACCCGGCAGACCTTAACCTGGCCAGCACCGGCAGCCTGCGAGCGACCGGGAAACCAGGTCAGGCTCTGGCGGCGGCGGTCTGCTCGGGGCGCACCCGCCGATCACGACGCATGCCCCTGAACACGGGCCCACAATAGCCGCCAACCAGACATTGACGACAGTGGCGTCGCTTCCCGAAACGCTCGCCCGCACCGGCGACCGTAAGGGGAACGAGTCCTAGACGGACGCGCATCAGTGCGGATCCGCCCGGCGTCCGCATCCCGCAGAACGTCGAGCTGCAATGCTGGATCTCGGGCCTACGGCGGCCGAATCCTCAACAAGGGAGACGCCGACGCATGAATGCGCCACCATCGCGACTTGGAGCGGACCGCTCTGACGAATCAGCCGTCCAGATCGGTGCTCTCGTTCCGCTAACTCGGCCCGGCTGGGTCGAGGCGGGCCGGCACTTGCTCGCTGGACTCGAGCTGGCAGTCCGCGAGGTTAATGACGCTGGCGGGATCGGCGGAAGGCCACTCGAGCTGGTGATCCGAGACACTGCCGCTGATCCACAGCGGGCCACTGCGGCCATAGACGAATTGGCTCGCCTGGGCGTGGCTGCCTTGGCCGGGGAGTATCACAGCGTCGTCGCTCGCGCCGCTGCCGCCAAGGCCGACGCTCTCGGCTTGCCGTTCCTCTGCTCGTCAGCAGTCCTTGACGCTCTCACCGAGGAGCCGACGGAATGGGTCGCGCGCCTTGCCCCGGCGCAGTCGCACGGCTGGCAGATCTACGCAGACTTCCTCCTCGGCGCGGGCCATAGTCGAATCGCCGTAGCAACCGAACCGAGTGTGTACTGGGCGTCAGGGACGCGCATTCTTCGGGACTATCTGTCGCCACGGGGCGGGGCCGTGATCGAACTCGATGGGCGCGCGCTCGCCCCCGCCGCCGTGTGCGACGAACTCGTCAGCAGCCGCGCGACAGCCCTCCTTCTGCTGGTCGGCTCCCCGGAGCCGGCCGTGTCGATCGTCACGTCTGTCCGCCACGACCAGCGCCTAGGCCAGATCATGATTGGCGCTCCCGCCGGGCAACCGGAGTTCGCCGAATGGCTGAGGTTGCTGGGCGACGACAGTGCCGCGATCCCGTTCTTGCGGTACCGGCCCGAGCGCCTCAGCCAACTCGGCGTACGAGTCGAGACGGCCCTGCGCGAGCGGCTAGCCGAAGCGCCCTCCTTCGTCGCGTTCGAGGGCTACGACACCGTCGCGGTCCTCGCCCACATGCTGCGTTCTCACGGCACGGATCGGGCGCGCATTGCCGAATCTTGGCCGCGCGTCGTAGTCGAAGGAACCCGCGGGCAGATCCAGTTCTCTCGCACGCCCGGCATCGGCGTTTGGCAATGGACTTGGACGCCAACCCAAGTCGTGGATCGCGATCCGGCAAAACCCGACCGCTTCCGAGTCCTACACGCCACCTAGTCGCCGCCGAGCCGCCTTATCTGCCGCGTGAGACGAGTTGCGGCGGCAGGCTCGCACCCTCGCGAACAGACGCGCATTCCGGACGGAACGGGACGACAACTGGCGCGAGCCGGCCGGGGGCGCGGACGGTTTCCGTCCCATGCGCGACGGCTTGCTCCGCCCGAGGCCGCCGCCTCGTGGCCGCGGCCACAAGTACGGCCGCCAGTGCAGGTACGGCACCGCAGATGGCCATGCCGGCCCGGGCGCCGAAGTGGTTCGTCAGGGCGCCGATGACCGGGGCGCCGATCGGCGTACCGCCGATGAAGGCCAGCATGTACAAGCCCATGACGCGGCCGCGCAGTTCGGGATCAACCGCGAGTTGCACGGAGGCGTTCGCCATGGACTGGAACGCGAGGTTGAGAAGTCCCATGGCGACCAGCAGCGTAAGGAAGACGGCCATGCCCGGTGCGATTGCCGCGGCCGCCTCGACCAACCCGAACCCCGCCGCCGAGAGCACGAGAAGTCGGCGCCTCGGGTGCGCGGCTGCGCCGGCCAGCAGCGCGCCAGACGCGGACCCGATCGCCAGGACGATGTTGAACAGGCCGTATGTGCCCGCGCCGCCGTGGAAGGTGGACTTCGCCATCGCGGTCAGCACGATCGGAAAGTTGAGGCCGAAGGTTCCGACCATCCCGACGAGGAAGATCGTCCACAGGATGTCGGGGCGCTTGCGCAGGTACCGCACGGCCGTTCGCACGGCCCTGGGCTCTCGCCTGGCGGCCGGGGCGGGCGTGAGATCGGACGGTCGTAGCCGCAGCAGGCCGATAGTCGGGCCGACGTAGCAGGCGGCGTTGACTGCGAACACCCAGCCCGTGCCCACGCTCGCGATGAGCAGGCTCGCGATCGCCGGTCCGATCAGCCGCGTTGACTGGAACACCGCAGCGTTCAGTGCGATCGCTGCACGCAGCTGTCCGGCCGGTGCCACTTCGGTCGCGAACGCCTGCCGGGCCGGCCCGTCGAACGCGAAGATCAGACCGCTCGCGAGCGCGAAGGCGTATACGGCAGCGGGGCGGACGGCACCGGCGATGGTTATGGCGGCGAGCGCGCCGGTGGCGGTGGCGTTCAGCGTTTGCGTGGTCAGCAGGATGCGCCGCCTCGACAGCCGGTCGGCCACCACACCGGTGTGCGCGCCGAAGGCCAGCATCGGCAGGAACTGAAGCGCCATCGTCACGCCGACGGCGGTCGCGCTGTGCGTCAGATCGAGCACGAGCCAGTCCTGGGCGATGCTCTGCATCCACGTGCCAATGTTGGCCAGGCTCTGGCCGGCCAGGTAGATCCGGTAGCCGCGGGAGGTGAGGGCGGCGAAGGCGCCTCTAGGTGGCCGAATTGCCTCGGCGGTGGTCACGAAGAGGCCTTCCTGGTTGCCGGATGTCCCTCGCCATTCTCGACCGGACCGTGCTTATAATGAACCGCAATTTCTTGTCTAACAGTTATTGAGATCTCTTATGACCGTCTACGATCCGCAGCTGCTGGCAACCTTCCTCGCCGTCGAGCAGACCGGTAGCTTCACCCGCGCTGCGGCCCGGCTCGGCATCCAGCAGCCGACCGTCAGCCAGCACATCCGGCGCCTTGAACAGCAGACCGGCCGGACGCTCGTACTTCGGGACACCCACTCGGTGTCGCTGACAGCCGATGGCGAAGCAATGATCGGGTTCGCGCGCAACATCATCACCGCGTGCGACCAGGCGGCCGCCTACTTCAGCGGATCGCGACCTCGCGGGCGCCTGCGCATCGGCATCTCCGATGACCTTGCCCTTACCGGGCTGCCGCAGATTCTGCGCGACTTCCGCCGTGACAATCCGCTCGTTGACTTCGACCTCACGGTCGACCAGAGCGGCCTGCTCCATGAGCAGCTTGAGGGCAACAAACTCGACGTATTCATCGGCAAGCGCCCAACCGGCGAGGAACGCGGCCAGCTCATCAAGCGCGACCGCCTGGT
>DASXKI010000407.1:0-7388 GCA_036496945.1 Streptosporangiaceae bacterium | reverse complement strand
GCCAGTTTGGTCCGGTGCCAGCGCGCGAGCGGTGGCGGCGGCAGAGCGGGCCTGCTAAGGCGGGCTACGTCCTGGCATCGCTGCTTGCCGTGGTCATGGTCGCGGCCGGACTCGGCGGCTACGCCGTCTACCAGCAACTGTCCGGCAATATCACCAAGGTGCACGTCGGCGACCTGAGCGGCCGCACCACCTACGGAGTCCAGAACATCCTGGTGCTCGGCTCGCAGACACGGCTCGGGCAGCGGGGCAACTTCGGTTACGACGCGACCCCTGGCGTGAGCAACTCGGACAACCTGCTGCTGATCCACCTGGATCCCACGCACACTCACGCGATCGTGCTCTCGATCCCGCGGGACACGTTCGTCTATGAGCCGGACTGCAAGGAGCGGGCGTACATCGGCACCGGCACCTGGCCAGCCCAGCCGTACCCGCCTGGCGCGATTATCGACGGCGCGCTGAACATCGGCGGCCCTACCTGCGCGGTGAAGACAGTCGAGGCCCTGACGGGCGTCAAGCTCGACCACTTCGTGGAGTTCAACTTCAACTCCTTCCGCAGAATGGTAGGCCAGCTCGGCGGGGTCGAGGTGTGCGTTCCGCCGGGTCCCGGCTACCACGACCGGGCCACGAATATGAACCTCAGCCCCGGCAAGCACCTGCTCAATTACACCCAGGCGCTGCAATACGTGCGGGTCAGGCACGGCGTCGGCAGCGGTGCCGCCGCCGGCGGCGACCTGCCCAGGATCCAGCTCCAGCAGGCGTTCATCTCCTCAGTGCTGCAGAAAGTCAACTCCTCCGGGCTGCTGTCGGACATCCCCAGCTTGCTGCGAATTGCCAACACCGCCACCCAGGCTGTGACGGTCGACCAGGGCCTCGGGTCGACGACGTCGCTCCTGCGGATGGCCGAATCACTGGCGCACCTGAAGTCAAAGAACATGACGCTGATCACGATGCCATCGACCACCGACACCTACCACTACCCGAACTACGACCAGCACCTGATGGCGGTGGAGCCGCAGGACGATGTGCTGTTCCAGATGATCAGGACCAACCAGGCGTGGGGTGGCGGGCTCCCCACGCAGCCCAATGCCAGCGTGCAGGTGCACGTGCTGAACGGCGCCGGGCGGACCAACCTCGCCACCGATACCGCGGCCAGCCTCCGCAAGCTAGGCTTCGACGTCGTGAGCGTCGGGGACACCTCGTACACGTCGACAACCACCGTCGACTACGCAGGCCTATCCCAGTCCGACAGCGCCTACACCCTCATGACGGCGCTGAAGACCTTCCCGGCCGGCCAGAACACGCTGGCCGAGCCGGCCTCGCAGATCGGCACCCCCGGACCGGTCACGCTGATCCTGGGTAACGACTTCGCCGGGGTGAACCCGACGGTCGGCCACCAGGCCAAGGGCAAGCACCGCCGCGCCGGCCACAGCAACGCAGGCGGCGTTCAGTCGCGCAACGCCGGCGCGAGCATCTGCTCGGGGCTGCCGCCAGCCAACCCCGCCGGCGGGTAAGGACCGCGATACCCGCGGCCAGTCGCCCTTTGCAGCACGGTCGTTCAGCGCGGCGCTGGTGTTCAGCGCGGCGCTGGTGTTCAGTGCAGCACTGCTGTTCAGTGCAGCACGGCGGTGATGGCTGCCGACAAACGACCAGGCACGTCGGGCACCAGCACATGGCGGCCGCCGGTCACTACGTCCCGGCCGCCGACGACGAGGCTCGCCACGTCAGCCGTAGTCGCGGCGAAGATGACCGACTCCAGCGCGGTGGCCTGGCTCGCGCCAGCGGTGCGGGGCGTGTCGAGCGCCACGGTGACGAAGTCGGCGAGGGCACCCGCCGCGAGTTCGCCGGCATCCGCCCAGCCGAGGCTCGCATGCCCGGCTTCGGTGGCCGCCGTAGCGAGCTCGACCGCGGTGAAATGACCGCGCTCCTGGCTCGCGAGCCGCTCGCCAAGCTCGACCCGGCGGGCCTCCTCCAGCAGGTCGATCACAGCGTGGCTATCGCTGCCAAGGGTGAGCATGGCGCCTGCGTCGGCCAGCTCCCGGGCCGGGCCGATGCCGTCGGCCAGGTCGGCTTCCGTCGTGGGACAGAAACAGACGTGACACCGACCGCCGCCGAGCAGGTCGACATCGCTGCCGGTCAGGTGTGTCGCGTGCACAGCTGTGCTGCGCGGCCCAAGGGCCCCGGCCTGCGATAGCACCTCGGCCGGCGTGGCCCGGTAGGCCGCCAGGCAGGCACGGTTCTCCGCGACCTGCTCGGACAGGTGCGCGTGCAGTGGCACCCCGTAGCGATGGGCCCACGCGACAACGCCGTGCATCTGGGCCAGCGGCACGGCACGGACCGAGTGGATCGCGGCTCCGGCCCCGGCGGCCGGGCCGAGCCGGCCGCCAGCCGCCGGGTCGAGCGCGTCGACCCTCGCCGCCCACGCATCGGAGTCCCCGTCGCCGAATCGCAGCTGCGGTCCTTCCAGCGGCCGGTGCCTGCCGTCAGCCGACAGGCCGCCAGACAGGTAGCACGTGTCCAGGAGCGTGATCCGGATCCCGGCACGGCCGGCTGCCTCGATCAGCACCCGGCCCAGCTCGTTGGGATCCGCGTACCGTGTCCCGCCTGGGCCGTGATGCAGGTAGTGGAACTCGCCGACGCAGCTGACGCCCGCGAGCGCCATCTCCGCATAGACGGCCGTCGCGAGCGCCAGGTAGCTGTCGGGATCGAGCCGGTCCGCGACTTCGTACATCCGCTCACGCCAGGTCCAGAAAGTGCCGCGAGACGCCTGGGTGATGCCGCGCAGCGCCCGGTGGAAAGCGTGCGAGTGAGCATTGGCGAGACCGGGCATCGTGAGGCCGCGGAGTCGTACCGCCGCGGCCGGCGCTTGCTGCGCGTCGGGCGTCACTCGCACCAGCCGGTCGCCTTCGGCCTCGATCAGCACGTCGGTGCGCAGGCCGAGCGCCGGCGACCAGGCAAGGTCAGCGAGCCAGGTGCGTACGCTCGCCGGGCTGGGCGGCGCGAGAGTAGCCGGGTCTGTCACCGCGCCGCCAGGTCGGCGAGCACCGCCGCCAGCGCAGCGACTCCGGCCTCGCAGTCAGCTATCTCGGCGTGCTCCGCCGGTGAGTGCGAGACGCCGGTTGGGTTGCGGACGAAGAGCATCGCGGCCGGGATCCGGGCGGCGAGGACGCCCGCGTCGTGCCCGGCTCCGGTGGGCAGTACCGGCGCTGCGAAGCCTGCCGCCGCCAGCACGCCGACAAGCCGCTCACGCAATCCGGCATCGAAGCTAACCTGTGCGGTCACCGACTCCCGCCGCCTGCTGACGGCGACGCCGTGCTCGCTCGCGGCAGCTTGCGCCGCGGCCCAGACATCGGTGACGAGCTGCTCCAGCACCGCCTCATCCGGCGCCCGCGCGTCAAGCCACGCGTGCACCGACGAGCTGATGGCGTTGGCAGCGCCGGGCTCCGCAACGACCTTGCCGAACGTGGCGAGCGCACCGCAGCGCGCGGCGGCAGCGCGAGCCGCGAGCACAGTCGCGGCATACGGCAGCATCGGGTCGCGCCGGTCGGCCAGCCTCGTGGTGCCGGCATGATCAGCACGGCCGGCGAAGTCCAGCCGCCAGCGGCCGTGTGGCCAGATCCCCTCGGCGACGCCGATGGCCGCGCCCAGGCCGGCTAGGGCGCTGCCCTGCTCGATGTGCAGCTCGACGTACGCCCCGATCCCGGCGAGCAGCTCATCGTCTGGCCCGAGTACGTCGGGATCGCGCCCGGCCGCCCGCATGGCTTCGACCAGGCTGATCCCGGCGTAGTCGCGCAGCTCCCTGGCGACCGCCGGGTCGATATCGCCAGTCAGCAGCCGGCTCCCCAGGCACGCCACGCCGAATCGGGCGCCTTCCTCCTCGGCGAAGGCCGCCACCGCGATAGGCCTGGCTGGCTGAAATCCCTCGCTGCGCAGCTGGCTGATGGCGGCGAACGCCGACACCACTCCAAGCGGGCCGTCGAACGCGCCGCCGTCCGGCACTGAGTCCAGGTGGCTGCCAGTAACGACGGCCGCACCGGCCCCAGCGCCAGGCCGGCCCCACCACGCCCACAGGTTGCCGTTGCGGTCGCAGTCGGAACGCAGCCCGAGCCTGTTCGCCGTCCGCGCGAACCAGGCGCGGACGGCGGCATCGGCTGGCGTCCACGAGTAGCGCTGGTATCCACCGGTCAGCTCCGCCCGGCCGATGCCCGCCACCTCGGCCCAGAGCTCAGCGAACGTCATCTGCACGCTCCCGCTGGCTGAGCGGGAGCGCCCGGCTGCCCGCGCGTCCGACCACAGCCTCGTCGCCTACTTCTGCATCGGGACGCGGACACCGCGCTCGGCGGCGACCTCTTGCGCCCGGTCATAGCCAGCGTCAGCGTGCCGGATCACGCCCATCCCGGGGTCGTTTGTGAGCACCCGCTCGAGTTTCTGCCCGGCGAGCGCGGTGCCGTCGGCGACGCACACCTGTCCCGCGTGGATCGAGCGGCCGATGCCGACGCCGCCGCCATGGTGGATACTCACCCAGGACGCCCCGGAAGCGGTGTTGACCAGCGCGTTCAGCAGCGGCCAGTCCGCGATCGCGTCGCTGCCGTCGGCCATCGCCTCGGTTTCCCGGTAGGGCGAGGCCACCGAGCCGCAGTCCAGGTGATCGCGGCCGAGCACGATCGGCGCCTGTACCTCGCCCCGCTCTACCATCTCGTTGAACCGCAGGCCAGCTAGGTGCCGCTCGCCATAGCCGAGCCAGCAGATCCGGGCCGGCAGACCCTGGAAGTGCACCTTGTCCTGTGCCATCCGGATCCAGCGGGCGAGCGCCTCGTTCTGCGGGAACAGATCGAGTATCGCGGCGTCGGTGGCGGCGATGTCAGCCGGATCCCCCGACAGCGCGGCCCACCGGAACGGCCCCCTGCCTTCGCAGAACAGCGGCCTGATGTAGGCAGGCACGAAGCCCGGGAACGCGAACGCACGGTCATACCCGGCCAGCTCGGCCTCGCCGCGGATGGAGTTGCCGTAGTCGAACACCTCGGCGCCAGCGTCCTGGAAACCCACCATGGCCCGCACGTGCTCGGCCATCGACTCGCGCGCCCGGACGGTGAACCCGATCGGGTCCTCAGCCCGCAGCGCCGACATGTCCTCGAACGCGACGCCCCTGGGCAAGTAGGTCAGCGGGTCGTGGGCCGAGGTCTGGTCGGTCACGACGTTGATCGGAGCCCCCATCCGCAGGAGCTGGGGCACAAGGTCCGCGGCGTTGCCGAGCAGCCCGATGGACAGCGCCTGGCCAGTCCTCGCTGCCTCGACCGCCCGGCGGACCGCATCGTCGACGTCATCTGCCGCGACGTCGAGGTACCCGTGCTCGATCCGGCGGCTGATCCGCGACGGGTCACAGTCGATGCACAGGGCCACCCCGCCGTTCATGGTCACCGCCAGCGGCTGGGCACCGCCCATGCCGCCAAGCCCTGCTGTCAGCGTGATCGTCCCGGCCAGCGAGCCGCCGAAGCGCTTCGCTGCGACGGCGGCAAACGTCTCGTACGTGCCCTGAAGAATGCCCTGCGTGCCGATGTAAATCCACGACCCGGCCGTCATCTGGCCGAACATCGTCAGCCCTGCGGCTTCTAGGCGCCGGAACTCCTCCCAGGTTGCCCACTGCGGCACCAGGTTGGAGTTGGCGATCAGCACCCGCGGCGCCCATTCATGGGTGCGGAAGATGCCAACCGGCTTGCCCGACTGGACCAGGAGCGTCTCGTCGGCCTCCAGATCGCGCAGGGATGCCACGATGCCGTCGAACGCGTCCCAGCTGCGGGCCGCCCGGCCCGATCCGCCGTAGACGATGAGCTGATCGGGGTGCTCGGCCACCTCGGGGTCCAGGTTGTTCATCAGCATCCGCATGGCGGCCTCTTGCGGCCAGCCCTTGCAGCTCAGCGACGTGCCGCGGGGCGCGCGCACGGGCCTGGCGCCGGTCACCTGGTCGATCATGATGATCTCCTCCTCTGGCTGGGCATCATCATCTAACCGCAGTGCCCGAGGTCAGGCCCAAAGCAGGTACAGATCGCTGCGCCGATCGCCGCTAACGCCTACGCGACCGCGGCCAGGATGCCCATGATCTCGCCCACACTGGGCTTGACCGGCGCATTAGCCAGCACCTCGTCATCAATGGCGTCAGCGGCGATCTGCGCAAAGTCATGGCTGGTGATGCCGAGATCCGCCAACCGGTGTGTCATCCCCACAGACTCGGCGAGCGCGGCGACGGCGGAGATGGCGGCCGAAGCGTTTCCGTTTGCGTCGGCCGACGTCTCCCCGGCGCCGAGCGCAAAAGCAAGGTCTGCGAGTCGCTCCAACGACACTGGCAGGTTAAACGACAGCACCTGAGGAAGGACAAGCGTCAGCGCAACACCGTGCGCGACGTTGAACCTTCCGCCCAGCGCGTGCCCAATGGCGTGACATGCCCCGAGGCCCGTCGTCGCCATCGCCACACCTGCCATATGTGCGGCCAGCAGCATCTGCCCCCTCGCCTCGAGGTCCGCGCCATCCACGTATGCCCGTGGCAGGAACTCCCTGACCATCCGGACCACCTGCAGCGCGATGCCCGCCGACCACGGGTTGGCCCGCACCGACAGGTAGGACTCGATCGCATGGGTCAGCGCGTCCATCCCGGTCGCGGCGGTCGCACCGGGCGGCAGGCCGAGGGTCAGCTCCGGGTCGAGGATCGCGGCGGTCGGCATGGTGGTGGCATGGCCCACGTAGAACTTACGGCGGCTGTCCTCGTCGGTCACGACGCCGAATGCGTTCGTCTCAGCCCCGGTGCCTGCCGTGGTCGGCACGGCCACCAGGGGCAGCGCCGGGATGGCGAAATCGGAGCGGTAGTCAAGGTCACGGCCGCGCTGCGGGTTGACGGCAGCTAGCGCGATGCCCTTAGCCGCGTCGATCGGCGACCCGCCGCCTACGGCGACGACGACGGGCTGTGCGTCCAGCAGCCCGGCGGCCGCGGCGGCCCCGGCGGCCACGTCGGACGTCGTCGGATTCGAGTGCACGCCGCTGAATACAGTGGCCGGCAGCCGGGCCGCGGACAGCAGTTCCGCCACGGCGGCGATCACCCCGGTCGCGGCGAGCGCGCCGTCGGTGACCACGAGCGCGGACTGGCCGCCGGCCGCCGAGATCAGCTCGGGCAGCCTGGCGATCGACCCGGCGCTGAAATGGGCGGTGGGCGTGGTCCCGATAGCGAGCTCGGGTGGCGTTGACAGCATGGTCACTCCTGCGGCAGCCGAAGCGGGGTAGATGTGAGGTCCTCGAGCAGCTTGATCGGCAGCATCTCGCCGCCATCGTCGCCGTACTGCGCCCTGGCCCGGCGGTAGATCTGCTCGACCAGCGCGCTCACCTCGGCGGGAACGCCGGTCTGC
>DASXKI010000406.1:0-21374 GCA_036496945.1 Streptosporangiaceae bacterium | reverse complement strand
GCGGGGAACTCGCGGCTGCCGACGCGGAATCCGCGGCTCCCGCCTTCTCCGGCACCGAGCTAGCAGCTGCCCGGCCCTCAGACGCGGCATTAACCTGCGCCGAACTGGCTTGCGCAGGGCCAGCAGGTGCGGGGGTCGACTGCGCGGGACTCGACTGCGCGGGCCTCGACTCAGCGGGCCTCGACTGTGCGGTACTCGACTGCGCGGGACTCGCCGACTGTCCCGATTGCTCAGTAGCGGTTCTGCCGGGTGTCCTGGCGGCCGCCGGGCTGCCGGCCGCGCGCTCCGGACCGACTGGCTCGGAATCCGGCCTTCGTCCAAGCCGGCCAGGCTCGCCGGCGGGAGAGCTGGGTCGGTCGCCCACCGGCTCCGGTGTGACGCCCGATGCGGACCGCGCCAGGGCCGCCTCGACGGATCCAGGCGGCGCCTGGACCGGGGCGGCCACCGTCGGCGGCGACGGCACGCGGCCCGAACCGGACGGACCCGGCTGGGAACGCGGACCCTGCTGGGGATTCTGCTGAGGACTCGGTGGCGGGCCGGTCAGCGGGTCAGGCGAGCGGCTGACGCGGGTCTCGGCCCTCGGCATAGACGCCGGGGCCGCCTGCCCAGAGTCAGCAGCCGGTCGGGTCGGCCCCGCCGAACCAGCTGACGTAGCATGTCCGGTCCCCGCCGGCGGCGAAGCCGACGCCATCGCGGGAGTAGTAGGCGCGCCCGAAGGTTCCTTGCTCGAAGTCGTCGCGGACGCGACAGCCTCGTTAATCCGGCGCGCGCGCCTCGTCTCGACGTCCTCGGCCCGAGGCTTGCCAGACGCCGTAGCGGCGGGCAGGGCGCTGCCAACTGGCACCGCACCGACCGCGGGCACCGCATCAGCCGCGATGGCAGGGTCCGGCGCCGGCACTGTACCGGGCTGCTCACGCTGGCCGCGCTCACGCTGGCCCCGATCAGGCTGGCCGCGATCAGGCTGGTCACGATCGGGCAGGTCACGGTCTGGCCCACGCCGAGGCGACTGGGATACACGCGTGTCGCCAGCCGCCGCCGTGCGGCCATGCGACCTGTGCGATGCCGGCCCGGACGCCGTTCGCCCGGACGAAGCGGCGACAGTCTCCCCGGCTTTCCAGCTACCTTGCTGGCTTACCGCGGGCTGGCTTACCGCTGCCGCGGCGCCAGCCCGTCTGGTGGCTCCGTCTGCCACCGCCGGGACCGCGGCGGCAGCCGGAGCGGTAGCCCGCTCGGGCTGCGGCGCCGCAGCCAACGTTGCCGACGTCGCCCGCGTGGCCGCCGTGGGGCCGAATACCTCGTCCCGCCAGATGGCCCAGCCCACGATCAGCATGACCAGCGCCAGCGCCGCCAGGCCGATCGACACGTAGACCAGCGCCAGCTCTCCCGACACCGCGCCCGCGATCAGTAGGCCGACCGCGACCGCCACGACGGACACGATTGCACCGAACCGGATCACCTGAGGGCTCCGTAAATCGGGACGCAAGCGCAGTCAGCGGCTCGCGCTACCGACGGTCGTGCTGGCCTGCGTCGGACGGGTGGAAGCCGCCGTTGTGCGCTACCGGCTCGGGAATCCCCTGGTAGCCGCCGCTCTGGCTGCCGTTGCGCATGTCCAGGCGACCGACGCCCACGCCTACGGGCGACTGCTGCGGACCGGTGCCCACGGCAGGGAAGACGCCGCTGTCAGCGGCACCCGCCTCCAAATCGCGGAGCTGGCCCTCTAGGTACGCCTTCAGCCTGCTGCGGTACTCGCGCTCGAACGCGCGCAGGTCGTCGACCCGGCGCTCCAGTTCCTCGCGGGACTGGACGAGCGAGCCCATCGCCTGGCGGTGGCGCTCCTGCGCGTCGCGCTCCAGGCTCTCAGCCCTGGCGCGTGCGTCGCTGGTGACCTGCTCGGCCTGGCGGCGCGCCTTGGTGAGGATGTCGTCGGCCTCACGCCGGGCGCGGCCTAGAGTCTCGTCGGCCTCACGGCGGGCGTCGGCGATCGCCTGGTCGGCGGTCTGCTGCGCCAGCGCGAGCACGCGGGCCGCCGTGTCCATGTTGTCCTCGACCGGCCGCGAGCTCATCATCACCGGCTCGGGGCGGCGCTCAGGCTCGTGCCGGACAGGCTCAGGCTTCAAGATCTCGGGGACCTCGGCCTGCGGGCTCAGCGAGACTGGCGGCTTGCCGCGCAGCACTTCAGCCAGCTTGGCTCGCAGCTCCTCGTTGTCCTGGATCAGCTCGTCAAGCGCTGCTTCTACTTCGTCGAGGAAGGCATCGACTTCTTCTTCGTCGTAGCCCGGCCTGAGCCTGGTCGTGCTGAACTGCTTGTTCCGCACATCCGCGGGCGTCAGTGGCATCTCTTCTCCCTGGAGCTTTGTCCCATTTGGACGCTACCTGATGACCTTACCGTCACCGCGCGACTTGCCAGAGCACGTAGACCACCAGAAACAGCAGCATGAAGCTGAGGTCAAGAGCCACACTACCGAGCCGGATGGAGGGAATGTAGCGCCTTAGAAATCTCAGTGGCGGATCCGTGGCGGAGTAAACACCCTCAGCTACCACAAGAAGGATTCCCGTGGGGCTCCAGGACTTGGCGTAGACCTGAACCCAGCTCAAGATCATCCGTGCGATGAGCACAACCAGGTAGACCGACAGCACATAGAAGGCGACATCCCTGAATATGTTCACGCGCGTCTACCTATCGGTCATGCAGTATGCATCCTGCCCGCCCTGCAGCCGGCTGGCTGCAGGGTCAGCTCTGGTTGAAGAAGCCCCGCTCCGCGATCCGGGCCTTGTCCTCAGCCGCTACCTCAACATTGGCCGGGGACAGCAGGAACACCTTGTTGGTCACCCGCTCGATGCTGCCGCGCAGACCGAAGATCAGCCCTGCCGAGAAGTCGACCAGACGCTTGGCGTCGCTGTCGACCATCTCGGTCAGGTTCATGATCACCGGGGTGCCCTCGCGGAAGTGCTCTCCGATCGTACGAGCTTCATTGTACGTGCGCGGATGCAAGGTCGTGATCCTCGCCAAATCCGTCGTCTGCAGCTGGCCAACCGGGCGGCGGTCACCGACCCTGCCGTTGCTGGCGCCCTCAGGCAGCTGCACATCCTGCCGGTCGTCGTCCTGAACCAGCTCGGCGCCGTACTCGTCGTAGTCGTCGCTGAACTCGTCCTGGTACTGATCATCGAAGCGGTGGTCGTCCTCTACCAGGCCGAGATAGACCGCCATCTTGCGCATAGCGCTGGCCATCTTCTGTCCTCCGTCATACACGCCAGGGCGGCCCAGCTCAGTGCAGGAATCACTGGCAGGGTCCCACGCGTCGGACATTACCTGACGAAGGCTCGCCGACCGCCGAGCAACGCCGTACCGATTCGCACATGTGTCGCGCCTTCCGCGATGGCCTCGCCCAGGTCACCGCTCATGCCAGCCGAAATCACCTGCGCGCCGGGATGGGCTGACCGCACCGTTTCGGCGATATCCCTGAGCCGGGCATACGCCGGCCTGGCCGGCTGACCGAGCGGCGCGACGGCCATGACGCCGGCCAGCAGCAGGCCCTCGTGCGCGGCGATCGCGTCGGCGAGGCCGCGCACCTGGACCGGCTCAGCGCCGCCACGCCCCGGCTCGTCATCGAGGCTGACCTGCACCAGACACCGCACCTGGCGTCCCGCGGCGACGGCCCGGCGGCCCAGGGCCTCGACCAGCCGACCGCGATCCACCGAGTGCACCATGTCGGCGTAACTGGCCACGCTCGCCGCCTTGTTGACTTGCAACTGCCCTACGAAGTGCCAGCGGATGGCCAGCCCGGCCGCGGCGCACGCCGCGACCTTGGGCACCGCTTCCTGATCCTTGTTTTCGCCGACGTCATCGACGCCGAGTTCGTTCAAGAGCATGACGTCGGAAACGGGGAACGTCTTCGTGACTGCGATGAGCTGGACCTCGGCCGCGCTGCGGCCTGCGGCCGCGCACGCCGCAGCAATGCTGGCCTGCACCGCCGCAAGGTTCGCCGCCAGCTCAGCCCGCCGTTCCCGGCCGTCCAGCATGCTCATGCGGCCGAGAGCCAGACCAGCCCGGCGAACCGGCCGGTGACGCTGTCCCGCCGGTAGGAATACAGATCCGCCGACTCTCGGGTGCATCGACCATCCGCGGCGATCGAGCCGACGCCAGCCTGGGCCAGCTGGGCCCGCACCCCAGCCACGATGTCGAGCCCGGCTGTGCCTGCCACCGTGTCGCAGCTCGCGGCCGGCACGACGGCGCTGACTCTGGCCCGCATCTGGGCTGGCACCTCGTAGCAGCCGCCGCAGATGGCGGGGCCGGTCACGGCGCGCATCCTGGCCGGGCTGGCCCCGGCCGCGGCCATCGCCGAGACCAAAGCTGCCACCACCCCGGCGACGAGTCCCTCGCGGCCGGCGTGCGCGGCGCCCACAATGCGCGCCGAGGGATCGGCGATGAGCACAGGCACGCAATCGGCTACGAGCACGCACAGGGCCCTTCCCGGCACGTCCGTGAACATCGCGTCGACCGGCATCGGCGGCTTCAGTGATCCCGGCCCGGCATACCAGACGTCGGCGCCGTGCACCTGCCGCATGAAGGTCAGGCTCGCTGGCTGGAGGCCACAGGCGTGCGCGAGCGCAGCCCGGTTGGCCTGCACGGCGGCCGGATCATCGTCGACGCCAAGACCCAGGTTCAAGCTCTGGTACGGCGGTTTGCTGACACCGCCAGCCCGGCCCGAGAACGCGGCCAGCACGCCGTCGCCGAGGTCAGGTGCAGACGTAATCAGGCGATCGCAGGCATCAGCGCTCACGACAGGACACCAGTGCCCGCCAAGATGCTGAAAGCGCTCACTTGAGAAAATCGGGCACGTCGAGCTCGTCGTCTTCCTCGAAGACCACGGACTTGCGCCGCGTGCCGGCCGAGTCCGCCGGGCGCCCGGCGCCGCCTGGCCGCGTACCGTAAGGCGGCCCCTCATTGGCCGCATGCAGAGAAGCCGCCTCCGGGCTGCCCGGTCGCGGCGACGGAATGCCGTCGATCCTGACACCGTCGCTCATACCAGTGCCAGCATCGCCGGCCGTGCTGCCATCGGCCGTGGCGCCGCCCTCGGCCCGGTCTCGCTCGCTCGCCGCAGCCGACGCACTGGCCGCGGGTGCGCCCGGCGCCGCCGCGGCCGCGCCCGGCTTGCTCTCGGTGAACTGGAATGGCCTCCAGCTAGACGAAGAGGTGGACACTGGCTTGGCGGCCGCGCTCGCTGCTAGGTCGGCCGACGGTAGCGCGGCGCTGTATGCCGTAGTCCGCGGTCGCGCCCGGCCGGACTGCGGCTCGTCAAAGCCGGCCGCGATGACCGTGACGCGAACCTCGTCGCCGAGCGCGTCATCGATGACCGCGCCGAAGATGATGTTCGCGTCCGGCGCGGCCGAGTTCGCGACTAGCTGCGCTGCCTCGTTGATCTCGAACAGGCCGAGATCCGAGCCGCCCTGAATGGACAGCAGCACGCCGTGCGCGCCGTCGATGCTGGCTTCCAGTAGCGGGCTGGAGATGGCCATCTCGGCAGCCGCCACCGCGCGGTCGTCGCCGCGAGCCGTCCCGATGCCCATGAGCGCAGAGCCGGCCCCGGACATGACCGATTTCACATCGGCGAAGTCCAGATTGATCAGGCCCGGCGTCGTGATCAGGTCGGTGATGCCCTGGACTCCGGACAGCAGCACCTGGTCGGCGGCCTTGAACGCGTCCAGCACGCTGACATGCCGGTCCGAGATCGACAGCAGCCGGTCGTTCGGGATCACGATCAGCGTGTCGACCTCGCTGCGCAGCTTCTCGATCCCGAGGTCGGCCTGTGCAGCCCGGCGCTTGCCCTCGAAGCCGAACGGCCTGGTCACCACGCCGATGGTCAGCGCGCCGAGAGCGCGCGCCACCTCCGCGACGATTGGCGCTCCGCCGGTACCCGTCCCGCCGCCCTCGCCGGCTGTGACAAAGACCATGTCCGCGCCCTTGAGTACTTCCTCGATCTCCTCCCGATGGTCCTGCGCCGCCTTCGAGCCGATGTCGGGATTCGCGCCGGCGCCGAGGCCTCTGGTCAGCTCCCTGCCGACGTCGAGCTTGACGTCGGCGTCGCTCATCAGCAGCGCCTGGGCGTCGGTGTTGATCGCGATGAATTCAACGCCTCGGAGTCCTTCTTCGATCATCCGGTTCACGGCGTTGACGCCGCCCCCGCCGATACCGACGACCTTGATGACCGCCAGATAGTTCTGCGGTGCTGCCACGAGGAGCAAACCTTTCCGCTCGTACGATGTGCCGCGGACATCCGCCGCCGTGGGCGGCTACGTTCCAGCTACCGGGAACGGGGTCGTCCCGATCTCGGTCCTCCTGCCCGCGAACTCCCCCAGTACATCGGCCCCAGGTCCATCAGCCCCGCCGGATCTGCCTGGCCCCAATGTGCCTGGCCCTGATCTGGTTGGCCCTGGTCTGGCTGGCACTGGTCTGGCTGGCACTGATCTGCCTGGTCCTGATCAACGCCACCGGTCCAGCGGATTCTGGCTCGTCAACTCTCACCCTCAACTTGAGATTTAGAGTTATGTCAAGCTGCCGACTGTTAGGGACAGTAGGGTTGCGCGCTGGCCCAGGTCAACCACTGTCAGTATCCCAGCCCGGCGTGTCGCGCGCTCAGCCCTGGGTCACGGCTGTACTGGGATCGCTGACGTCGTAGAAGCGCGCATGTGTCCGCAACAGCATGCCGAGCTCGGCCGACTTCTGGGCCGCCTCGCCTGGCCCGCCCCATAGCACCGTGACGCCATGTCCCAGATGCAGGGTGACGGTGCTGGCCGATGCCGCTGAGACCGATATGACCTTCTTGCGCACGTCAGCCGGCAGCTGGCGCAGGACGAGGGCTGCGGCCCGGACATCAGGGCTGCCGCGCAGCACGGCGGGCGGGGCGGTCAGCAACGGCAACCCGGCGGGCTTGCGCGCGGTCCACCGGACGGTCACGCCGTACTCGTCGACCAAGTCGTAACCGGCTGCGGCAGCCACGGCCAGCCGCGGCGTCCGCTCGTGCACCGTAATGACGATCGCGTCCGGCCAGGACCGGCTGACGGTGGCCGACAGCACGGCCGCGATCCGCTCCACCCGGTGCTCCGCCGCTGCGGCGTTCACCCGCGCGAGCGGCAGACCCGCCCGGATGTCCGCCGCGCTGCGCACCTGCGCCGCCGGCACAAGCCGGTTGCCGGTCACCTCGACGTGGCGCACGACCAGGAGGCTCGAGCCAAGTAATGCCCACCCGACCGCGGCCACGATCGCCAGGATGAGCACGCCGAAGAACACTGTGCGCCATGGATCTGCATGCCGCCGCGCCGTCCCCGGCCCTGCGCTCACGTCCCGGCCGGGGCCAGCCGAGGAGGCGGCCGGCGGCGACGCTGCGCCGGGCCCGGCCGGCGGACCTGCGGACGGCGGCGACCTCTTCACAGCCCGGCAGCCCGCTCGGACAGAGCCGCGACGATCTGCGGCCCGAGCGCCGTGACGTCGCCGGCCCCCATGGTCAGCACCAGGTCGCCGGGTTTCGCCAGGCCGGCGATGACAGCGGGCACCACGGCCTGGTCCGGCACGAACATCGCGCCGCCGCCGGGTATCGCGTCGCTGATCAGCTTGCCGGTGACGCCAGGCTCGGGATCCTCGCGAGCAGCGTAGACGTCGAGCACCAGCACCTCGTCGGCGTGCGCCAGGGCGGCGCCGAAGTCCGCGGCGAAGATCCTGGTGCGGCTGAACAGATGCGGCTGGAAGATCGCGATCACCCGGCCGCCGGCCGCTATATCACGCGCGGCCGCGAGGTCAGCAGCCAGCTCAGTCGGGTGGTGCGCATAGCTGTCGATCACCTGGACGCCGTCAGCCTCGCCCTTGAGCTCCATCCGGCGGCGTGCGCCGCGATAGGCCGCCAGGCCAGCGACCGCGTCGGCGACCGACACGCCCAGCTGCACCGTCAGCGCGAACGCCGCGGTCGCATTGAGCGCGTTGTGGCGGCCAGGCACCGCGATCTCCAGCTGGACCGGCCCGGCCCCGGCCAGCACGGTGCCTGGCCCGCCGGTGACGGTGAACTCTGTGTGCATCCCCTGCGGCCGGATGTCCGCCACGCGATAGTCGGCATCGGCTGCGTTGCCGTACGTCAGGGCGGTCACGGTCGGCCGCACGGCCGCAGTCAGTGCGCGCGCGCCCGGATCGTCGGCGCAGGCCACCAGCAGGCCGCCGGCCCCAATTCGCCCGGCGAAGGTGGCGAACGCTTCCTCGATCGCCGCCAGTGTGCCGTAGTTGTCCAGGTGATCGGCCTCGACCGAGGTCACGACAGCCGCGTCCGGGGCGAGCAAGAGGAACGAGCCGTCGCTTTCGTCGGCCTCCACCACGACGGCGGGACCAGATCCCTCGGCCGCGCCGAGGCCGGTCTCGGCCAGGATGCCGCCGATGACGTAGGACGGGTCGGACCCGCTGTGCAGGAGCACCGTGGTGATCATCGAGGTCGTGGTGGTCTTGCCATGCGTGCCGGCTACCGCGATGCCCTCGTGGCCGAGCATGACGCTTGCCAGTGCGGCGGCCCGGTGCAGTACCCGCAGGCCGCGCCGCTGTGCCTCAGCGAGCTCAGGGTTGTCCGGGCGGATGGCAGTCGAGACCACGAGCGTGTCGGCGTCACCGAGGTTTTCCGCCGCGTGGCCCACTGTCACCCGCGCGCCTGCTGCAGCCAGCTCGTCCAGCAGGCCTGATGCCGCCGAGTCGCTGCCGGAGACGGTGACGCCGCGGGACAGCATAATCCTGGCAATACCGGACATGCCTGCACCGCCGATGGCGGTGAAATGCACCTTGCCAAGCTCGCCAACCGGCACCGGATCGACCGGAGTGACCAGGCCCACGCTGCTACCTCCCTCTCCGCCCCAGGCTGCCTGCTAGGAGCGCGGCAGCCGCCGCCGTCCCGGCCGGCGCCGCCCCACCGACAGCACAAGCTTGGCCAGGTCCGCGCCGGCGTCCCTGTTGCCGCTGGCCGCTGCGGCCTGCGCCATCGCGGCCACCAGCTCGTCATCGAGCAGGATGGGCAGCAGCGTCGAGCTGATCCAGTCTGGCGACAAATCCGCGTCGTCGATGATCAGGCCACCGCCGGCCTGCTCGATGGGGTCGGCGTTCAGCCGCTGCTCGCCGTTGCCGTGCGGCAGCGGCACGTAGGCGGCCGGCAGCCCAACGGCCGTGAGCTCGGCGCAGGTCATCGCGCCAGCGCGGCACAAGGCGAAGTCGGCTGCCGCGTATCCGAGGTCCATCCTGTCGAGGTACGGCACCACGACGTAGGGCGCCTGGCCGGGTGGCACCTCGACCTCGCCAGCCTTCGGACCGACCACGTGCAGTACCTGGATGCCCGCCGCGCGCAATTCGCCGGCCGCCCCGAGGACTGCACGGTTAAGCGACGCAGCGCCCTGCGAGCCGCCGGTCACCAGCAAGACAGGCAGGTCGGGCTGGAGACCGAAATGCGCGCGCGCCTTGTCGGCCAGCGCCAGCCGATCGAGGCCAGCGATCTCGCGCCGGATCGGGATGCCGATATATCGCGCGTTCGGCAGGCTCGTGCCAGGCTGACCGGTATACACGTACTTGCTGAGCCGGGCGCCGATGCGGTTGGCCAGGCCAGGCTTGGCGTTCGCCTCGTGCACGACGATCGGGACCTTGCGGCGCCGTGCCGCCAGGTAGCCGGGTGTTGCCACGTAGCCGCCGAAGCCGACCAGCACATCGGCCCTGGTCCGTTCCAGGATCGTGGCGGCCGCCCGAACGGCGCCCAGCATGCGGCTCGGCACCGACAGCAGCGCGGGCGTCAGCTTCCGCGGCAGCGGCACAGGCGGGATCAGCGCCAGGTCGTAGCCTCGCATGGGCACCAGCCTGGTCTCCAGGCCGCGCTCGGTGCCAAGGCACGTGATCACGGTGTCGGGAGCGGCCGCGCGCAGCGCGTCCGCGAGCGCCAGGGCAGGCTCGATGTGCCCGCCGGTGCCACCACCCGCGATCACGACGCTGATGCTCATGCCGCCTCACATTCCTTGACCGGGCCACCTTACTTCGGCGGGGCCGGACTTGCTGCCAGGCCGCGGTCTTGCCGGCGCCTGCCCGCTCCTCAGCGCTGCCGGTGCCCGATCCCGAGCCAGCCAAGCAGCCGCCGCGGCAGTGTCGGTCCGGCAGCGGCCAGGGCCTCCGCGGCGCCGGGCTCGGACCGGGCGAACGCCATCAGCATGCCGAGGGCCGCCATCGTAACGATGAGCGAAGACACTCCGGCCGAGATCAGCGGCAGCGGGACACCGGTAATCGGCAGCAGCCCGAGCACAGCCCCCATGTTGACCACCGCTTGCACGACGATCCACACGGTAATCGCGCCCGCCGCCAGCCGCGAGAAGGTGTCCGGCGCGCGCCGGGCGATCCGCAGTCCGGCGAAGGCCAGACCGCCATAGAGCAGGACCACCAAGATCGCGCCCACCAGGCCGAGTTCCTGGCCGAGGATCGCGAAGATGAAGTCGGCATACGCAAGCGGCACCCAGCCCCACTTGGCAGTGCTCGCGCCCAGGCCGACGCCGAACCAGCCACCCGAGCCGAGTGCGTCCTTGCCCTGCGTCAGCTGGTAGCAGCTCAGGCAGTTACTCGATGACTGCGAGGACAGGAAGCTGGTAATGCGCTCGAGCTCATAGGGATGGACAGCGATGAGCATGAGCACCGCGAAGACCATCAGCGCGACCATGCCGAAAAGCAGCTTGCCCGGCGCGCCGATGACCCACAGCAGCGACAGGAAGATCACCAGCAGCAGGAACGTGGTGCCCAGATCGTTGCCGAGCATGACCAGCATGGCCATCAGGGCAGCGGCGGGCAGCAGCGGGACCAGCAGGTGCCGCCAGTCCGTCAGCTTGCCGAGCTTTTCCTTACGCGCCATCAGGTCTGCGCCCCAGAGCACGAGCGCCAGCTTGGCGAACTCAGACGGCTGGATCTCGTTACCAGCCACGACCAGCCAGCGTTTCGCACCTTCGGTTTCGCGCCCGAACAGCAGCACCAGGACCAGGCCGAGCAGTACCGCGAGCAGCAGCGGGTAGGCGAATGCCCGGAAGAAGCGCGGCGGCGTCTTGATCGCCAGCCAGATGATCACAAGCCCGCCGACGGCGCCGAGCAGCTGCTTTTCAAACATGGAGTACGGCGGCGCGCCAATATCGAGGTCGTAAGCCGTCGAGGTGGAGAGCACCATCATCAGGCCGACCGCGAGCAGCAGCAGCGTGCAGCCGAGGACCAGGTAATAGGAGGCCAGCGGCCGGTCAAGCAGCGCCTTCACGCGGAGCGCACCGTCGCGGAGGCCGAGGACGCGCTGGCGTGCGTCGTCCAGGACCACGCCAGCACCGGTCAGCCGCGCGCTGACCTGCTCTGCCGCCGCGCCGGCCGCCTTGTCGGTGCTCACCGCGAATCTGCGAGCCTGGTGACCGCTGCTGCGAACGCGTCACCGCGTGCGGGGTAATCGCGGAACATGTCCCACGACTGCGCGGCTGGCGCCAGCAGCACCGTGTCCCCGTGCCGCGCGGCTGCCGCCGCCTGTGCTACCGCCTGGTCCATGACTCCAGTGTCGGTGCTGCTCAGCTCCGTAACGGGGACATCTGGCGCGTGTCGCGCCAGCGCGCGAGCGAATCTGGCCCGGTCGGTCCCGATGAGCACGGCGGCGCGCAGCCGTGGTGCCGCGGCCATCACGATGGTGTCCAGGTCAGCGTCGGTTCCGCGGAACAGCCCTCCGGCTACCCAAACAATGGACCGGAACGCGGCAAGTGATGCGGCCGCCGCCGCCGGATTGCTCGCCTTTGAGTCGTCGATGAAGGTCACGCCGTCCAGCTCGGCCACCAGGCTGATGCGATGTGGCTCGGGCACGAAACTGGCGAGTCCGGCGGCAATCGAGCCCGGCTGGTCGCCGTAGGCTCGGGCCAGTGCCGCAGCCGCGAGCGCGTCGGCCACATTGTGCGGCGCCGCTGGACGCACCAGGTCCGCACGGGCGAGCCGGACGGACCTGCCGAACGCGTTATCGATCAGCCAGCCATCGGCCACGCCAAGCTCGTCCTGGCCAGGCTGACCGAGCCGGAATGCTGCCATGCGCGCGGCGCCGCGGGTCATCGCCTGCTGCGCCATCGCGACCGACCGCGGGTCCTCTGCGTTGCAGATCGCGATCGTGCCAGGGGCGAAGATCCTGGCCTTCGCGGCCGCGTAGGACTCGATGTCGTCATGCCAGTCCAGGTGGTGTGCGGCCAGATTGAGCACGACGGCGGCCAGCGGAGCGATCGTCGCGCTCCAGTACAGCTGAAAACTGGACAGCTCGACCGCGATGACCGGGTAGGGCTCGGGGTCGGTGACCACGTCCAGGATCGGGGTGCCGACGTTCCCGGCGGCGACGCTGCGGTGCCCGGCCGCGGCGAGCATCGCAGCCAGCATTCGCACGGTCGTTGTCTTCCCGTTCGTGCCGGTGATGGCGAGCCACTGCTGGCGGCCACCGCCCGCGAGCACAGGCCGCATCCGCCAGGCCAGCTCGACGTCGCCGATCACCTCGATGCCGTCCGCCACCGCGTCGGCCAGCAGCCGCGTGTCCGGCCGCAGGCCCGGTGAGGTGACAACCAGCTTGGTGCCAGCCGGAACCTTCGCCCCGGGGCCCAGCTCAGCTTGCCCTAGGCGGACGGTGACGCCGTCCTTCGCCAGCCGCCCGGCGACATCGCGGCGCTCGGCGTCGTCGCGTGAGTCGGCGGCGATGACATGCGCGCCGCGGCTGACCAGCAGCGAGATGACCGACTGCCCGGTGATGCCGAGACCGGCCACCAGCACCTGCTCGCCGGCCAGGTCGGCCGGCTGGGCGACGGGGCCGGGCGATGTCATCGGCCTACCGTCAGCCATTCGGCATAGAAGACACCGAGACCGAGCGCCACGCACAATCCGGAGATCAGCCAGAACCTGATCACGATGGTCGTCTCGGCCCAGCCCAGCATCTCGAAGTGATGCTGGAGCGGCGCCATCTTGAACACGCGCTTCCTGGTCATCTTGAAGAAGCCAACCTGGATGATGTCTGACATCGTAATGATCACGAACAGGCCGCCGAGTATCACCAGCAGCAGGGCCGTCTTGCTGCAGATGGCCAGCCCGGCGAGCAACCCGCCGAGAGCAAGGGACCCGGTGTCACCCATGAAGATCCGAGCGGGCGGTGCATTCCACCACAGGAATCCGAAGCAGGCGCCGAGCGCGGCGGCAGCCACGACCGCCAGGTCGAGCGGATCCCGGATCTGGTAAGCCTGCGGGGCTACGAAGAGCGTGATGTCATTGCGCTCCTGCCAGATCCCGATCAGCACGTAGGCAGCCAGCACCAAGATCGTCGCACCGGTGGCGAGCCCGTCCAGCCCGTCGGTCAGGTTCACCGCGTTCGACGTGCCGGCGATCATGATGACGGCCCAGATCACGAACGGCAGAGTGCCGATCGCGGGACCGAAGTCCCGCAGGAACGAGACGTGCGCGTCCGCTGGAGTTATGCCAACGGCATCGGGATGCTGTAGTACCTCGAGCGCAAAGACAGCGCCGATCACGGCCTGGCCGGCCAGCTTCGTCCCGCTGCGCAGGCCGAGGCTCGTCTGGCGGAAGATCTTGATGAAGTCGTCGACAAAGCCCACGAGACCGAGGCCCGCCATCAGCAGCAGGATGAGCACGCCCGATGTGGTCATCGGATCGTGAGTGGTGACGTGCCCGACGAGATAGCCGATGAGCGCCGCGAGCACGATGGCGGCGCCGCCCATGGTCGGCGTGCCCCGCTTGGTCTCATGTGACTTTGGGCCTTCCACCCTGATCGGCTGTCCGTACCCGTGCCTGCGCAGCAGCCCGATGATCAGCGGTGTGCCGAACAGAGCGAGCAGGAGTGAGACAGCCCCGGTCACCAGGATGGTTTTCAACTGCGCGGCCCCTCATCGCCGCCCGGCTGTTCGCCGGTCAGGGCCAGTGCCACCCGTTCCAGGCCGATGGAATGCGAGGCCTTGACCAGTACGACGTCGCCGTCCCGCAGCCGGTCGCGGGCGGCGCGGACCGCCGCCTCAGCGTCCGGGACGTGGATCAGCTCGCCCTGCCAGGCTGGCACGGACTTGACCCCGGCCAGGATGGGGACAGCTTCCTCCCCCACCACGATCAGTCCCGCCAGGTCCGCCGCCGCTGCCGCCGCGCCGACCTCCTCGTGCAGCCGGTCGGCGTCGTCGCCGAGCTCGGTCATGTACCCGAGGACAGCGAAGCCTCGCCGCCCGCGCGCCATGGTGGCCAGGGCCGCCAGCGCGGCCCGGACCGACTCCGGGTTGGCGTTGTAGGCGTCGTTGATGACGGTGACGCCGTCCGGCAACCGGGTGACCTCCATCCGCCACCGGCTACGGGCCACCGCGGCCGACAGGCCAGCGGCGATGCCCGCAACCGGCATGCCGAGCTCCGCGGCGATCGCCGCGGCGGCCAGCGCGTTGTGCACGTGATGCTCGCCGTATAGCTGAAGCTGGACCGGCGATGCCCCGGCCGAGGTGACGAGCGTGAAGCCGGGCCGGCCGAGATCATCGGTACGTACCCGATCAGCCCGCACGTCGGCGCGAGGCGACCGGCCGAATGTGACGACCCTGGCCCTGGTCCGGGCCGCCATCGCGGCGACGCGATGGTCATCGGCGTTCAGGATGGCGACGCCGTCGGCTGGCAGTGCGGCCGGCAACTCGCCCTTCGCCGCCGCGATCTTCTCCAGGCTGCCGAACTCGCCGGCGTGGGCGTGCCCGACGCACAGCACAGCGCCGATCCGGGGTGGCGCGATGGCGCACAGCTCACTAATGTGCCCGACCCCGCGCGCCGACAATTCCGACACCAGGTAGCGGGTCTGCTCGGTGATCTTCAGGACGGTCAGCGGGTGGCCGATCTCATTGTTGAAAGATCCCTGCGGCGCGACAGTGGCCCCGAGTGTCTCAATCAGCTGCGCCGCCAGGTCCTTGGTCGTGGTCTTGCCGGCCGACCCGGTGATGCCGATGACGGTGAGATCAGGCGCCCGATCGAAGACAGCCCTTGCCACCTTGCCGAGCGCCGCCTGCACATCGGGCACGATGAGGGCCGGGCCTTCGACAGGCCGCGCTGCTAGAACCGCAACTGCGCCGGCCGCGAGCGCCGCCGCCGCGAACGCATGCCCGTCCGTCCGCGTGCCAGGCAGGGCGGCGAAAAGGCTGCCCGGCGCGACCTCACGCGAGTCAATGACGACCGGCCCGGTGACGAGCACATCCGCATCCGGCACCTGCGCCAGCTGCGCTCCGGTGGCTACCGCGATGTCGGCCACCGACAGCGGGATCACGCGTCCTCCGGGTACGGCTCGTTCAGGTCCTCGGCGCCTTTGCTGGCCGCGCCCGGCGGGTTGCCGCCGGGAGCGCTCCAGCCGCCTGCGGCCAGGCCGCCGGCCATCGTTGCATCCTCGCCGGCCCGACGGCGCAGCAGGGCCTCAGCAGCGACTTCCCGGTCGTCGAACGGGATCACGGCGCCGCCGATGTACTGGCCGTGCTCGTGGCCCTTGCCCGCGATGATCACCACGTCTCCCTTGCCCGCCGACGCGATAGCCAGGCTGATCGCTGCGGCCCGGTCGGGCTGCACCACGACCTGAGCGCGCTCCTTCTGCGGTACCTCGATCGCGCCAGCCATCATCTCGGCCAGGATCGCCAGCGGGTCCTCCGACCTCGGGTTGTCATTCGTCAGGATCGCCACGTCCGCGAGCCGTGCCGCCGCCGACCCCATGAGCCTGCGCTTGCCCCGGTCCCGGTCCCCGCCGCAGCCGAGCACGACGACCAGGCCGCCCTGGGTGACGTCCCGCATGACGGTCAGCAGCGCCTCCACGGCACCGGGCTTATGGGCGTAGTCGACCAGGACGGTGAAGTCCTGGCCGCGGTCCACGCGCTCGAGGCGCCCCGGCGGCCCAGCGCACGCAGCGACGCCGGCCACCGCTGCCGCGAGGCTCACGCCGGTCTCGACCAGGGCGACGATGGCCGCCAGTGCGTTAGCGACGTTGAACCCGCCAGGCAGCGCCACCGATCCGTCTGCTTCGACACCGCCGGGCCCGATCACCCGGAAGGTCGAGCCATCCGCGCCAGATCGCACGTCGAAGGCCCGCCAGTCGGCGGCACGCCGCCCTTCCGCCGAGAACGTCGTGACCGGAATCGGCGCCTGTGCGGCGAGCTCTCGCCCGCGCCGATCGTCGACGTTGACCACACCGGCCGTGGCGTACTTCGGCGTAAACAGCTCGGACTTGGCGGCGAAGTACTCATCCATGCTGGCGTGGAAGTCCAGGTGATCCTGCGACAGGTTGGTGAAGATGGCCACGTCGTAATGGCTGCCAGCGACCCGCCCGAGCGCTAGGGCATGGCTCGAGACCTCCATCGCCGCCGCACCGACGCGTCGCTCCACCATGGTCGCCAGCAGCGCCTGGAGATCGGTCGCCTCTGGCGTGGTCAGCACGCTGACTGCGGCGGAATCGCCGATCCGGGTCTCCACGCCGCCTATCAGGCCGGTCTGGTAGCCGGCGGCGCGCAGGCCGGACTCCAGCAGGTAAGTCGTCGTGCTCTTGCCCGCGGTGCCGGTGACGCCGATCAGCAGCAGCTTGTCCGACGGCTCACCGTAGATCCACGCCGCGACCTCACCCAGCCTGGCCCGCGGGTCAGCAACCACGAGGACCGGAAGGCCAGAGGCAATAGCGCACTGACGTCCGGCGGGATCGGTGAGGACTGCCACCGCCCCGGCAGCAGCGGCGGCCTCGCTGAACCGGGCTCCGTGGACCGTGCTGCCTGGCAGCGCCGCGTAGAGGTCGCCGGGGCGTACTGACCTGGAATCATGGGTAATGCCGGTCAGCCCGCCAGGCTCGCCCACGTGGGCACGCTGCGGGCCGGCTGACCGCAGCCCAAGCAGCGCCGCCAGCCCGGCTAGCGGGCGCGGAGGGACGTGATCGGGGCGGAAGACCGCTGGCACGGGCAGAGGTTACCTCCCATCACGGCGCCGTGAGTCTGATATGGGGCGTCCTGGCATAATCCGGCGCGATCTTCATGGTCTGCAAGGCGAACTTCATCACCTCGAAGAAGGCCGGCCCCGCGACCTCGTCACCGTAGTACTTGCCCCGCGGATCCTGAATGTTGACAGCCACGACCAGTTGGGGATTGTCAGCCGGTGCGATGCCGATGTAGCTCGAACCATATTGGCAGAGGCATTTGCTCTGGCCAGGAAGGGAAACCTGCGCGGTGCCGGTCTTGGCCGCCACGGTATAGCCGTCGATGAGACCCCACGGCTCGTTCGCCTGCGCGTTGAGCGCAGGGACCTGCTGGAGCATCGTCATCAGCTCGCTGGCTGTCTGTGCCTTGATGACGCGCCTGCTTGGCGGTCGCCGCGCCGGGGTGAACTTGCCGGCCGAGTTGGTCGTGCCGGCGACCAGCGTCGGCTGCACCCGCACGCCGCCGTTGGCGATCGTGGCGTAGACGCTGGCCATCTGGATCGCGGTGACGCCCAGACCCTGGCCGAAGGCGTACTCGTACCGGTTGTCCGCCCAGTAGCCGGCTGATCCCGGCTTGGGCAGCAGACCCTTGCTCTCCTCGGTCCCGCCGAGACCGCTGACCGAGCCGATGCCGAACGCTCGCAGATAGGCATATTGCTGCTGCGGCGTGATGTGCTGAGCCACCTGGACCATGCCCACGTTGCTGGAATGGGCGAGGATCCCCGCGATCGTGTACCGCACAGTCGGGTGCGATTCCGCGTCGTGGAAGGTGTACAGGCCGTCCATCGTGATCTGGTACGGGATGGTGTAGGCGCTCATGGGCGTCTGGCCACCCTGCTCCAGCGCGGCGGCGACCGTGACCGACTTGAGCGTGCTGCCGGGGGCGAAGACGTTAGCGGTGCTGATGTTGGTCGTACTGGCGTACGGGACGGGATCGTAGGGGTTATACGTCGGCCACTGCGCCATCGCCAGGATCGCGCCGGTCTTCGGCTGCATCACCACGATTGAGCAGTTGCTCCCGTGCGTCTGCTGAACGCGCTGCTTGCAGACCTGATCAGCCTCGTACTGGATGTCGGCCTGAATAGTCAGCCGGAGGTTCTTCGCCGGAACGACCGGCGTGAGCTTGACTTCGGTCAGCGGGATCGGCTGCTGGTGCGTGCCCTCCTCGACGTACTCGCTGCCGGCCCGCCCTGCCAGGACGGCGTTGTACTCATTCTCCAGGCCCTGCGCGCCATACAGGCTGCTGCCGTCCCCCGGATTGCTGGTGAATCCGACAATGTCGGACGCCAGATCAGTGTTGGGGTACTCCGTGGTGTAGCTGGGGGTCATGTCGATGCCGGGTTGCTGGAGGTCGCTGATCTTGTTCGCCGTCATCACCGGGACACCACTGGCGAGCACCTGGTACTGCGGGCTGGACGGACGATTCAGCTTGGTGAGGATCGCATCGGCGGTCAGCGGAAGCGGGCCGGCCAGCTTGGCGGCTACGCCGGGCCGCTGAGCCGCCGGGATCAGCTTCGGATCGGCAAACACCGTGTAGGTCTGCACGGTCATCGCCAGCACGGTCCCGTCGCTCGTGGTAATGCCGCCGCGGACGGCCGGGATCGGAATCCTAGTGAGCAGCTGACGCGCCGAGTCGGTCTTGTAGGCGGCCGAGTCGAGACCTTCCATCTGGACGATCCGGCCGGCGAAGATCGACAGCGCGAACGCCATGCACAGCAGCGTGATTCGCAGCCGCCTGGCCGGATTGCCGCGGCGTAGCGCAGGCATCGGCAGGTGCGCTACTCGGGCGCTCGGCCTCGGCCGGCCGTGCCCCGGCCGACCGGGACTCGCCGTGCCTGCGCTATAACGCCGCCCTTGACCAGGCCCGGAACGGCGCTCCTCGCCGCGGCCAGGCCCCTGACCCGGTCTGCTGGCACGCCGGCCCGGCTCGCCCGGCCGACCCGGCGAACCGGGTGTAGGCGCTGGCCTGGCTGGCCCGCGGGATCCGCCTGGCACCGAACGCGCGCGGCGTGAGCGCGGCGCCCAGTCGTCGTTGCCTCGCCCTCCGCCCTCCCTCACCGCCCCGAGCCGCCCGCGCGCGTCGTCTTGGCGGTCCCAGCCGTGGCGGTCCCAGTCTTGCCGGTCCCAGTCTTGGCCGGGTGCCTGGCCTGACCGGCTGTACCGGTCGACTGACTTGTCGCGCTGGTAGCCCCTAGTGGCGTCGTCGCACTCGCCTGACCCGGCAGCTGGTCGAACCGGCGGGTGCGCAGGTCCAGGATGTTGCCGTTCGTCTGCACCCGCATCCCGAGCTGGTAGGCGCGCTTGGCGATCTGGGCTGGCGACTCCTCCGCCGCGATCCGCTGCTGAAGGGTCTGCTCTTGCGTCGCCAGAGTGGCGCCATTGCGCTGGAGCTGGCTGATCCGGAAGCTCGTGGCACCAAGCGTGGTGTTGATAACGAGCAGGCAGATCAGCCCGCCGCCGAGCAGCACGAGCACCAGCAGGACAAACGGCATCCGCGGCAAAGCGGCGCCAGTCGCGTACCCGGCACGCCCGGCGTCACGCAAGCGGGCAGGCCTAGCCGCCCGTGCTGAAGCCGACCGCCCGCCAGGTGCCCACCCCGGTGCTGACCGGTCCGGTGCTGGACGCACAGGTGCTGACGGCGCCGAAGCCGACCGGGTCGATGTGGACCCGGCCGCTGCGGACCCGGCCGAAGCCGACCGAGCCGGTGGTGACTGAGCCGAAGCAGACCGGGCCGAAGCAGACCGGGCCGAAGCAGACGGGCCAGGTGCTGACTGGCCCAGGGCCGGCTGAGCGGGAGCGTGCCGTGATCGCCAACGCCGCACCGACGGCTGCGTCGGCGTCGAAGCGCCTGGCGCGGCGGTGCGCTCAGGCCCGTCGGCTACTGACCGCAGGCCTGGCCGACCGCTTGACCTGCCGCCAGTCCGACCACTGGTGCCGCCACCAGCAGCCCCGGCCCGCTTGGTACCGACCCGCTTCGTGCCGACCCGTTCAGTGCCGACCCGTTCAGTGCCGATCCGCTCGGCACTGGCACCCCGCGGATCGGCGCGGAAGGGGCCGCTGCCGCCACCCGGCCGCGCAGCTGCAGGTGACCGCAGTGGGTCCCGATTTCGAGTTGTGGTCTCCATCCGGTCTGGCCGTCCCTCCCTGAGCACCGAGCTCCCCACCCGGATGCGCCCTGTCCCACGCCGCCCTGTCCCACGCCGCCCTGCATCCCGCGGCCCTGCATCCCGCGCCCCTGCATCGCGCGGCGCCGTATCCCACCGCGTGGTCATGCCGCAGCCTTGATTCGCTCGGCCGCCCGGAGCCGGACCGACGCCGAGCGCGGGTTCGCCGCCAGCTCGTCCGCTGATGCCCGCTCCGCTCCCCTGGTCAGCAGCCGGAACTGAGGGCGCGCGTGCTCAAGCGAGACAGGCAGCCCGGGCGGAGTCGTGTCGGCCGTCCGCGCGGCCAGCGCGCGCTTCACCGCGCGGTCTTCGAGTGAGTGATAGGCAAGGGCGACGATCCGGCCGCCGACCGCCACGCTCTCTAGCGCGGCTGGCAGCGCGCGGTGTAGCGCCTCGAGCTCTCCGTTGACCTCGATCCGCAGCGCCTGGAACGTGCGCTTGGATGGATTGCCCCCAGTTCGCCTGGCCGGCGCCGGGATCGATGCCCTGATGATCTCCGCGAGCTGTGACGTGCTCGTCAGCGGTGACCGGGTGCGCTCCCGCACGACGGCGTCCGCGATCCGCCGGGCAAACCGCTCCTCTCCGTACTCCCTCAGCACCCGGGCGAGCCGGTCAGCTGGGTAGGTATTGAGCACATCGGCGGCAGTCAGCTCGCCTGCCTGGTTCATCCGCATATCAAGCGGGGCGTCTATGGCGTAGGCGAACCCGCGGCTGGGGTCGTCCAGCTGCGGCGAGGAAACGCCGAGGTCGAACAGGATGCCCTGCACGGCACGCAGGCCGGTGCTGGCCAGGATCTGTGGCAGCTGGTCATAGACCGCTTGAATCAGGGTTACCCGGTCGCCGAAGCTGGCGAGAGCCTGACGTGATTCCTCGATCGCGCTCGCGTCGGTGTCGATACCGATGAGACTGAGGCCAGGATGCGCAGCCAGCAGGGCACTGGCGTGACCAGCACGGCCGAGGGTCGCGTCGACGAGCACGGCGCCGGCCGACTCGAGCGCAGGTGCGAGCAGCTCCAGCACCCGGTCACGCATGACCGGCAGGTGTGCGGCCGCGGCCGTTCCCATACACGCCCCCTCGCTTACTGCCGACTGCTTGTGCTGCCTTGCTGCCGCGATGCCCGGCCAGGCCCCCATCCGCGCCACTGCACTGACGGGTGGCGGCGACCGCCTGACGCCGGGGAAGTGACGTCAGCCGGGCCGATGGCCCTCCAGCA
>DASXKI010000405.1:0-1771 GCA_036496945.1 Streptosporangiaceae bacterium | reverse complement strand
CATTGGCAACGTCCGCGCTCGGTTTTTCGTGATCATGAAAAACCGAGCGCGGACGTTGCCAATGGCAATGAGGTGCGACTTTGTCAGGGTTCAGGCGGTCATCGATGGCGATTAATTGCCATTGCGGGTGCGCGGTGTCTTTCCGCTGGAATGTCGGCGGGGGGTGCTAACTTGCTGATGAATGTTCCTTGGGCGGGCGGCGACGCCTGCCATACGGTGGGAGTGCGGCGGCCAAGATCCGTGCGGGCGGGCAGGTCAGGATCCCCGAGGGGAAGATGGCTCGCGCGCGTCGCTGGCGCGAGGTGGCTGAGAAGCCTGCGGGCACCCTGCGGGGCGGCGGGGACGACGCCGTGGTGGTCGACTGCTGACGGTGGGGGACGACGCCCCCGCTCGTGGGTAAGCCAATTGGCGTAGGTCGTTAGTTTGGGAAATGAAAATTCGCGGTTGGTTGTTGCAAGTCTTGGTTATGGGGCGTCTATACGGTCGGGGATGGATGAAGGACAACGGCAGCCAGCAGAGCAATGAAGCTCGCTGGATCAGGAGGCTGGCCGGCTACAGCTGGCGGTTCCGGCGTGACGTTGTTATCGCGCTGGCGGGGTCGGTGCTTTTTGTCGCGGCGACGCTGTCCATTCCGCTGCTGCAGCGGTCGGTCATCGACAACGTGATCGTCACGCACAAGGAGTCGGTCTGGCCGCTGGCGATCGGGCTGCTCATCGCCGCGGCGGCCAACTTCGCCGGCATCTACATGCGGCGGTACCGCGGCGGCAAGATGGCGCTCGACGTGCAGCACGCCATGCGGACCGAGCTGTTCGACTCGCTGTCCCGGCTGGACGGCACCCGGCAGGACGAGATCCACACCGGCCAGCTCGTCGGCCGGTCGATCTCCGACCTCAACATGGTGCAGGGCCTGATCCAGTGGATGCCGCTGACGCTCGGCAGCCTGTTGCTGTTCGTCTTCTCCCTGGTCATCATGATCGTGCTGTCGCCGCTGCTCGCGCTCGTCGCGGTCGCGGTCGCGCCGGCGCTCTGGCTGATCTCCACGGCGGCGCGCAAGAAGCTGTTCCCGGCCAGCTGGCACGCGCAGCAGCAGGTTGGCGAGGTCGCCGGGATCGTCGACGAGGCGATCGGCGGGGTCCGCGTCGTCAAGGGGTTCGGCCAGGAAGAGCAGGAGATGGAGCGGATGGAGGCCGCGAGCGAGGACCTGTACGGGTCCCGGCTGCGGATGCTCCGGTTCACCGCCAGGTACAACCCCGCGCTCACCGCGATCCCGTCGCTCGGGCTCGTCGGCGTGCTCTTGCTGGGCGGCTGGCTGGCGATCCACGGCCACCTCACGCTCGGCACCTTCCTCGCGTTCTCCAGCTACCTGGCGCAGCTCACCGGCCCGGTGCGGGTGCTTACCAGCCTCGTGACGATCGGCCAGGAGGCGCGCGCCAGCGTCATCAGGGTCTTCGAGGTCATCGACTCGCGGCCGACGATCACCGACAAGCCGGACGCGATCGACCTGCCCGCCGACGCGAACGGGATCTCGTTCGACGACGTGAAGTTCGGCTACGTGCCGTCGCAGCCGGTGCTGCGCGGGCTGTCGCTCGAGGTCAGGGCAGGCGAGACCGTCGCGGTCATCGGGCCGTCCGGGTCCGGCAAGTCCACGCTCAGCCTGCTGCTCCCCCGGTTCTACGACGTGCGCGGCGGCGCGGTGCGGATCGGCGGGTACGACGTGCGCGACGTGACGCAGCAGTCGCTGCGGTCCGCCATCGGCATGGTGATGGAAGAG
>DASXKI010000404.1:0-31201 GCA_036496945.1 Streptosporangiaceae bacterium | reverse complement strand
ATCGCCACGCAGAACGTGGTCGAGCGGGAACTGGCCAAGGACGGCCTATCCCGGCATGACCTCGGCCGCGAGGCGTTCATCGACCGGGTCTGGCAATGGAAGGCAGAGTCAGGCGGTCGCATCCTCGGCCAGATGCGACGGCTCGGTGACAGCGTGGACTGGAGCCGCGAGCGGTTCACCATGGACGCCGGACTGTCCCGCGCGGTGCAGACGATGTTCAAGCGATTGTACGAGGACGGGCTGATCTACCGCGCGCAGCGGATCATCAACTGGTGCCCGCGCTGCCTGACCGCGCTATCGGACATCGAGGTGGAGCACTCCGACGACGAGGGTGAGCTCGTCTCGATCCGGTACGGCGACGGCGCGGACCAGATCGTCGTCGCCACTACCCGCGTGGAGACGATGCTGGGCGACACCGCCGTGGCCGTGCACCCGGACGACCCGCGGTACGCCCACCTGGTCGGCCGCGAGATCGAGCTGCCGCTGACGGGCCGCCGCATCCCGGTGGTGGCCGACCCGCACGTCGATCCCGAGTTCGGCACCGGCGCGGTCAAGGTGACGCCGGCCCACGACCCGGACGACTTCGAGATCGGCCGCCGGCACGACCTGCCCAGCCTCGTCGTCATGGACGAGCGCGGCGTGATCACCGCCGGCGGGCCGTTCCAGGGCCTGGACCGGTTCGAGGCGCGGCCCGCCGTGCTGGCGGCGCTGCGGGCCGAAGGCCGGATCGTGGCCGAGCGCCGCCCGTACCTGCACGCGGTCGGGCACTGCTCGCGCTGCGGCACGACGGTCGAGCCGCGGCTGTCGCTGCAGTGGTTCGTCAAGGTCGAGCCGCTGGCCAAGGCGGCCGGTGACGCTGTGCGGGACGGCCGGGTGCGGATCTATCCACAGGAGATGTCCGCTCGGTACTTCGACTGGGTCGACGACATGCACGACTGGTGCATCAGCCGCCAGCTGTGGTGGGGCCACCGGATCCCGATCTGGTACGGACCAGCCGGCGAGGTGGTCTGCCTCGGCCCGGATGACGATCCGCCAGCGGGCGAGGGCTGGGAGCAGGACTCCGACGTGCTCGACACGTGGTTCTCCTCGGGTCTGTGGCCGTTCTCCACGCTCGGCTGGCCCGATGACACCCCAGATCTGCGCACGTTCTACCCGACCAGCGTGCTCGTGACCGGCTACGACATCCTGTTCTTCTGGGTGGCGCGGATGATGCTGTTCGGCCTGTATGCGATGGCAGACAGGGGACCGGACGACGCAGTGCCGTTCCGCCAGGTTGCCCTGCACGGGCTCGTGCGCGACCAGTTCGGCAAGAAGATGTCCAAGACGCGCGGCAACACCGTGGATCCGCTGGACTGGATCGACAGGTTCGGCGCGGACGCCACCAGGTTCACCCTGGCTCGCGGCGCGACGCCGGGCGGTGACGTGGCGGTCAGCGAGGACTGGGTCGCCGGGTCGCGCAACTTCTGCAACAAGCTATGGAACGCGGTCCGCTTCGCGCAGCTCAACGGCGCGGTGACTGGCCAGGGCGTGCCGCCGGCGAGTGAGCTGACGGCGCCGGACCGGTGGATACTCTCCCGGCTCGCGGCCGTCACCGCTGAAGTCGACGCGCTGTTCGAGCAGTTCGAGTTCGCCAAGGTCTGCGACGCGCTGTACCACTTCGCCTGGGACGAGGTCTGCGACTGGTACCTGGAGCTGGCAAAGCCCGTGCTGACCGGCAGCGGCCCGGACGAGGCGGCCGCGCAGGCGACCAGGCGGGTGCTCGGCGAAGTGCTCGACCGGCTGCTGCGGCTGATCCATCCGCTGCTGCCGTTCGTCACCGAGGAACTCTGGACCGCGCTGACCGGCGGCGAGTCGGTGGTCATCGCCCGCTGGCCGGGGCAGACCACCGAGCGCGCGGCTGGCGCGCTGCCTGCGCTGCCCGCTGACCCGGCCGCGGAGGCCGAGATCTCCGCGCTGATGCGGCTGGTGACCGAGGTGCGCAGGTTCCGGTCCGACCAGGGACTGCGACCGAGCCAGCGAGTGCCAGCCCGGCTGGCAGACCTCGGCGACACAATGCTTTCCCAGCACGAGGGCCGGATCAGGACTCTGCTCCGGCTGGCTGAGCCGGGCGCGGACTTCACGCCGACGGCGTCGCTGCACGCCGAGGGCGCCACGATCGAGCTGGACACGGCGGTCGGCCTGGACGTGGCGGCCGAGCGCAAGCGACTCACCAAGGACCTGGCCGCCGCCCAGGCCGACATCGAGGCGGTCGAGCGCAAGCTGAGCAGCGCGTCGTTCGTGGAGCGGGCCCCGGCGGAAGTCGTCGCCAAGAACCGCGAGCGGCTGGCGGCAGCGCAAGGCGAGGTCGCGCGCCTGACCGAGCGTCTCGCCGCCCTGCCAGCGGACGCCGCCCCCACGGAAACGGCATGACCGACACCTACGCCGCCCGGCTACGCGAGATCGAACAGGAGATCTTCGCCCGCCGCCCCGAGCACGCGGTCAACCCGTCGCTCGACCGGATCAACTCGCTGCTGAACCTGCTCGGTGATCCCCAGCGCGCCTACCCGGTGATCCACCTCACCGGGACCAACGGCAAAACCTCGACATCGCGGATGACCGAGGTGCTACTGCGGGCACGCGGCCTGCGCACGGGCCTGTTCACGAGCCCGCACCTGTCCTCGGTCCGCGAGCGCATCTGCGTCGACGGCCAGGCGCTCGACGTCGAGCAATTCGTCGATGCCTACGACGAGATCAAGCCCTACCTGGACATCGTTGACAAGACACACGACGTGCGGCTGTCGTTCTTCGAGGTGCTCGTCGGCATGGCGTTCTCGGTGTTCGCCGATGCGCCGGTCGACGTCTGCGTGCTCGAGGTCGGCATGGGGGGCACCTGGGACAACACCAACGTGGTCGACGGCACTGTGGCGGTGGTGACGCCCATCTCGATCGATCACGCCCGCTACCTGGGCGACACCGTCGCCGAGATCGCGGCCGACAAGGCGGGCATCATCAAGCCGGGCGCGATCGCGGTACTTGCGCAGCAGCCGCCTGCCGCCGCCGAAGTGCTGCTGCGCCGTGCTGCCGAGGTCGGCGCCAGCGTCGCACGCGAGGGCCTGGAATTCGGGGTCCTCAGCCGCGAGCTCGCTGTCGGCGGCCAGCAGGTCGCGATCCGCGGCCTGCTTGGCGACTACCCCGATCTCTACCTGCCCCTGTTCGGCGCGCACCAGGCCGGCAACCTGGCCTGCGCGATCGCCGCCGTCGAGGCGTTCGCGCGCACGCCGGAGTCGGAAGATGAGCCCGGCACCGGCGCCAGTGGCCTCGACCAGAACATCGTCAGGCGCGCCGTGGCGACGATGACCTCGCCAGGCCGGCTGGAGATCGTCCGCCGCAGCCCGGTGGTCATCATCGACGCTGCCCACAACCCCGGCGGCATGGCGGCCTCGGTCGCCGCGCTGACTGAGGCGTTCAGCTTCACCGATCTGGTCGCCATCATCGCGGTCAGCGAGGACAAGGACGTGTCCGGCATCCTGGACGAACTGGAACCCGCCGCCGCGCGACTGGTGGTCACCACCAACTCCTCGACACGATCCATGCCAGCCGCCGCGCTCGGCGCAGTCGCCGAGTCGGTGTTCGGGGCAGACCGGGTCACCGTCGCCGAACGGCTTGACGACGCGATCGAGATCGGCGTCGCGCTCGCGGACGAGGCAGACGCCGCGGGCGAGGGCGGGCCTGGCAAGGCAGGCGTGCTCATTACCGGTTCGGTGGTCACGGCCGGCGATGCGCGGCTGCTACTGGCCGACAAGCCAGGGAACGGGGCCGTCTGGACTGACTCTCGCCGCGATGATCCCGGCGAGGACGGTGATGCCTGGTGAAGCGGCTGTGCGCCACGGTCCTGATCATGGAGGCCATCGTCGTTGGCCTGTCAATTCCGGTGGCCGTGCAGATCGACCATCTGGCACCGCACGCGGCAGGAGTGACCGTCGGGATCGCGGCAGTAGCCGCTGTCGTGTTCGCGGCACTAGCGCGGCGCTTGCTGGGGGTCACGCTGGTCGGCGGCAGCCTGCTGCAGGTATTCGTCATCGCCTCCGGCGCAGTGGTCCCGGTGATGTATTTTCTCGGTGGCATTTTCGCGGCATTGTGGACCATCGGCATCTGGCTCGGCTACCGAGCTGAGCACGCCGCAGGTCACTGATTGCCCAAGCGCTTACCAACCGGCGTGCCCTGCCGGGGCGGGCCCGGAACCGACATGTAGGCTGTCCAATCGCGGGCTGAGTCGTGCGCTATTGGCGTTACTGTGCGCTATCAGCCGGTCGCTGATGGTGGCAATTCGGGGGAATGCCGGGTCGGCTTACCCTCCTTTGTCGCGATCGCTGAAGCGGTGTGCGTTGGACCGACGAACAGTCGTCCGCGCGGTCCGCGCGGGGCTGCGGCCGACCGTGCAGGGACGGGATTCCTGCCACGCGTCACGCAGTAGGGCACGTCACGCGGTACGACAAGTGCAGAGCTACCTGGCTGGAAGGTTTTTCTTCTCAATGAGCAACGCGATGGCGATTCTGGGCCGCGACATGGCTGTCGACCTCGGCACCGCCAACACACTCGTGTACGTCCGGGGCCGCGGGATCGTGCTGAATGAGCCGTCCGTCGTTGCGCTGAATACCAATAGCGGCCAGATCGTCGCCGTGGGCGTCGAGGCCAAGCGGATGATCGGCCGCACGCCCGGCAACATCGTCGCCGTCCGCCCGCTGAAAGACGGCGTCATCGCGGACTTCGACGTCACCGAGCGGATGCTGCGGTACTTCATCCAGAAGGTGCACCGGCGCAGCCACCTCGTCAAGCCCCGGATCGTCGTGGCCGTGCCGAGCAGCATCACCGGCGTCGAGCAAAGCGCGGTGAAGGAAGCCGGCCATCAGGCCGGCGCCCGCCGCGTCTACATCATCGAGGAGCCGATGGCCGCCGCGATCGGCGCCGGACTGCCGGTCAACGAGCCGACCGGCAACATGGTGGTCGACATCGGCGGCGGTACCACGGAGGTCGCCGTGATCTCGCTGGGCGGCATCGTCACGTCGCAGTCCATTCGTGTCGGCGGCGACGAGCTGGATCAGGCCATCATCACCTTTGGCAAGAAGGAGTACTCGCTCATGCTCGGCGAGCGGACGGCCGAGGAGATAAAGATCTCGCTCGGCTCGGCCTACCCGTCCGACGACGAGCCCAACGCCGAGATCCGCGGCCGTGACCTGGTGAGCGGGCTGCCGAAGACGATCGTCATCTCGGCGGAGGAGATCAGGCGGGCGATCGAGGAACCTCTCAGCGTGATCATCGACGCGGTGAAGACCACGCTCGACAAGTGCCCGCCCGAGCTGGCCGGGGACGTCATGGACCGCGGCATAGCGCTCACTGGCGGTGGTGCGCTCCTGCGCGGCCTGGACGAGCGCCTGCGCGAGGAGACGGGAATGCCGATCCACCTCACCGACAACCCGCTGGACTCGGTTGCGCTCGGCACCGGCAAATGCGTGGAGGATTTCGAAACCCTGCAGCAGGTGCTGGTACCTGAAGCCAGGCGGTAACTGGGGCGCGGGGGTCGCGGCCCCATCCGGCGACAGGTGACGTGACGGGCGGCAGGCGAGGTGAGTGGGGTGCGGGATACGCGGCGGACCCGCGGGGTTCTGGTGGTGCTGCTGAGCACTGCGCTCGCTCTAATCGCACTGAGCTATTCGGCCAGCTCGAGTTTCGCGCTGCGTCATGTGCGCTCGATCGGCGGCTCGGTGTTCGGCGGCGCCGAGCACGCAGCGAAGTCAGTGACTGGATTTTTCGCCTCCGCCGGCTCGTCGTCGCAGGTGAGTAGCCTGCAGAAGCAGGTGCTTCGGCTCCGGGCCGACCTCAGCGCCGCCACGCTCAGCAAGGCCGACTACGCGCAGCTGCGCAAGATGCTGCTGGTGGCGGGGGCAGGCCAGTACCGGGTCGTGGCCGCCAGCGTCATCGCCATCGGCCAGGGCTATCAGCAGACGGTGACCCTCGATGTCGGCAGTGACGACGGCGTCCGGCCGCAGGAAACAGTGCTGAACGGCGAGGGACTGGTGGGCGAGGTCACCTCGGTGTCGGCCACGACCTGCACCGTGCTGCTGGCCAGCGACTCCGTCACGGTCGTGGGCGTCGCGGTGGCCCCGAGCGGGCAGCTGGGCTGGGTCACCGGTCCCGGCAAGGTGGCCCACGGCGGACTGATGACCCTGCAGATGCTGAGCTCCGCGGCCGTGCTGAAGCCCGGCGATCAGCTGGTGACGTCAGCGTCCGTCAACGACAAGCCGTACGTGCCCGGCGTGCCCGTCGGCGTGGTCACCAGGCTGGTCGTCGCCAACGGCTCGCTGACCGCTGCCGCGCTGGTCCGGCCGTACGTTGACTTCGGCGCGCTCGGCGTGGTCGGCGTGGTCATCGCGCCGCCCGCACATGACCCCAGGTTCGCCGCGCTGCCGCCGCTGCCGCATCCGGCGGCGACCGTGACAGTGACGGTCACGGCCAGAGCGGGCACGTCCCGGCCCAGCCCAGGCGCGACTCCGAACCCGGGCGGCTGACGTGCGCAAGGCATGGTTCGCCACGGTGCTGCTGGCTTTCGCCCTCCTGCTCCAGCTCACTGTGCTGAACGGCTTGCACCTGCCTGGCGGCGGCGTGCCCGACCTGGTGCTTGTCCTGGTGGTGGCGCTCGCGATGACCGACGATCCGCTGCGCGGCATGGTGATCGGTTTCGCCGCGGGCCTCTGCCTGGACCTAGCGCCGCCCGGCAGCGGGCTGATCGGGCAATACGCACTGGTCTTCTGCCTGGCCGGGTGGGCGGCAGGCTGGCTAGGCCGAGTCGCCCGCCACTGGCCGCTGCGCGCGCTCGTGCTCGCGGCCGCCGTCATCGCCGCGGCCGAGGTACTGGCCGCCGCGCTCGGCCTGCTACTCGAGCCCGCTGAGGTGACCGTCGCCGAGGTCCGCCAGTTCCTGCCGGTGTCGATCGGCTATGACCTGCTCATCTGCCCTTTCGCGCTATACCTGGTCCTGCTGGGTAGCGGGCTGCTGGCAAGCCCTGGGCTGGCAAGCCCCGGACTGGCAAGCACCGGACTGGGTCGGACCGCGCGGGCGGGGCTGCTGGCCGTCCCCGCCCAGTCGACGCGCGCCCAGCGCAAGCGCCGGCGGCACGAGCCGCGGCTCAGCCCGGCTGCCGCCCGGCCCGGCGACGGCTGGGTCGGCGGCCGCCCGGGCGGCCAGGCCGGCGCCGCGCCGGCGCGCCGGCCGGCCCGGCTGCACCCGCGGGCTGGAGTGGCGGGCTCGGCCTCGGGCTTGGTACGCCATCGCGACCGGCCTGTCACCCCGGTGAACCTCAACCTGTCGGCCAGGCGGCGCGGCGACGGCGCGATTGGCAGCGCCGTCGGCAGCGGGCAGGGAGAACACTGGCCACGCAGTCGGCTTCCAGGCCTGCTGGCCGGGGTGAGCAGTCAGTTCCGCCCCGTCGGCGGGACCACCGCGTCTAGCGCTCGGCTGCGGACGAGCGCCAGCCAGTCTGCGCTCGCGCTGTCCGGACGGTCGGCACTGGGCACGGCGGTGCCGAAACTGAACTTCCGAAACGGAGCTCGGCCGGTTGCCAGGCGTCCCGCCGCGGCGCCGAAGTTCCGGCGCAGATCCGGCCGCCTGCACCCGGCAGCGCTGACGACGGGGCTCGTGGCCGGGGGAATGCTGGATCAGAGCACGTTCGGGGCCCGCCGGAAGGCTGTCGGCGTGCCGCGGCTGCGGCTGGCGGGCGGCAGGCGCGGCTGGGGCATGCTCGGCGGTTCTGGCCGCAGCGCGCTGTGGCGGCCGCCGGCCAGAGTCCGCAAACAGCCGCGGTTCAGCTACGGCCGCCGATCGCTGCTGTCGTACCTGACCAGGCGGCATATTGGCGGGCGCTGGCTGGCGAGCAGGCGCATGGGCAGCCGGCGGCGCGTGTGGCTGATCGGCAGTAGGACAGGGGGAGCGCGGTGATCCCGGCATCCAAACGCCGGCTGTTCAGTGTCATGGTGATCGCGGCGGGCCTGCTCGCCGTGCTTGGCGTACGGCTGTGGAACCTGCAGGTTCAGACGCGCCCCACCTATGTCGCGCTGGCCAGCCAGGATCAGATCCGGGAGATCGTCGAGCCATCGGTCCGGGGGCAGATACTCGACGACACTGGCCGGCCAATGGTCTCGAACCAGGCCGCGCTCGTGGTCGCCGTCAACATGGTGACGCTGGCACAGCAGCCCGGCGGCGGCGCCCCCGAGCTAGCCCGGCTCGCCAAGCTGCTGAACATCAGCGACAAGGTGATGCAGGAGCGCGTGCGGCTGTGCACGGTCGGCGTACGGCAGCCGTGCTGGACGGGCTCGCCGTACCAGCCGATTCCCGTCGCACAGAATGTGTCGCAGACGATCGCACTCCAGATCCTGGAGAACAAGAGCTCGTTCCCCGGCGTGACCGCCGACATCCAGCCGGTCATCCAGTACGTTCAGCCGGTCGCGACAGCCGCCGCGCAGGTACTCGGCTACCTCCAGCCGATCACCGCGCAGGAAGTTCAGCAGCTGCACGTCCCGGTGACCGGGTTCTCCGGTGACGACCTCGTGGGTCAGGCGGGCCTCGAGGCGCAGTACGACAAGCAGCTGCGCGGGACCACCGGCCTCGACAAGGTCTCCGTGAACGCTAGCGGCCAGGTGACCTCGACGATCAAGAACATCAAGCCCGTAGCCGGTGACGACCTGGTGACGAGCATCAACAGCAAGCTCCAGATTGCGACGCAGAACATCCTCGCTAACGCCGTGCAGCAGGCGCATGCGGCCAATCCCGGCGCTACGTCCGGCGCGGCCGTCGTGCTGACGACGACCGGGCGGGTTGTCGCGATGGCGAGCTACCCCACCTACGACCCGAGCGTCTGGAGCGGCGGTATCTCGCAGCGGGAGTTCACCCAGCTGTTCGGTACCGGCAACGGAGAACCGATCCTGGACCGGGCCGCGCAGGGCTCCTACCCGCCTGGCTCTACGTTCAAGGTGACCACGGCGACCGCCGGCATCAAGTTCGGCGACTCGCTGGATGGCACCTACAACTGCCCGGCCGCGACGCGTGTCGGCGGGCATACGTTCAACAATGACTTCGGCAATGGCGGCCCTATGTCGCTGCACCAGGCGCTGGTGCTCTCCTGCGACACCGTCTTCTACAACATCGGCCTGCAGATCTATAACCAGGACCATCCCAAGTACAACGACGTGACTAGCCCGAACTTCCCTGTGCAGTTCGAGCAGAAGATCGAGCTGGACTGGGGCTTCGGCAAGCCGACCGGGATCGACCTGCCGGCGGAGAGTGGTGGCAACGTCCCGACCAGGGAGTGGCTGTACTACTTCTGGAAGGACAACGCGCACACCGGCCAGAACTGGTGCAAGTACGGCCGGGCGAACGGCGACTACATTCAGCAGATCGAGTACGACGACTGCCTGTACGGGAACATCTGGACGCCCGGCCAGGCGATCATTGCCTCCATCGGCCAGGGCTACGTCGCCGTCACGCCGCTCCAGCTCGCGGCGGGGTACGCTGCGCTGGCCAACGGCGGCACCCTGTACAGCCCGCGCGTCGGCGAGGAGCTACTCAGCCCAAGCGGCCAGGTCGTGGAGAACATCACGCCGCCGGTCGACGGGCACTTGCCCGCATCCGGGGCCACCCTCGCCTACATCCGCAGTGCGCTGCAGGGCGTGGTCACCTCCGGCACCGCAGCCAGCACCTTCGGGGGCTTCCCGCTCGGCCGGGTCTGCGTGGCGGGCAAGACCGGAACGGCGCAGGTGTTCGGCAAGAACTCCACGTCGGTGTTCGCCTCGTTCGCGCCGTGTGGCAACCCCAAGTACGTCGTCGTCGTCATGATTCCCGACTCCGGCTACGGCGCCGACGTGTCCGGGCCCGCGGTGCGGCAGATCTGGGACGCGCTCTACGGACTGCAAGGCGCCAAGGCGGCGCTGCCGGGCGGTCGGCTGCCCCCGGCGCCGCACATCACGAGCGGCGGCACGATCGTGCAGACGTCGGCCCAGCTAGGAGGGCGCGAGCCCGGCTCTCCGTCGTCGGCCGCGACGTTGCGACTAGGGCTGCTGGCCGACACTGAAGGCAGCCGAGCCTGGGGCAGGCGCGGATGAGCTGGCGCGGACCCGACGTAGCCAGCCGGCGGGGGGAGCCCGCCGTACCTAGTTCGGCGAGCTACCGCAGCCTCGCGCCGGTCCGCCTGGATGACGGGAGGGCACGTCGCCTCGGCCTCGGCCCGGCTCGTGGCGGCAGGCCCGGCCCCGGCGGCAGGCTGTCCCGGCTGCTGCGGCGCATCTTCGGAGCAGGCTCGCCGCTACGCAAGCTCGACTGGATACTCCTCGCGGCCGTGCTGGCGCTGAGCCTGGTCGGGACGCTGCTGGTCTGGGCGGCGACCGACCCATCTAGGGCGTCCGCGTCGGACCCGTTCCTGACCAAGCAGTTGCTGAATGTCGCTATCGGGTTCACGCTCATGGCCGGCGTCAGCATGCTGGACTACCGTCAGCTGCGGCTGTACTCGCCGATCGTCTTCGGGTTGTCCTGCCTCGGACTGCTGGTGGTGCTGACGCCGCTCGGCAGCATCGTCAACGGCGCGAGGTCGTGGATCAGCCTGCCGGGCGGGTTCCAGATCGAGCCGTCGGAGTACGCCAAGCTCTCCATCATCCTGGTGGTCGCGATGATCCTGGGCGAGATCCGGCCGGGCGAGACCAGGCCACGCCCGCGAGCGCTCCTGGCGGCCCTCGGCGTCGCGTTCGTCCCGCTGGTGCTGGTAGTGGCCGAGCCAGACCTGGGCGTGGTCATGCTGATGCTGGCCATGCTGGTTGGCCTCGTCGCCTTGTCGGGTGTCCGGCTGCCCTGGCTGGCGGGCCTGGTCGCCATCGGCGCGCTCGGCGTCACGGCCGTCGTCAAGCTGCACCTGCTGAAGGCCTACCAGGTCAGCCGGCTCACGTCGTTCCTGCATCCGTCGGCCGATCCGCTCGGCACCGGCTACAGCGCCTTTCAGTCCAAGATCGCCATCGGCTCGGGCGGCCTGCATGGCCAGGGCCTGTTCCACGGTCAGCTCGTGGCCGGCGGTTTCGTGCCCGAGCAGCACACGGACTTCATCTTCGCGGTCGCGGGCGAGGAGATTGGCTTCGTCGGCGAGATGGTCATCATCGGACTGCTGGCCGTGCTGCTATTCCGGGCTTTCCGCATCGCCGGGAGGGCCGACGATCAGTTCGGCATGCTCGTTGCGTCCGGGGTGGGGATCTGGTTCGCAGTCCAGTCCTTCATCAACATCGGCATGACGATCGGCATCATGCCGGTCACCGGACTGCCGCTGCCCTTCGTCTCCTACGGCGGCTCGGCGATCTTCGCCGATATGATCGCGGTCGGCTGCCTTCAGGCGGTCTACCGGCGGCGAACAGTCTTCAGCTAAGCCGGCACTGCACCTAAGCCGGCCCTGCACCTAAGACGGCCCCGCACCTAAGCCGGCACCGCACCTAAGCCGGCACCGCACCTAAGTCGGCACCGCACCTAGGTCGGCACTGCACCTAAGTCGGTACCGCGCGACGCGGACCGGTGCCCGCTCGCCTTGCTAGCGTGCCCCGGCCGCGGCCAGGTCGCGCTCCTGTGCCAGCCGTAGCGCGACGTCGATGATCATGTCTTCCTGGCCGCCGACGTAACCGAGCTCGCCGACGCGCTGGAGTATCTCGTGCGCGGGCACCCCATACCGCTGCGCCGCGTGCTCGGCGTGCAGCAGGAAGCTGCTGTACACGCCTGCCCAGCCCTGCACGATCGCGGTCCGGTCCATCTTCGGCCAGCGGGGCAGGAACGGCCGGACCACCTCCTCGGCCGCCGCGAGCACGCCGCCGACGTCGACTCCGGTGTGCACGCCCAGGTGGTCGAAGGTCGCCGCGAGCACTTCGGTGGGGGAGTTGCCCGCGCCGGCGCCGAGCGCGCACAGGGCGCCGTCTATCTGCCGAGCTCCGTGCTGGAACGCCAGTACCGAGTTCGCGACGCCCAGGGAGAGGTTCTGGTGCCCGTGGAACCCCACCTCAGCCTCGGCGCCGATCTCGGTGACGATCGCCTGCACCCGCTCCTGAGCATCGCCGAGCACGAGCGCGCCAGCCGAGTCGACGCAGTACACGCACTGCGCGCCAGCGTCGACCATGATCCGGGCCTGCCTGGCCAGCTCGGCCGGCGAGGTACGGTGCGCCATCATCAGGAAGCCCACGGTCTCCATGCCGAGGTCGCGAGCCAGCCCGAAGTGCTGGATGGACACGTCAGCCTCGGTGCAGTGCGTCGCGATCCTGGCCACCGCGGCGCCCGCCTCGCACGCGCCGCGCAGGTCATCCATGGTGCCGATCCCTGGCACCAGCAGGACGGCGATGGCCGCCTGGGTGGCCTCCTGTACGGCGGCCTTGATGAGGTCCAGCTCGTTCTCGCGTGAAAAGCCGTAGTTGAAAGACGAGCCGCCCAGGCCGTCGCCGTGCGTCACCTCGATGACGGCCACGCCCGCGGCATCCAGTGCGTGCACGGTGGCCCGGACCTGCTCGCTGGTGAACTGGTGCGCCATCGCGTGACTGCCGTCGCGCAGCGTGGTGTCGGTAATGCGCAGCTGCCGGTCGGCGCCGATCAGGCCGGTCATGCGGTCACCGCCGGTGCGGTTGTCCCGGCGGCCCGGCGCTGTGTTGATGGTCGGCGCTGTGTTGATCGGCGCTGGGCGATGACCTCGCCGACCTGAGCCGCGGCGGCTGTCATGATGTCCAGGTTGCCGGCGTACTCCGGCAGGTAATCGCCGCCGCCGCGGACCTCGAGGAAGACCGCGACCCTGGCGTTGCCGTCCCAGCTGTCTCGCGCCTCGTCGTACTGCGGATCAGCGCGCAGCGTGTAGCCCGGCACGTAGCGCTGCACCTGCGCGACCCGCGCCACGATCGACTCGGTGATCGCGTCGCGATCGGCGCCCGCCGGGATCGCGCAGTAGACGGTGTCCCGCATGATCATCGGCGGCTCGACCGGGTTGAGCACGATGATCGCCTTGCCGCGCTGCGCGCCGCCGACCGTCTGCACGGCCCTGGACGTTGTGTGGGTGAACTCGTCGATATTGGCCCTGGTGCCAGGTCCCGCCGACTTCGACGCGACCGAGGCGACGATCTCTGCGTAGGGAACGGGGACGACACTGGACACCGCGTGCACGATGGGCACGGTGGCCTGCGCGCCACAGCTGATCATGTTGATGTTCGCGGCGTCGATGTGGTCGAGCAGGTTGACGGGCGGGCAGACCAGCGGGCCAAGGGCCGCAGGCGTCAGGTCGATCGCGGTGATGCCCGCCTCCGCGTACCGCGGTGCGTTCGCCCGGTGGGCCTTGGCTGAGGTGGCCTCGAAGACCAGGTCGGGCAGCGGATCCTGGCGTAGCAGCCAGTCGACGCCCTCGGCCGAGGCGGCGAGGCCTAGCTGCCTGGCCCTGGCCAGGCCGTCTGATTCGACCACGCCGACGACGTAGGCGACCTCGACGTGCTCGCTGCGCTGGAGCTTGGCCAGCAGGTCGGTGCCGATGTTGCCGGGCCCGACGATAGCTGCCAGCGTTCGTCCGCCGCTCATGTCCGTACTCACTTTCCAGCGACCTGCATTTCACCGCGCGGGCTTGTCACGTAGTGTGTCGTATCGCGTGCGCGCGGGGGAAGGCGCCAAGTTTCCGGCCGTGAACGGAGGCAGGGAGATGCCGCTCACCGACGTGTCCGGCAAGGCCAAGGCGCTGTACGAAGCGCGCCGCAGCCGGCAGGCGATCGAGCCGTTCACCGACGTCGATCCCGACCTCGGCATGGCCGACGGCTACGCGATCGCACAGCAGCTCACTGCCATGCTGGTCAACGACGGCGACACCGTCATCGGGTACAAGGTCGGCCTCACGTCTAAGCCCATGCAGCAGATGATCGGTGTCGACTCGCCTGACCACGGCCCGGTGCTCGGCTCGACGGTGTACGCCGACGGCGACGCCGTCTCGCTGAGTCACTTCATCCAGCCGAAAATCGAGGCCGAGATCGCGTTCGTGCTCGGCAGCCCGCTGCGCGGTCCCGGCGTGACCCTGCTGGAAGCTCGCCGGGCCATCACCGGCATGGCTGCCGCCATGGAGATTGTCGACTCGCGGTTCGCGGACTGGCGGATCAGGCTAGCTGACACCGTCGCGGACCTGGCGTCTAACGGCGCTGTTGCCGTATCGAGCCGGCTGGTGCCGCTGGACGGCCTGGATCCGCGGCTCATCGGCATGGTGCTGACCAGGAGCGGCGCGCTCGTGGATACCGGGGCCGGAGCGGCGGCACTCGGCGACCCGGTGGCGGTCGTGGCCTGGCTGGCGAACACGCTCGGCGAGATGGGCGCGGGCCTGGAGGCCGGCCAGCTCATCATGACCGGGGCGCTGCACGCCGCTGTGCCGATGCTGGCGGGCGATGTGTACCGGGCCGAGTTCGACCGGCTCGGGCCGGTCACGATCCGCGTAGTCGAGTAGACGTGGTCGAGTAAGGGAGCCGGGGATGACCGTGCCCGTCGACACTGTGCCCGCTGACACTGTGCCCGCTGACACTGTGCAGATCGCGGCCCGCCTGACCAAGGCCACGGCCGACCGGGTGGCGATCGAGCCGTTCTCGGCCGAGTTCGACGGCTTTGACATGCCGGCCGCGTACTGAGATGAACCAGCCGGCCGGCGTGACCTTGGTGCCGCTACGCCCACCCCGTGGTCGGCGGGCGTGGATCATCAAGCACAAGGGCCGTAGCTACGCGGTCTTCGACGTGGATGGCGAGCTGCAGGTGACCGACGTGGCCTGCCCGCACGAAGGCGGCCCGCTGGCCAAGGGCGTCGTCCGCGACGGCGTGGTCACCTGCCCATCGCACTGGTACAGCTTCGACCTGCGCTCGGGCGCCTGCCGCACCGCGCCCAACTACCACCTGCGTAAGTACCCGGTAATCCAGCGTGACGGCCGCAGCTACGCCGAACTCCCAGCCGAGCGACGCCGGTCCAGGTGGCCATGGCTCCTGCGCGAGCGCTCGCGGTCAGGCTAGTTCCGCGGGACAGTCGGCACAGCCGTCGGACCACACGAAACGGTCCGCCGGCCGCGCCGCCCATCCCGCGGTGGCGGCCGACGCCCGAGAACCAGCGACCCCATTGGGCGTGAGGGTGGATCTGCTGCCCCTCATTGGGCAGCACTGCCACCCTGACGCCCAATGGAGCGGGCCTAGCTGCCCGTGAAGGAGCGGTCGGGCGACGATTCTTGTTCCTGCGGCCTTTCGGCGGGCTCGGGCCCGCCTTTCCGGCGGCGCACCAGCGTCACGGTGACCCAGGCGACGGCCACGGCGACCAGGATGAGCCCGAGTGTCCAGCCGAGCGCCTTGGTGGGCAGGCCGACGTACTTGAGGCCCGACGCGAGAATCACGAACGTGATGACCGGCCGGATGTACTTGTCCGGTGCCCGCGAGGACAGCAGGGAGCCGATCAGCACCGCGGGCACGCTGCCCAGGATGATCGAGATCGTGACGCCGAACTCGACGTGGCCGAAGGCTAGGGCACCGAGGGCAGCCGCGGCGGTCAGCGGCACGGCCTGGGTCAGGTCGGTGCCGACCAGTCGCTTGGCGCTGATCATGGGGTACAGGAACAGCAGCAGCACGATCATGAGCGACCCGGACCCGACCGAGGTCACCCCCACGATGACCCCGCCGATCATGCCGACGATCACAGTGGGCACTGGCTTCACAACCAGGTCCCGCAAGGCGGCGGCGCGTTGCTTGCCGCCGCGGACGTCCATGGCCCAGCGGATCACCATGGCCGCGGCGCCGGTCAGCAATGCAGCGCCTAGGGCCTGCTCCACGTGGGTCGGCGCCGCCGATGCACTTCCCAGCAGATGCAGCAGGTAGGCGCCGAGGAAGGCCATCGGGACCGAGCCGAGCATCAGCCAGCCGACCAGTCGGTAGTTCACTGTGCCCTTGCGCATGTGCACAGCGGCACCGACCGGCCGCATCAGGACCGCGGCCACCAGGTCGCTGGAGATAGCGGCCGGCGCCTTGACCCCGAAGAGCAAGATCAGCATCGGCGTCATCAGGGCTCCGCCGCCGGCCCCGGTCAGTCCGACCAGCAGTCCGACGACCGCGCTGCCCAGGACGATATAGGGCTGGATGTGCACCGCGTACCTCCGGTGGCGAGGGGATCCGACCTACCCCGTTCCCGGTCAGGAATCTAGGGTTTTGGGCTCACCGACAATACCCTGTGGATCGGCGGGCAATGCCGGCTTCTCGGCTCATCTGGGCCCGATCGAGCCGGGCGGCGCGGGCAAGCGCGGGCGACTCGCTGACGTCGGTACGCTGTAACCGTGCCTGTGCAGTCGGTGTACCCCCTGCTCGAGCCGCTGCTCCCGCTGGTGCGCAAGCCCATCCAGTATGTCGGCGGCGAGCTGAACTCTGTCGTCAAGGACTGGGACTCCTGCGACGTGCGCTGGGCGCTGATGTACCCGGACGCCTACGAGGTAGGCCTCCCCAACCAGGGCCTGCAGATCCTTTACGAGGTCCTGAATGAGCGGGACGGTGTACTCGCCGAGCGTACGTACAGCGTGTGGCAGGACCTCGAGGCGCTGATGCGGGAGCACCGGGTACCACAGTTCACTGTGGACGGACACCGGCCGGTCCGCGACTTCGACCTGCTCGGGGTCAGCTTCGCCACCGAGCTCGGCTACACCAACCTGCTGACCGCCCTGGACCTGGCTGGCATCCCGCTGTCGGCCGCTGAGCGGGGCGACAGCGACCCGATCGTGCTGGCCGGCGGCCACGCCGCGTTCAACCCCGAGCCGATCGCCGAGTTCATCGACGGCGCCGTGCTCGGCGATGGCGAGCAGGCCGTCCTGGCGATCACCGAGCTGGTCCGGTCCTGGAAGGCGGCCGGACGGCCGGGCGGCCGGGACGGCCTGCTGGAGCAGCTGGCCACGGCCGGCGGGGTCTACGTGCCCCGGTTCTACGACGTGTCGTATGGCCCGGACGGGACGATCAGCCGGGTCGCGCCGGCCCGGCCGGGTGTGCCCTGGTCGGTCTCCAAGCACACCGTGACGGACCTGGACTCCTGGCCGTACCCGGCCAAGCCGCTGGTGCCGCTGGCCGAGACGGTGCACGAGCGGTTCAGCGTGGAGATCTTCCGCGGCTGCACGCGGGGCTGCCGGTTCTGCCAGGCCGGGATGATCACCCGGCCGGTCCGGGAACGCTCGATCACCACCATTGGCTCGATGGTCGAGGCCGGCCTGGCCGCGAGCGGATTCAGCGAGGTCGGGCTGCTGTCGCTGTCCAGCGCGGACCACAGCGAGATCAACGAGATCGCTGTCGACCTCGCCGACCGGTACGAGGGCACCAACACCGGGCTGTCGCTGCCCTCGACCAGGGTTGATGCGTTCAACGTGACCCTCGCCGACGAGCTGAGCCGCAACGGGCGGCGATCGGGCCTGACGTTCGCCCCCGAGGGCGGCTCGGACCGGATCCGCAAGGTGATCAACAAGATGGTCACCGAGGACGACCTGCTCAAGACCGTGACGACCGCCTACGCCAGCGGCTGGCGGCAGGTCAAGCTGTACTTTATGTGCGGCCTGCCGACGGAGACCGACGAGGACGTTCTAGCCATAGCCTCGCTGGCGAAGCGGGTCATCCAGGCCGGGCGGTCGGCTACCGGGCGGAACGACATCCGCTGCACGGTGTCTATCGGCGGATTCGTGCCGAAGCCGCACACGCCGTTCCAGTGGGCGGCCCAGTGCGATCACGAGACAGTGGACGCGCGGCTCAAGGCGCTCGGCGCCGCGATGCGGTCCGACCGCCGGTACGGCAAGGCGATCGGGTTCCGCTATCACGACGGGAAGCCGTCCATCGTCGAGGGGCTGCTGTCGCGGGGCGACCGGCGGGTGGCGAAGGTAATCCGGGCCGTTTGGGCGGACGGCGGCCGGTTCGACGGGTGGAGCGAGACGTTCTCGTTCGAGCGGTGGGCGAAGTGCGCGTCAGCGGCGCTGGCACCTGACGGGCTCGACCTGGACTGGTACACCACGAGGGAGCGCGGCTACGACGAGATCCTGCCCTGGGACCACCTGGACGCCGGGCTGGAGCGCGACTGGCTGTGGCAGGACTGGCTTGCGGCCATCGATCCGGCTGGCGCCGAAGAGGTGGACGACTGCCGGTGGACGCCGTGCTTCGAGTGCGGTGTCTGCCCGGCGATGGGGACGGAGATCGAGGCGGGGCCGACCGGGAAGAGGCTGTTGCCGCTCAGTGTTCTGAATGGTGAGGCTTCAGATCACGGTTCAGATAGCGCTGAGGCTTCGGCACACCGCGGCGGCACGTCCGCGCCTGGCAGCGAGGGCTGACCATGGGGCGTCAGCAGCCGCGGCCAACGGGACCACCGCCGCCGCCAGCGGTTCAGCGGCTGGTGGTCAGGTACGCTAAGCGTGGCAGGATGCGATTCGCGAGTCACAGGGACATCGCGCGAGCGGTGGAGCGGGGAGTTCGGCGGGCTGGCCTGCCGGTCGCCCACTCCGCGGGGTTTTCTCCGCACCCCAAGATCTCCTACTCAGGCGGGGCGCCGACCGGCGCTGCCAGCGAGGCCGAGTTTCTGGAGATCTCCCTCACCGCCTGGCTGGATCCCGACACCGTGCGGGCCCGGCTCGACGCAGCCCTGCCGGACGGAATTGACGTGATCGAGGTCGGTGATCTGGCCGTGGCGAAAGCGCCACAGCTTGAGGCCTCGGAGTGGGAAGTCGTACTGCCCGGAGTCGCTCAAGCGGAGGCGGCCAGGGCAGTCGAGGCGTTCCTTGCCGTCGCGCATGCGGAGGTGGATCGCCTCACCAGCAACGGAATCCGCCGGCTCGACACCAGGGCCGCAGTGGTATCGCTGGAGGTAGACCAGCGTGCCACGGCGGAAGGCCAACAGGGATGTGCGATACTTCGAATGGTTGTTCGGCACTTGACACCGGCCGTACGACCCGAAGACATCCTTGCAGCGTTCCGCGCCATGTCGGCCCTAGAGCCATCGTCGCCCGCTGTGGTGACGCGGCTGGCTCAGGGGCCGCTAGGCACTGATATTGCCGCCGGCGGCCGCAGCGAGGCCGCTATCACGGCGGAAGCGCCACGTCCAGACGGACGGGACGCAGCACAAGGACAGGTAATGGCAACGTGCCTGGATGCGGAGGGCGCCAACATGGCGAGTACCGCGCCAGTGAGCGCGTACGAACAGTTCCCGCGTGGCGCGGAGCGGCCCGACGAGGCCGGCTGTGCCCGGGAGCCTGACGGGAGAGATCGCCCGGATGCTCGAGATCGAGCGACAGAACAGAGAGCCAGCTGATGGATCGGCTGGAACACATGGGCCCAGCGGGTCTGTCGGCGCGGCGGGTTCGCCTGATGCCCCGGCGGAGAACGGCAGCTCAGGCCGAGGCCTGCTGCGCCGTGCCCGCCGCGCTGTAGTCAGGCCGGCCGGGCCACCCCGCGTCGAGCCGCCTGCAGCCGCGCCCGCGGCGCCAGCGGCCGCAACAGCGCCGCCCGCTGCGCCGGGGGCAGCGCCCCCAGCTACGTCGGTGCCGCCAGCTAGTCCGGCCCCATCGGCCGCCGCGGGCCGGGAGGGCTCGGACCAGGCAGTGAGTGCCGAAGGCCAGCCGGCCAGCGCCGCCGACCAGCCCGCGGCCCCGGTCCGTAAGCGGCCGTCCCGGTCGCGCGCCGCGAGCGCGCAGGCCAGCCATGCTGCCGATTCCCCGGCGGCTGAGCCCGCCGCTGCTGAGCCAGAGAGTGCCCGGCACGCCGGCACAGCAGGGACCGAGCCCGAGGCATCGGAGTCCGGGCCCAGGACGACGGCATCAGGCCGCACCGCTACGCGGCGTAGTAGCGCGAGCCGCACCAGGAGCAAGGGCGGCGAGGCCGCCGCAGAGCAGGACACCGCCAGCCGCGAGTCGGCGGGCCGCGACACGGTCAGTCGCGACGCCGCCAGCCACGGCACGGCGGGCCACGACACCGCCGGCCGGAGCGACAGCTCAGCCGAGGCCCCGGCCAGGACGGTGGCGCCGGCAGCCTTCCAGCCGCCACTGGTGATCTTCCAGCCGCCGGACATCACTGCCGCCCGGCCGCCCGTGGTCACCAGGCCGCAGCGCCAGCAGCCAGGCAGCCCAGTCAGTGACGCCGATGACGAGGCCGAGGACAGGGAGAGCCGCGAGGACGGCGCGCCAGGCGCCGCCAGCAGGCGACGTCGGCGCGGCGGGCGCGGCCGCGGCAAGGGCACTGGTGTCGGCGGCGAGGCCGCCGAAGCCGGCACCCTCACCGACCAGGTCAGCGCCGACGGGACGGCCGAGGAGCCGGGCGGGCCCGATGAGGATGGCGCGGAAGAGACGGCCGGTACCGCGAAGCGCCGCAGGCGCCGTCGCCGGACCGGGTCCGGCGCTGACGCCGAGGCCCAGCCGAACGGCCCTGACGATCCGCCGAACACCGTCGTCCACGTCCGGCCGCCGCGAGAGAAGAGCGCCAGCGCCGACATCACCGATGTCCGGGCCGTGAAGGGCTCGACGCGGCTGGAAGCCAAGCGCCAGCGGCGCCGCGAGGGCCGTGAGTCTGGCCGCCGCCGCCCGCCGATTATCACCGAGTCTGAGTTCCTGGCCCGGCGCGAGGCCGTCGACCGGGTCATGGTGGTCCGCCAGCACGACGACCGGACCCAGATCGCGGTCCTGGAAGACAATGTGCTGGTCGAGCACTACGTCGACAAGGCCAGCCACCAGTCCTACGTCGGCAACGTGTACCTCGGCAAGGTCCAGAACGTGCTGCCCTCGATGGAGGCCGCGTTCGTCGACATCGGCAAGGGCCGCAACGCCGTGCTGTACGCGGGCGAGGTCAATTTCGACGCGAGCGGCCTGGAAGGCGAGTCGAAGCGGATCGAGTCGGCCCTGAAGTCTGGCCAGTCAATCCTGGTTCAGGTCACCAAGGACCCGATCGGGCACAAGGGCGCGCGGCTCACCAGCCAGGTCAGCCTGCCGGGCCGGTACCTGGTGTACGTGCCGGGTGCCAGCATGACCGGCATCAGCCGCAAGCTGCCTGACACCGAGCGCAGCCGGCTCAAGCAGATCCTCAAGCAGGTCATGCCGGAGAACGCGGGCGTCATCGTGCGCACCGCAGCCGAGGGCGCCTCCGAGGAGGAACTGTCCCGCGACGTGTCCAGGCTGGCCGCGCAGTGGGAAGCGATCGAAAAGAAGGCCAAGACCGCCAGTGCTCCCGACCTCCTATACAGCGAGCCGGACCTCACGCTGCGCGTCGTCAGGGACATCTTCAACGAGGACTTCAACAACCTGGTCATCGCCAGCGACAGCGAGTGGGACCTGGTGGACGAGTACGTCCGCTACGTGGCCCCCCACCTGGCCGACCGGATGCAGCGCTGGGATGACTCCACTGACGTCTTCGCCGCGCACCGGATTGACGAGCAGCTGGCGAAGGCGCTGGAGCGCAAGGTCTGGCTGCCGAGTGGCGGCTCGCTGGTGATCGACCACACCGAGGCCATGTCAGTCATCGACGTCAACACCGGCAAGTTCACCGGTCAGGGCGGCAACCTCGAGCAGACGGTGACCAGGAACAACCTGGAAGCGGCCGAGGAGATTGTCCGCCAGTTGCGGCTGCGCGACCTCGGCGGCATCATCGTGATCGACTTCATCGACATGGTGCTCGAAAGCAATCGCGAGCTCGTCCTGCGCCGGCTGCTTGAGTGCCTGGCCAGGGACCGGACCAAGCACCAGGTGGCGGAGGTCACCTCGCTCGGCCTGGTCCAGATGACGCGCAAGCGGGTCGGCTCCGGCATTCTGGAGGCCTTCTCGGTCCCGTGTGAGCAGTGCAACGGCCGCGGCGTGCTCCTTTCGATGGAGCCCGTTGACCACTCGCACAGCCGCGACTCCGGCCGTAGCGGCAGCTCTGGCAGGGGAGACCACACATCCGGGAACGGGGCCGCTCGCGACGCCGGCGGCCGCGATGCAGGCGGCCGTGACGCTAGCGGCAGGGGCGGTCGAGGGCGTGGCGGCAGTTCCCGCCAGTCCGCGGCCGTTAGCGACAGTGACGGCGGCGCTGCCGGCGATGCCGACTTCCGGACCGAGGCAGCAGACATTGCCGAGCCCAGTCCTGCCATCGTCGCCGCCGCCGGATCGCGGAACCGCGGTAGGTCGCGCTCTGGGCGGCCCGCTGGCCCGCCCGATCCTCACCTATCCGAGACGCCCAGCGCCGAATCTGTCCCGTCCGACGCGAGCGCCTGGGGCGATGCGAGCGCCCCGGCCGACGCGAGCGCGGCGGCCGACGGCACGGCCGCTGCCGGAGCGGCAGACGGGGCCGTAGCTGCCACGGATGGGTCCGGGCCCAACGGCTCGGGTCGGTCCAGGTCGAGCAGGTCAGGGCGCTCTCGGCGGCCCGCGCCAGCCGAGCAGGGTGGCGAACCCGAGCCGGCCGGCGGCGGTCCGGAAGTCGAACCGGCGAGCAGCTGAGGACCCGCGTGGTCTGATACGCTTTATGGTCGGCGCATGTACAGGATCAGGCGGCCCCGCGGCCCGATAGTCTAGTGCGCATTGGGAAGTAAGCCCGACTCCAGCTGGAATCTCGCGCGGGCTAGCACAAAGAGGAGAGAACTCTCGGTGTACGCGATCGTGCGCTGCGGCGGCAGGCAGGAAAAGGCGTCGGTAAACGACGTCCTGACCGTCGACAAGCTATCTGGAGAGGTCGGGGCCAGCGTGACCCTGCCGACTCTGCTGGTTGTCGATGACGGGAAGGTCATCAGCGACCCGGCGGAGCTCGGAGGTTACCAAGTCACCGCCGAGATCGTGGGCGCCACAAAGGGCCCCAAGATCAACATGATCCACTACAAGAACAAGACCGGTTACCGCCGTCGCCTCGGCCACCGCCAGAAGTACACGCAGGTGCGAGTGACCGGCATCGGCGCGGCCAAGGCCAGCGCCGGGTCGAAGAAGAAGGGCTGAGCCTCCGATGGCACACAAGAAGGGCGCGTCCTCCAGCCGGAACGGGCGGGATTCCAACGCGCAGCGGCTCGGCGTGAAGCGGTTCGGCGGCCAGGTCGTGAGCGCCGGGGAGATCATCGTGCGCCAGCACGGTACGCACTTCCACCCCGGTGTCGGCGTCGGCCGCGGTGGGGATGACACGCTGTTCGCCCTCGTGAGCGGCAAGGTCGAGTTCGGCAGGCGGCGCGGCCGCCGTGCGGTGAGCGTGATGCCGGTCCAGACGCTGTCGGTCCAGACTGAGTCAGCAGCGGCTAGCTAGCCCGGACGCGCAGCGGGTCAGCCCGACCGGCTAGTGCGACACAGGCTTCGGAGGGCGGACCGGCAAGGTCCGCCCTCTGTGTTTTTGCCGGTCTGTGTTTTTGCCGGTCTGTGTTTTGCCGGTCTGTGTTTTGCCGGTCGTGTTTGCCAGTCGTCTGATGCTGCCGCTCTGGGTACATAACGCAAGGCTGCGGGCGCGCAGCGAAAACTGGAGGGATGGGTCGTGGCGGAGTTCGCCGACCAGGCCGAGGTCAGGGTTCATGCTGGCCAGGGAGGTCACGGCTGCGCGTCCGTGCACCGGGAGAAGTTCAAGCCGCTCGGCGGCCCGAACGGCGGCAACGGCGGCCGCGGCGGCGACATCATCATCGAAGTGGACCCGAGCACGGCCACGTTGCTGGACTTTCACCGCAAGCCGCTGCGCAAGGCCGGTGACGGCAAGCCTGGCTCGGGCTCGAACCGCAACGGTGCCGATGGCGCTGACCTGGTGCTTAAGGTGCCGGACGGCACCGTGGTGAAGACCGTGGACGGCGAGCAACTGGCGGACCTGACCGGAGCTGGCACCCGCTATGTCGCCGGCGAGGGCGGCCGGGGCGGTCTGGGCAACGCCGCCCTGGCGTCGACAAAGCGCAAGGCGCCCGGGTTCGCGCTGCGCGGCGAGCCAGGGCGTGAACTGCACCTGGTGCTCGAGCTCAAGACCGTCGCTGACGCCGGCCTGGTTGGCTTCCCGAACGCCGGCAAGTCATCACTGATCGCGGCGATGTCCGCGGCCCGGCCGAAGATCGCTAACTACCCGTTCACGACCCTGACGCCCAACCTGGGCGTCGTCGAGGCTGGTGACGTCCAGTTCGTGGTCGCCGACGTGCCGGGGCTCATCCCGGGCGCTAGTTCGGGCCGGGGCCTGGGGCTGGACTTCCTTCGCCACATCGAGCGCTGCCAGGCCTTCGTGCACGTGCTCGACCTCGCGACCGAGGAGCCGGGCCGCGACCCGATCAGCGACCTCGACGCGCTCGAGGCCGAGCTCAGCGCCTACGAGGAACTGACCGGCGCCCGGATGAGCGACCGGCCGCGGATCGTCGCGCTCAACAAGATCGACGTGCCCGCAGCCAGAGAACTCGCCGACCTGGTCGAGCCCGAGCTGGAGGCCCGCGGGCTGACGGTGCACCGGGTCTCGGCGGCAACGACCGAGGGGCTCCGGGACCTGGCGTTCACCATGGCCGCGGTTATCGCCGAGGCGCGCGCGGCCGCGCCGCCCGTCGAGCCGACGCGGCTTGTCATCCGGCCTCAGGCGGTGGCGGGACCGGACTTCTCGGTCGTCGCGACGGGCGAGAACAGCTTCCGCATCATCGGCGACAAGCCGCGCCGGTGGATTATCCAGACCGACTTTTCCAACGACGAGGCGGTGGGCTATCTGGCCGACAGGCTCGCCAAGCTCGGCATCGAGCAGGCACTGGCCAACGCGGGTGCGACGCCCGGGGCCGAGGTCCTGATCGGCGAGGAGGACAACTCGGTGGTCTTCGACTGGGACCCGGATGTCCCGGCTGAGGGTGTCACGCTAGGCCGGCGGGGTAGCGACGCAAGGCTGGGGTAAACGTCCTATATCGCGCCTGCACCGAGGATCCCGGCCGTCGGCAAAGGTCATGGTTGTGACGCTCATGTCGCTGTTTCAGCAGCAGGCTCACAACCATGACGTTGGCTATCTCGACCGGGGGCTGCGCGATCCGCCCGACGCTTCGCAGAGTTTCGGGAAATAAAAAAAAGCGCTACATTCTTGTAGCGCACATGAGGTAAATCGGCATAGAGCCATATTCCTCTGTCGAACGATAACAAGAAGGAGCATGGTTGTCAAACGCGGAACTGGGACGCGAGCAGGATTACATTAATGTGCTCTACACCAGGCTCGATGACCTGAGGAAACGTTCTAACGACCGGCTGGCGGGCGTGCTGCGTCAAAGTGGCGGGACCCACCAGGCCAGGGTAGAGCGGGAAACCTTCAGCGCTATGTACCGCCAGCAGATAGCGCAGTTCGACGCCGCCGAAAACGGGCTGTGTTTCGGCCGCCTCGAATTCGCCGACGGCGAGCTCCGCTATGTAGGCCGGATCGGAATCCACGCGAACACCGACGACTACGCCCAGCTGCTGATGGACTGGCGCGCCGACGCGGCCCGCCCGTTCTACCTCGCGACTGCCGCGTCACCCGGCGACGTGCGCGTACGTCGGCACATCAAGACCCAGGCCCGGAAGATCGCGAGCCTCGACGACGAGGTCCTGGACCTCACCGTGGCCGATCCGTCCAGGCACGAGGGCCTAACCGGTGAGTCCGCCTTGCTCGCAGCGCTGAATACCAGCCGCACCGGCTCGATGAGCGACATTGTCGAGACGATCCAGGCCGAGCAGGACGTGATCATCCGGGCGCCGATGGCCGGCGCGCTCGTGGTCCAGGGCGGCCCCGGCACCGGCAAGACGGCAGTGGCTCTGCACCGTGCCGCCTACCTGCTGTACACCTACCGCCGTCAGCTGGAGAAGCGCGGTGTGCTGGTGGTCGGGCCGAACACCACGTTCCTGCGCTACATCGGCCACGTCTTGCCGTCACTTGGCGAGACCAGCGTGCTGCTCTCCACGATCGGTGACTTGTTCCCGGGAGTCAGCGCGACCGGCACCGAGTCGTCCGAGGTTGCCGCGATCAAGGGCCGGATGGGCATGGCCAGGGTGATCGCGGCGGCAGTCCGCGACCGCCAGGACGTCCCGGACGAGCCGCTGGAGATCCGCGTAGACGCCGCGCGCGTCCGGCTCGTGGCGACGTCGGGCCGGCAGGAATCCCCGCAGGAGTTCGCCGCGGACTCGGGCCGGCTCCGGCTGACGCCACGGATTGTCGCCCAGGCCCGGGAACGGGCTCGTCGCTCCCGGCGGCCGCACAACCAGGCGCGGTCGGTCTTCGCCAGGGAGATCGTCAACGCCCTCACGCGGCAGCTCACTACCCGAATCGGGACTGACGTGCGGACGGGCGCCAGCCTCATGGACCAGCAGGACCAGTCCGACCTGCGCCGTGAGCTGCGCACTGACCCGGCCGTCCGGGCCGCTATCAGCACGCTCTGGCCGATCCTCACGCCGCAGCAGCTGGTCAGCGACTTGCTCTCCGAGCCGGACCGGCTCGCGTCCGCGGCGCCGCGCATGTCGGCCGCCGACCGTGCCGCGCTGCACCGCGCTCCGGACGCGCCGTGGACGCCGGCCGACGTCCCGCTCCTCGATGAGGCGGCCGAGCTGCTCGGCGAGGACGATCGCGCGATCCGGGCCGCCGAGGCCAGGCGGCGACGGCAGGAGGAAGCCTACGCGCAGGGCGTGCTGGACATCATCGGCCGCGACGACGAAGACGACCCGGAGATCCTCATGGGTGCTGACCTCGTCGATGCCAGCCGGCTCGCGGCCCGGTACGAAGACGAGCAGAACCTGACCGCGGCCGAGCGGGCGGCAGTCGACCGCACCTGGGCGTTCGGCCATGTGATCGTGGACGAAGCTCAGGAGCTCTCGCAACTGGCCTGGCGGATGCTGATGCGGCGCGTCCCGGCGAGGTCGCTGACTATCGTCGGCGACGTCGCGCAGACCGGCGATCTCGGCGGGCTCCACAGCTGGAACGAGGCGCTCGATCCCTATCTGAAGGATCGCTGGCGGCTGGCACCGCTGACCGTCAATTACCGGGCACCGGCTGAGGTGATGGCCGTCGCCGCGGACGTGCTCGCCGCGATCGACCCGGCGCTCACGACGCCACGGTCGGTCCGCGAGTCCGGCCACGAGCCATGGCACCTGCAAGCCGCGCCGGACGAGCTGGCGGTGACGGTCGCGCAGGCGGCCACCCGGCTGGCGGAGCAGGCAGGCGACGGCAAGCTCGCGGTCATCGTGCCCGAGGGCCTGGCCGACGAGATCGGACCGGCGGTGAGCGCGGCGCTGCCGGGCACGGCCATCGGCGCCGATCCGGACCTGACGAGCGCGGTTGTCGTGCTCACGGTCAAGCAGGCTAAGGGGCTGGAGTTCGACTGCGTGCTGATCGCCGACCCGGCCGGGCTGCTGGCCGAGTCACCTCGCGGGCTGAACGACCTGTACGTCGCGCTGACCAGGGCGACACAACAGGTCGGCGTTGTACACCCGGGCCCGCTGCCGGCTGTCCTCACCCGGCTCAGCCCGGCTGCGCTCACCAGCCAGGCGACCTAGGCCCAGCTACCCGAGCGACGGCGAACGGCGCGAGCGACGGCGAGTTAAGCGCCGCTCACTCGTCGTCGTCGTGACGGTCGCTGCCAGTGAACCGGTTGAACAGCCGGCTCCCGGCCTCGGCCGCGCCGTTCGCGACGCCGCGCACGGCGCCGATCAGCGGGTCGGCGCTACGGTTCCAGGAGTCCTGGTAGGACTTCGCCGCGGAGCGGAATTCGTCCCCGACCGAGGTCTCGGAGTCGTCCTCGCGGCGCGGGTAGTTCCCGGCCAGGATGGCGCTGTATTCGCCGTCGTCGGCCCACCGGTCTAGCTCAGCGAACCGGACAACAGCGAACGGGTGGGTGGTGCCCTGTAGCTGGAGCAGCTTGAGCAGGCTCTCGCGGACGTCGGGGACCGCGTCGTACTCGCGGGCCTGACGGTGGAACTCATCGTGGCTGAGCTCCGCCATCCGCCGGCCGCCAGCCATTTTCATCAGCGCCCGCCGGGCCGCCTCGACGTCCTGGGTAGCCAGCAGGCCCGCCCGGTCGCAGGACAGCTCGGACTTGCGGTACCACTCCTCCAGACCCCAGATGACGGCCCTGAGGCCGATCCAGGCGAACGAGACGAGCGCGAACCTGGCCGCCAGATTGACCAGGTAGTAGAGCATGGTCCGGTAAACGGTGTGCCCGGACAGCACATGCCCGAGCTCGTGCCCGATGACCCACCGGATCTCGGCTTCGTCGAGCAGCTCGACAAGGCCGCTGGTCAGGACGATGAACGGCTTGTCGACGCCGATCGCCATCGCCTGAACGGTCGGGTCCTGGGTGACAAACATTTCGGGGAGCGTCGGCAGGTCCAGGATGTAGGCGCCGTCGCGGAGCATCTGGTAGAGGTCGGGGAACTGGTCCTCAGTGACGCGGACCGAGCTAGCCAGGAACACCAGCCGCAGCGACCGGTCGTTGAACAGACCAGCCAGGTTCCGCAGGATGGTGTCGAAGCCGGTGAGCTTCCGCAGCGCCACAAGGGCTGTGCGGTCGGCGGGGTGCTCGTAAGCACGAGAGCTGATACCCGGCAGACGGATCCGGGAGCGGTCAGGCACAGTGGTCATACCTGTCATCGTAGGCTCCCGTCGCGAGAGGTTGGCCCCATGTCCGCAGGTGAAGTCCCAGCGATGTTCGAACCGGACGCGGAGTCCATGCCGGCCGAGTCGCTAGCGGGCCTGCAGACCGAGCGGCTGCGCGACCTGGTCGACCGGCTGATCGCGGCCGGCGGCCTCCAGGGCACGCGCCTCAAGGAGGCTGGCGTGCACGCCGGCGCGGACGTGAACCTGGCCACGCTGTCCCGGCTGCCGACCACCAGCAAGGCCGACTTGTGGGCGGCGTACCCGTTCGGGCTGCTGGCCGTTCCGCGCGAGGAGGTCGTCGCCGTGCACGGCTCGAGCGGCACCGGCGGCCGCCCGACGCTGGTCGCCTACACGCGCGCCGACCTCAAGCTCTGGGCGCGGATGTGCGCGCGGGCGCTGGCCGCCGCCGGGGCCACGCCGGCCAGCATCGTCCACAACGCCTACGGATACGGCCTGTTCACCGGCGGCCTTGGCATCCATCAGGGCGCAATCGAGCTCGGGGCGACCGTGGTCCCGGTCTCCGGCGGCATGACGCCGCGCCAGGTGACCCTGATCAGGGACCTGCGGCCCGACATCCTCACCTGCACGCCGTCGTACGCGATCAGGCTCGGCGAGGCACTGGCCGAGGCGGGCGCCGGGCCGGAGAACGGACTGTCGCTCAAGGCCGGCATCTTCGGGGCGGAGCCGTGGACGCAGGAGCTTCGGGTCCGGCTCGAGGAACTCCTCGGCATCCGTGCGCTGGACATTTACGGCCTGTCCGAGATCATCGGGCCGGGGGTCGCGTCCGAGTGCATTGTCGCCGCGGATGGCCTGCACGTGAACGAGGACCAGTTCTACGTCGAGGCGCTGGACCCGGTCACTGGCGACCCGGTGCCCGACGGCACGCCTGGCGAGCTCACGTTCACCACGATGACCAAGGAAGCGCTCCCGTTGCTTCGGTACCGGACCGGCGACATCGCCTCGCTGCGCCACGGCAACTGCCGCTGCGGCCGCACGCTCGTGAAGATGAGCAAGGTCACCGGGCGCAAGGACGACATGCTCGTGGTCCGGGGCGTGAACGTCTACCCGAGCGAGATCGAGCGCGTCCTGCTAGGGCAGGACGCACTCGCGCCCGACTACTTGCTGGTGGTGGACGAGCGCTCGCCCCAGCACCGTCTCATCGCCATCTGCGAGACGGGAACGGGGTGGTCTGGTCCGCAGCCCGACGTCAGCTCGATCGAGTCCAGGCTCAAGGACGTGCTTGGTCTCTCGGTCGCAGTGCGGCTGCTGCCGCCTGGCTCGGTGCCGCGGACGGAGGTCGGCAAGGCGGTCCGGGTGGCGCGGTGGACTGGCGGCCAGCCACCGCTGGACGGCATCGCCTGACCTCGGTGCTTGCTGCACTAGTCGTTTGCTGCACTAGTCGCGGCTGCCGGAGAAGATGCGCAGGAAGAACAGGAACACGTTCAGCGCGTCCAGGAAGATCGACGCGGCGATGAGCGGCGCCGAGTCCAGCCCCTTGGATCGTCGCAGCCGCTGGAAGTCGAATACGGTCAGTCCGGCAAAAACCACCAGGCCGATGATCGACCAGATCAGGTCCCCGGCCGGGATCCGGACGAAGACCAGGATGACGCCGAACAGCAGGAGCCCGATCAGGGCGAAGAACGAGATCCGGCCGACGATCGTCAGATCCCGCCTGGTCGCGTATCCGTAGGCGCCGAACGCCAGCATGAACAGGGCCGTCGCCCCGGCGGCCTCCCACACCGCCTTCGGGCTCGTCGACGTGTAATACGCCACGGTCGGGCCCATGCCAAGGCCAAGGAACAGGCCGACGCACATGAGCAGGACCAGGCTGGCGCCGCCCGAGGATCGTCGCGTGAAGTTCATGGCGAGGAGGCAGCCGAACCCGGCGAGGAACCAGGCGATCGCCCAGCCCTCCGACAAGTCCCGCCCGGCGTAGCAGCCGAGAGCGAAGAACGCCGTAGTCGCCGCTACCAGCCACATCACATGACTGAACAGGGCCCAACTCTGATCCCTGGTCGTCGTGGCGTAGCTTGCCGTGTAATCAGCCATCGCCGGTGTATACCCCGCCGATCTGGCCGGCATGACGCGGCGGGCCAGGTGGCTTGGCAGCGACCGGGACATGATGTGGTGGGAAACGGTGAGCCAGCACGGTGAGCCAGCACGGTGTGAACCAGCACGGTGTGAGCCAGCACGGTGTGAGCCAGCAAACAGGGTGAGCCGGCTCAGAGAGGGAGCCAGATGACGCAGCGCAGCGGCACCAGCCAGTGGACGGCGCAGGATGTGGGCGACCAGAGCGGCCGGGTCGTGGTCATCACCGGGGCGAGCTCGGGTCTCGGGCTCGAGACGGCCAGGGTGCTCGCCGCGCACGGGGCGAGCGTGGTGCTGGCAGGGCGCGATGCGGGACGGACGTCGGCGGCCGCCGACGGCATCCGCCAGCAGCAGCCGGACGCCGCGGTCCAGACGGCCGAGCTCGACCTCGCGTCCCTGGAGTCGATCCGGAAGGCTGCGGCCGACCTGACCGCGAGACTCCCCAAGCTCGACCTGCTGATCAACAACGCTGGCGTGATGTTCCCGCCCTACAGCCTCACCAGGGACGGCTACGAGCTCCAGTTCGGCACGA
>DASXKI010000403.1:0-2870 GCA_036496945.1 Streptosporangiaceae bacterium | reverse complement strand
AGGCGGGGCAGCCAGGCGTCGGCCTTGGCATATGCCACTTTGCGCTTCACCCGGTTCAGCAGCAGCGGCAGCGCGACGTTGTCGGCAACCGTGAGCTCCGGCACGAGCTGGCCGAACTGGAACACGAAGCCGAATGCCGTGCGCCGCAGCCGGGTGCGCTCGGCGTCACTGAGCACGTCCAGTCGCTGCCCGTCGAAGTACACCTCGCCTTTGTCCGGCGCGAAGATGCCGGCCAGGCAATGCAAGAGCGTTGATTTGCCGGAGCCGCTTGGACCCATCATGGCAAGGATCTCGCCGCTGGCCACCGACAGGGTCGCGCCTGCCAGGGCCGGGGTCCGGCCGAACGACATGTACACGTCGGCGGCCTTGCTGATGTTGCGGCGGCCATTCGGCGTAGCCGAAGTGTTCAGAGCAGTCATGAAGAACGCACCATTTCCGCCAGTGCTTCGAGCCTGGCTGAGGTCACATCAATCCAGCGAAGATCAGCTTCGAGATGGAACAGGCCGTGATCGGCGAGCAGTGCGTCCATCAGGCCGCCAGTCCGCTTGGTCTCGGTCAGCTCCCGCATGCGCTGCAGGTGGGCAGCGCGCTGGGTATCGAGGTAGGTCTCGGCCGGTCGCTCGAGCATGAGCGCCAGCACGACCTTGGCGAACAGAACCGTCTGCAGATGCGGCTCGGGCTCGATCGGCCGCGTCAGCCAGGTGTCGAACTCGCGAGCGCCAACCTCGGTAATCGCGTAGCGCTTGCGGTCCGGCCCTGCGCCCGGCTCCGCGTCTCCGCCGGCAACCATGCCATCGCGAGCTAGCCGCTTCAGCGTGGCGTACACCTGCCCGAACGGCAGCGGCTTGCCCTGGCCGAACCAGGTGTCGTAGTCGCGCTTGAGGTCATACCCGTGGCTGGGCTCGCGTTCGAGCAGGCCGAGAAGGGTCAGGGGAACGGTCACGGCAGGAGCATACACCGGATGTAGACACTGAGCGTATACATGCAGTGAAGGCCTGGTGAAGCCGCGTCCTCATCCTGCGATGCGCGCGAGACGTCCATCGGGGACGATCCCGTTCGTCGTTCATCCACAACCCGCTTTATCGGTGCAAGCGCGAAGGAGAGCACGTGAGCAACTGGCAGCGAGAGATCGGCGCCATGACCCTGCTCGTGGCGGACCTAGGCCGGGCGAAGCAGTTCTATGAGCAGGTCTTCGGCCTGCCGGTGCAGCATGAGGACGCTAACTCGGTGATGTTCCGGTTCACCAACATGTACGTCTTCCTGCACAAGGCCGCAGTCGCCGACGAGCCGGCAGCGGGCGCGGTCCTCGACCTTGCGCAGACGGGCGCGGGCCAGTTCGCGATCATCGTCGAAGACGTCGACGCCGTCAGCGCGGACCTGAAAGCGCTCGGCGTGCTCCTGCTCAGCGGCCCGAGCGATCGCGCCTGGGGCATGCGGACGGTGACCTTCGCCGATCCGAGCGGGCACACCTGGGAGATCGCGCAAGAGATTCCGGCGGGGTAACCGGCCATGGTCACGCGGGCGCACGGTCCTCGCCGGAACGGTCGTCGCCGGAACTGGCCTCGCTGGAACGGTCCTCGCTGGCATCGGCGTAGTCCTGGAGCCGCCGCAGGCCATCGATCAGGGCGTCGTCCGCGACGTCTATCGCCTCGGCCAGCGTGAACCAGCGGACCTGCTGACTCTCGCCAGGGCCCGGCTCCGGGTCGTCGTCGGGGCTGAGGAGCAGGTAACGCAGGTCGAGGTGGAGATGCGGGCCCGCGGGATGGGCGTCCAGGTGCAGCAGCCGGGGCCCGCCGCTCGGGTGGCGCACCGGCAGTCCGGTCTCCTCCCGTGTTTCCCGCATTGCCGCGTCCCACGGCGTCTCCCCCGCGTCCACGTGACCGCCCGGCTGCATCCACCCGCCGATCCGCTTATGCCAGTGCAGCACCGTGCCCCGCGGCCCGGTCACGATGGCGGAGCCGGTGACGTGGACCGGATCGGCATCCCGGCTGAACGGGTCTGCCAGCCGGTCCAGCTCGGCCAGGAACCGCGCGCGCGACCCGATCTCGCGCGGCGTCACCGCGTCAAATGCTGTTACTGCGGCCAGCACCTGTGCCGTTACCTCGTCCTGCCGTCCGCCGCCGTGTCGGTCCACGAGACTCATCATCCCTGGTCCGTGCGCGGTCGCGTCATGGGCATGACGCGGACTTCCGCGACACGCTTACGCAGAGCTATCAGTTGACTGCGAAAAGTGAGACAGTCCGTGTAGCTCCGCAGGGAGGATCCGTGGCCGCGGTCAGGAGGTGATCGGTGCCCGACGCCGAGGCCGCACGGGCCCCTGCGCCGGCGGAGCTTACGGAGATCCGGCGCTTCTTGTCCGCTGTGTTTGAGGCACTCGACGTTCCCGCGCCAGAACGCGCCAGGCAACGCCCGGCCTACCTGACGCTGCTGGAAGGGCGCGCGCGCCTGGCCTCCGCCAGCATCGGCAGACTCATCGCTGACCCGCTCAGCGACGCTCTCGACTACGCCTCCGAGGGCGACCATCTACTGCACCAGATCGCAGACCTCCCGGCGCCCGGCCACCGGCGCTGATCTTCGTCGGCGGGCTGGCCGACCTCTACTGTGCCGTCACAGCCGGATTGAGCCGTACAAGCCGCACGGGGTTCGTCTCGTCAAGCTCGGCGACAGTTTCTCGAGACTTGACGAAGTCCGAGAATGAGCGGTACCCGAGTGCCTTCTCGCTGAATGACGGGTCCATGCGCTTCATCTGGCTCTTCACGGCAGAGCTATGCAGCCAGTCAGCATCATCCTTGTCCTGGCCGAGTCGCAATGCTCGCTCCAGGAGTCTCGTCGCCAGCTCTTGCGGGTCTTCGGAATCAAGTTCAATCTCG
>DASXKI010000402.1:0-7398 GCA_036496945.1 Streptosporangiaceae bacterium | reverse complement strand
GGTTGGAGTTGCTGGTACCTGCCGAGCTCACGCCCGGCGCCAACATCCAGGCCATTCCGCCGACCGCGATCGCGCTCGCAGCAATCAGCTTCATCCGCATAAGCGTTGTCCACCCTTCGTCTTGAGCCTCGACACGCAAGGGCGTCCCGCAAGCAAAGATCTGCCACGGATCCCAGCGCTGCAGCGCGAAGCGCCGCGCGCCTGACCTTAGCTTTCAGTGCTTGCCATAGAGTGCCCCCGAAGTGATCGATTGATGAACGACGCATAGCCAGATGGTCAACCAGACCGTGCAACACGTCGCCCGGCGGGTCGGTCGCCGGCAGGCTCGCGGCAAGTGCACTCCGAGCCCGTGGGCCAATCGGGCATCGGCGATTCACCTAATTAGTATGAACTATTACGCGAGTGGCTTCCATGCCATCACCGCTTCCTTTCCTGGCCGCCCTAGCATCAGCGGCGCAGCCGACCGGCCCGCTACCGACGACGAACCCCAACTTGTCCAACCCGGAGCGGCTCGACCGCGCCGACCCGATGACCGACGGCAACACCGTCACTGGCCTGTGGAACTACGCGCAGCAGTACTCGATGAACGACAACGCGTTCACGACGAACTATGGTCCGTCCACGCCGGGCGCGCTCAACGTGACTGGCGGGCAGACCTACGGCGCCACCTGCGGCCCGACGTCCGCGACCATCAACGACTCGCCGTGCGCCGCCCCGTCCGGGCTCAACACCACGACCGCGGACCAGTCGAACATCACGGCCGGTCCCGCCCAGGCCGCCGGCACCGGTACGACCTACTCCGACGCCGACCCCACGTACGACGTCTGCTCGTACCTGCCGAGCGCCGATGGCGGGGACGGCAACACGCCTGCCGGCACGCTGACCATGGGCGGTCCGAACATCGGCACTGCGCTGGACGCGGCAAACCTGACCTGGGGCTGGTTCGAGGGCGGCTTCGACAACGGTTACGTGCCGGGTCACGGCACCGCGCCACGACCAACAAGATCTGTGCGCAGTCACACCAGAACGTGGGTGGCTCGACGGTCGTCGACTACATCCCGCACCACGAGCCGTTCCAGTACAACGCCGCGACGGCTAACCCGATGCACCTGCCGCCCACGTCGGTCGGCATGATCGGCCGCCAGGACCAGCGGATCAGCTTCAGCTACTGGGCAAGTCACTTCAAGACGTCCTGACCACGCCCAGCACGCTCACGCTCACGCTCACTGCGTGTTGCGGGAGGGGGGCCGGGGCTGACGCCCTGGCCCGCAGTGCTGGGTGATACGGCCGGGGGGCCGGGGCTGACGCCCTGGCCCGCATGCTGGGTAGTGCGGGCCAGGGAGCCGGGTCTACGACTCGGCTTCCAGAATCGCGATGGCAGCACCCAGGTCGGCTGGGTACGGGCTGGTGAACTCGACGTGCCGCCCGTCCGCGGGATGCGCGAAGCCAAGCCGGACCGCATGCAGCCACTGGCGGGATAGCCCGAGGCGCTTGGCGAGCACAGGGTCCGCGCCATACAACCGGTCGCCGACGCACGGATGCCGGACCGCCTGCATGTGGACGCGGATCTGGTGGGTGCGGCCCGTCTCGAGCCGCACCTCCAGCAAACTCGCCGCCCGGAACGCCTCTAGCGTGTCGTAGTGCGTCACCGACGGCCGCCCATCGGAGACGACGGCGAACCTGCCGTCGCCAGACGGGTGCCGCGCGATCGGTGCGTCGATGGTGCCCCGGAGCGGATCGGGATGGCCCTGCACGAGCGCGTGGTAACGCTTGTCCACTTCCCGGTCCCGGAAGGCCTGCTTGAGGACGCTGTAGGCGCGCTCGCTCTTGGCGACCACCATGACGCCCGTCGTACCGGCGTCCAGCCGGTGGACAATGCCCTGTCGCTCGGCCGCGCCGCTGGTCGCCACCGTATGCCCCGCCCCGAGCAGGCCCTGGAGCACCGTGGGGCCGGTCCAGCCCGGCGTGGGGTGCACAGCGACGCCTACCGGCTTGTCGACGACGACGATGTCGGCATCCTCGTACAGGACGCTAAGCCCTGGCACCGGCTCCGGGTTCGCCAGCACCGGCACCGGCGGCGGCGGCAGCGTCACGTCCAGCCAGTCCCCGGCTCGGACCCGGTCGGACTTAGCAGCCGGGCTACCGCCGAGGAGAACGGCCCCGTTCCCGACCAGATCTTGAGCCTGAGTCCTGGACAACCCGAACATGCGAGCCAGCGCAGCGTCCAGGCGCTCGCCGTCGAGTCCGTCCGGCACCGGGACGCGCCGGGCGCCTGTGGCCGTCATCTGGATTCGCGCTGTCCGTCCAGCCGGATACCGCGCGCGGACAGCAGCACCGCCAGGATCCCGCCGCAGACGATGGCGGAGTCGGCCAGATTGAAGACCGGCCAGTGCGGCACCTGGATCCAGTCCACGACCCAGCCGCGGAAGAAGCCAGGGGACCGGAAGATCCGGTCGATGAGGTTGCCGGTCGCGCCACCGAGCAGCAGCCCGAGCGTGATCGCCCAGGGCAGGCTGCGGATCCGGCGCGACGAGCGCAAGATCACGACGATCACGGTGATCGCGATCAGCGAGAAGATAATGGTCAGCCCTGGAGCGAAGCTGAACGCAGCACCAGGATTCCGGTCAACGCGCAGCTTCAGGAAGCCGCCGAGCAGCCGGATGGGCTGGTGGCCAGTGAGGGTCGCGACGACCGTCGCTTTGCTGGCGATGTCCAGCGCGAGCACTGTCACGGCGGCAACCAGCAGCGCCCCGATCCGGCGGTGCGGCAACCCGACCTCAAGTCCGGCGGTGGGGACGTCGGACTTGCCTTGCTGAGGCTGCTGGTCGGCTGCCACCGGGCCGGTCAGCGTCGTTCCTCGCGCTGCTTGCAGGACACGCACAGGGTTGCCCGCGGGAACGCCTGAAGCCTGGCCTTGCCGATCGGATCGCCGCACGACTCGCACACGCCGTAGGTCCCCGCATCGATCCTGGCGATGGCGCGCTCGTTCTGCACCAGCAGCTCGCGGGCGTTGTGCGTCAGCGCCAGCTCGTGCTCGCGCTCGAACGTCTTGGCGCCGACGTCCGCCTGGTCGTCTCCGGCGTCGCCGACGGCGTCGCCCAGCCGACTGGCAATGTCGGACTCAGCGCGCTCGATGTCGGCGCGCAGCGCAGCAGCCTCCGTGGCTAGCTGGTCGCGCAGGTCGGCAATCTCGGCCTGAGTCCAGCGCTTTTCGCCGTGCCGCACCGGAAGGGCGGCAGAGCCGGAATGTGCGGTAGCGGTCATTTTCCGCCTCCCTCGGTGTATGGGCTTTGGACATCAATGCGGACAGTCACCGGAGGATAAGTGGTGACTGGCGCAATCCGCAAACATACCCGCCGCCGGGGCGCTGCCAACCGCACATTTTTGGCTGACGGGCGCCCTGGTCAGCCGCGCCACGACTAGCGGCAGGCGGTCCGCCAAGAGGCCGTCAGCTATCCTGTGGCCACCATGCCGCGCCTCTACGCCGCGCTACCAACCAGCGCTGACCTGCCCGCACTCGAGCACGAGGTCCTGCGCCGGTGGCAAGGCGGCAAGATCTTCGAGCGCTCGCTCGACCAGACCGCGGGCGGTCCTCGGTGGATCTTCTACGAAGGTCCGCCTACAGCGAACGGCATGCCGGGCGTCCATCACATCGAGGCCAGAGTGCTCAAGGACGCCTTCCCGCGATTCAAGACTATGCAGGGCTTTCACGTGCCGAGACGGGCTGGCTGGGACTGCCACGGCCTGCCCGTCGAGGTCGCCGTTGAGAAAGAGCTGGGACTTACCTCCAAGCGCGATATCGAGGCATATGGGATAACCGCGTTTAATGCCCGCTGTCGGGAGTCCGTCCTGCGGCATGTCGATGCTTTTGCCGAATTTACTCAGCGGATGGGCTACTGGATTGACCTGTCGCAGGCCTACCGGACGATGGACGCCAGCTACATCGAGTCGGTCTGGTGGTCGCTGAAGGAGATCTACGGACAGGGCCTGCTGGTCCGGGACTTCCGCATCAGTCCGTATTGCCCGCGCTGCGGGACGCCGCTGTCTGACCACGAGATGGGCCAGCCGGATGTGTACAAGACGGTGGCCGACCCCTCGGTGATCGTGCGGTTCCCGCTGCGGACGCTGCCGCCGTCCGCTCCTGCCCAGCTGGCCGGCGCCGACCTGCTCGTCTGGACGACCACCCCGTGGACCCTCGTCTCGAACACAGCCGTAGCCGTTCACCCCGACGAGATCTACGCACTCGCCCGTAAATCGGGCGTAGGTGACCGTGTGATCGTCGCCGATGCCCTGTTTGCCCGCGTCCTCGGCGATGGCTGGCACATCACTGACCGGTTCACCGGAGCCGAGCTCGCCGGGGCGACCTATCAGCCACCGTTCGATCTCGTCGAGATCCCGTCCGCGCACCGGGTCGTGACCGGCACCTTCGTGACCACCGAGGATGGTACGGGACTTGTGCATCTGGCGCCGGCCTTCGGCGCGGACGACATGGCGGCCAGCCGCGCACACGGGCTGCCGGTGGTCAACCCGGTCATGCCCGACGGCAGGTTCGAAGAGCACGTCCCGCTTGTCGGCGGGATGTTCTTCAAGGCCGCAGATCCCCGGCTGATCGACAGCCTCTCCGACCGCGGCCTGCTGTTCAGCTCGCATCTGCACGAGCACAGCTACCCGCACTGCTGGCGGTGCGGCACCCCATTGCTGTATTACGCACTGCCGTCCTGGTACATCCGGACTACCGAGGTCCGCGATCAGCTGCTGGCGGCAAACGAGGGCACGAACTGGCAGCCGCCGACCATCAAGCACGGTAGGTACGGAGACTGGCTCCGCAACAACGTCGACTGGGCGCTGTCCAGGACGAGGTACTGGGGCACGCCATTGCCAGTCTGGCTGTGTCCGTCGGACCATGCGACCTGCATTGGGTCGCTCGCCGAACTGTCAGCGCTGGCCGGGACCGACCTCACCGGGATCGATCCGCACCGGCCATTCGTCGACGACGTCGTGATTACGTGCCCGGACTGCGGCGCTGACGCCAGGCGGGTGCCCGAGGTCATCGATGTCTGGTTCGACTCAGGGGCGATGCCGTTCGCGCAGTTCGGCGCGCCGTGGCGGAACGGCGAAGAATTCGCCCAGTCCTACCCGGCGCAGTTCATCTGCGAGGCCATCGACCAGACCAGGGGCTGGTTCTACTCCCTGATGACCGTCGGCACGCTAGTCTTCGGCCGGTCCGCCTACGAGAACGTGGCCTGCCTCGGGCTGCTCGTGGACGAGCGCGGCCGGAAGATGAGCAAGCACCTCGGTAACGTGCTGGAGCCGATTCAGCTGATGGAAGCCCACGGCGCGGACGCCGTGCGCTGGTTCTTCGCCGTGTCCGGCTCGCCCTGGGCGACGAGGAAGATCGGGGCAGCGGTCCTAGAGGAGATCGTCCGCAAGGTCCTGCTCACCTACTGGAACACGGCCTCGTTCCTGGTTCTGTACGCAAATGCGGCGGACAAGACGGCGGCGGCCGCTTCGTTGGCCGCGCCCGCGCCTGCGCCTGGCCTGTCGGCGTCCGTGCCAGTGCCGGCTGAGCGCCCGCCGCTCGACCGATGGCTCCTGAGCGAGCTGAACCTGCTCGTACGAGAGGTCACAGCGGCGCTGGAGGCCTTTGACCCCGCGGCCGCGGGCCGGCGGCTAGCCGCGTTCATCGACGACGTGTCCAACTGGTACGTCCGCAGGTCACGGCGGCGGTTCTGGGATGGGCCTGGAACCACCGACGGCGCGGCCGCCTTTGCGACGCTGTCGCAGGCGCTGGACACCCTCACCAGGCTGATGGCGCCGATCACGCCGTTCATCACCGATTACCTGTGGGCTGTCCTGCGCGAAGAGGACGAGCCGGAGTCGGTCCACCTGGCGGCGTGGCCGGTTGCGGACGAGTCGCTGATCGACACGGACCTGGCGGCGCAGATGGCGCTGGTCCGGCGCCTGGTCGAACTCGGCAGGTCGGCCCGGGCCAGCGCGGTGGTCAAGGTCCGCCAGCCTCTGGCCCGGGCGCTCATCGCCGCGCCTGGCTTCACCGCGCTCCCAGCCGAACTGAAAGCACAGGTCGCCGACGAGCTGAACGTCCGCGAGATCGAGCCGCTAGACGCCTCCGACGGCTCGCTCGTGCAGCACACGGTCAAGGCGAACTTTCGTGCGCTCGGCAAGCGATTCGGCAGCCGGACCCAGCCGGTCGCCGCCGCCATCGCAGCCGCCGACCCTGCCACGCTCGCCACCCAGCTGCGCACTGCTGGAGAGGCGCAGGTGGAGGCGGGCGGCGAGCTGGTGAGCATCGGCCCGGACGACGTCGTGGTCACGCAGACACCGATCGCGGGCTGGGCCGTCGCGGCCGATGGCGGCGAGACGATCGCGCTGGAAATGACTATCACGGCGGAACTGCGCCGCGAGGGCCTGGCCCGCGAGTTCATCCGGCTGGTCCAGGACGCCCGCAAGAGCGACGGGCTCGACGTGAGCGACCGGATCGCCGCGCGCTGGACGACCGCTGACCCCGAACTTGCTGACGCTCTTACCGAGCACCAGGCGCTGATCAGCGCGGAAGTGCTGGCCGTAGATTTTGGCCCCGCGACCGACGCCGCAGGTGATGGGACCGGAAGCCAGGCGCATCGGCACGAGACCGCCGAACTCGGGCTGACGTTCTGGATCGAAGCACGTTAGTCAATGATCTAGCGCCCGGCGATTATGTTCGAGGCCAGGATCTCCAAGGGCACGGCACCGATTCGGCCGGCTCGGGCGCTGGGCCTGCCGGGCGCTGGGCCTGCCGGGCGCCGGGCCTGGCGGGCGCTGGGCCGTGCCGGGCGCTGGGCCGTGCCGGGCGCTGGCGCCGCTAGGCGCTGGCGCTGGCCTTCTCGGGCCGGCACGCCCGGCACGGGACGCAGCCAGACCCTTCGGCTGCCTGCCGGGTCATGGTCTCCAAGTCGTCCGCGCTGAGGAACCGGATCAGAATGCAGTCTTCCCTGTGGTAGCGGGCAATGCCCGGCACGACCGAGACCTTGCCGTCAGTCGCCGCCGAGGCCGCACCGTCGCCCGGGCTTGCCCCTGCCGCCTCGGCCGATGCTGGGGCCGGCGGCCCACCCTGGCCGTCAGTTGCCGGCACTGGGCCCGGCGACTGTGAGCCTGACGCTGCCGGGCCGGCGGCGCCGGAAGCGGGCTTCCCCGCCTGCGGGCTCGGCCCCGCCGGGACGGCGGGTGCAGGGCTTGCCGGCCTAGGGCGGGCGGCCGCTGGCGGGGAACTCGCGGCTGCCGACGCGGAATCCGCGGCTCCCGCCTTCTCCGGCACCGAGCTAGCAGCTGCCCGGCCCTCAGACGCGGCATTAACCTGCGCCGAACTGGCTTGCGCAGGGCCAGCAGGTGCGGGGGTCGACT
>DASXKI010000401.1:0-13899 GCA_036496945.1 Streptosporangiaceae bacterium | reverse complement strand
GCCGGGCTCCAGCGCCGCGTAGCGGCGGACGTACTCGTCGGCAAGCTGCCGCAGCATTGCCGGGTCGCCGGACTCGATCGCCGCGCGGAGCGAGGCAGCTAGCTCGTCGTCCGACAGGCCTGCGAACGGCCCGGGCGCAGTGGTCCCCGTTCCGGCAAAATGAAGGTCGAAAAGCAGGTTGAACGCCTCGACGTGCTCAGCTCGCTTGATCAGGGCACATTGCAGCGTCGACCGCACGACCTCGGTGTCGGCCAGCGGGACCGACGCCAGCGCGCGGGCCGCATCGAGGTGCTCGCCGACGGAGACGGGGACCCCGATCGTGCGCAGCTCGTCGACCAGCGCGGTCAGCGTGCTTTCGGGCGTCGGCGACACGGCTACGCCAGCGACAGCTCGGCGAGCGCGAGGCTGATGTCGCGCTCGTACTTCAGCAGCACCGACAGGGTTCGCCTGGTCATGTCGTCCGTCACCTCGGCCGCTCCGAGCGCGAGTAGCGTGCGCGCCCAGTCGACAGTCTCGGAGATGGACGGCGGCTTCTTCAGGTCGGCACCGCGCAGCGTGGCAACCAGCGACGCGATCTCGCTGGCCAGGTGGTCGCTGAGCTCAGGAACGTGCAGCTGCACGATCTCCGCTTCGCGCTGCATGCTCGGGTAGCCCAGGTGCAGGTACAGGCAGCGCCGCTTGAGCGCCTCCGACAGGTCCCTTGTGTTGTTGGACGTCAGGAAGACCTGCGGGATGTGCCGCGCGGTCACCGTGCCGAGCTCCGGGATCGAGACCTGATACTCCGAGAGCACCTCAAGCAGCAGTGCCTCGGCCTCCATGTCCAGGCGGTCCACCTCGTCGATCAGCAGCACGACCGGCTGCTCGGACCGGATCGCGGCCAGCAGCGGGCGGCTGAGCAGGAACTCCTCGCCGAAGATCCCGGCCTCGGTCAGGTCATGGCTGGCGTTCCCGGCGGCGCCGCTGCCGGCACCCCCGCCGCGTTCCTGGAGCTGGAGCTGGAGCAGCTGGCGGCGGTAGTCCCACTCATAGATGGCCTTGGACTCATCCAGACCTTCATAACACTGGAGCCGGATCAGCGGCTTGCCGGTCATCGCGGCCACGCTCTTGGCCAGCTGCGTCTTTCCGGTGCCGGCCGGCCCCTCGATCAGCACCGGCTTGCTCAGCGCCTGGGCCAGGTGCACGACTGTGCCGGTCGCCGTGTCGGCCAGGTATCCGGCCAGGCGCAGCTGGTCCTGCACGTCGTCGATGGGGGTGGGAGCTGCCATAGGGCTAATAATCGCGAATGCCTGATCATCCGGCTAGCCCGGGGTTACCCAGCGGTAGTCCGGCCGCCAGTTCGTCCTGCCAGCTCAGGTCCAGGACCCGGTCGCACCTGTCGGCCACCTCGGGGTCATGAGTAGCGAGTACGAGCGAGCCGCCGCCGGCAGTTACCTCGAACATCCGCGCGAGCGCGACGGCGCGAGCCGCTGCGTCCAGTTCCGCGGTCGGCTCGTCCGCGATCAGCAATCGCGGCTCAAGTGCCAGGGCGCGGGCCACGGCAGTCCGCTGCTGCTGCCCCCCAGATAGCTCCTCGATGAGCTGGTCTGCGTGCGCATCAAGTCCGAGCTGCGCTAGCGATGCTCGCGCTGCATCAGCGGCGGCGCGGGGCGACCGGCCGGCGGCGCGCAGCGCGATCTCGACATTTTCGGCCGCCGTGAGCAACGCGACCAGGCCATAGCCCTGCAGCACGACCGAGACTCCGAGCTCCGGCCCCGCAAACGTGGTGAGCCGCGTGCCGTCAATGTGGACCTCGCCCGCTGTGGGAGCAGCGAGGCCAGACAAGATGCTGAGCAGGCTGGTCTTGCCAGAACCTGACGGTCCGGTCACTGCGAGGCTCTCACCCGGCTCGACGATCACGTCGACGCCGGTCAGGATCTGCTGGCCGTCCCGCACATAGCCGAGCCCGTGCGCTGCGAGCATCCTCAGCCCCGCTCAATGTCGGCCCGGCGCAGCTCCACACCGTCCGGCGTCTTGACCGCCCTGGCGAGCGACCCGGGCGGCAGCACTTCCAGCAGGTCCATCGGAAGCTGGATGGATCCGTCCCTGGCAACGACCAGGTAGTCCTCTCCGGCGTGGCCCTCGGCCCCGACCCGGCCATCGCGGATGGTCACTGTCCGCCCCATGGCCTTGCCGACAGCGGGGTCATGCGTGACTAGGACGACGGTCGTGCCAACATCCTCGTTTGCCGCCCGGATCAGGTCGATGACCATGGCGGCCGACCGGTGGTCAAGCTGGCTGGTCGGCTCGTCAGCCAGCAGCAGCGCCGGCCCGTTGGCCAGCGCCACTGCGATGGCAAGTCGCTGCTGCTCGCCGCCAGACAGCCGTCCGGCCGACCGGTGCGCGACCGGGCCAAGTCCGACCGCCTCCAGCAGCGCCGCTGTCCTGCGGCGCTTGACAGATTGGGATCTGCGCGTTGGCCCCTGGGCGAACTGGACATTGCCCGCCGCCGTCTCATACGGCAGCAGGTTGCGCGCCGGATTCTGCATCACCACGCCCACCTCGCGCAGCCGCATGTTGGCCGCCTGTCTGGAGGTAAGGTCAGCCAGGCGCCGCCCGGACACCTCCACGATGCCGGCTGTGGGTCGCAGGAACCCGGCGAACAGCCACAGCAGCGTCGATTTACCTGCCCCGGAGGGTCCGAGCAGCGCGACGGTCTCGCCGGGCGAGACTTCCAGGTCGACGCCGCGTAGCGCGGTCACCTCCAGGCCGGCTCCGCCGTACACCTGGACCAGCCCGTCACAGCGGACCATGAGGTCGGTCATGCCGGCGCCTCCCGCAACTGTTCCAGCTGCACCCCGCCGACGATTGTCACGCTCAGCATGACAGCGGTCAGGACCACCACGGCCACGGCGATGCCGAGCAGGGCCGCCAGCGGACCGGCCGATGGCATGTAGGACAGCGGCGGGGCCACCGGGTTCGTGATGAACTCCGGAATGGCGCGCAGCGCGGTCACGGCTGCCGCCAGCCCGCTGGCAATGCCGACCAGCATGCCGAACCCGAGCACAACGGCGAGCTCGATCAGCACCGCTCGGCGCAACGTCCGCCGGGACACGCCCGAAGCGGCAAGCGCGGCATACTCGTACCGGCGCCTGCGGGCGGATAGGTACAGGCCTAGGACGGCGGCGCCCACCGCCAGCAGCGCCGCCGCTGCAGCATCTGCCAGGAAGAGGACGCTCGCCAGTGCCGGCCCTTGCCGGCCCAGCAGTGCGGCGGCCGTCGCAGCGCTGGTGACCGACGTGACGTGCACGCCGGCCGCAGTTAGCCTGGGCTCGATCAGTCCTTGTGCCCCAGCGGCGAGCCAGACTTGCTGCTCGACCTGCGGAGTGTTCTGGCCCGCAGCATAGTCCGCGTACTGCCGGTCCACGATGAATCCGTTGGCGGGAGCACCAGGGACAGCCACCACGGGGGCGACAATCCGCACCGGCAGCGGGCTGCCATCCAGCCCGACGCCCTCGAACAGCGTGCCCCGGCCCCCGATCATGGACTGCGGGGCCAGCGCCGGCAACGGGTACGGCCGGTTCACCGAGATGAGTGCCGGGGCCGCCTTTATCGCCGATGAGCTGTCGAACCTCCACTGCAGCCCAGCTGGGCTGGCCTGGATGACATCGGGCGGGCTGAACTGATCGTCAGGTTTCCACGCCGTCGTACTCGTGAACAGTCCCGCCCTGGGTGCCCGCCAGCCTGAGCCGCTCTGATAGGTCAGCGCGGCAAAGGTGAGGCTGCCGGTGAGCGATGCTGGATTCGTGATGTACTGTCCCGCTGGCTGTAGGTAAAAGCCCTGCAGCAGGCACGGACAGCCGGTCAGGCTGCCGGTCAGGGTCACCCTCCCGTGGGTCGGCAGAATCCCCAGGCTGACCGGGGAGGAACCCACGGTGACGTTCGCAAACAGCTGCTCCCCCGGCAGCGAAAGCTCGCTGACATTGACGGTGACCCGCATGGCGCTGCCGGTCACGATGACCGGGGCAGGCGCGGGTGGGTCGAGCGTCGCTGCGAGCGCCTGCAGTGGCTCAGCGGAGAAGCCTCTGTCCCAGAACGCCACATGGGAGAATCGCTGCGGATCGACAGCGAGCGTCACGGTGCCCGCACTGCCGCTGGTAAGGCTCACATACCTGTCGACTACCGCTGCTTTTGTCCCGCTGGGGTCGGCGCGATCGACGATCGCACCCAGATCCTTGCCTGCAGGTGTGGTAACCGAGAGCACCGTCGGCGCCCCGGCCTGCGTGTAGGCGACTCGGTGGTTGTTGTCGCGGTTGACCGACCATGCGGTGACCGCGAAGGCGGCCAGCGCGAACGCGGTGGCCAGCACGATCGTGGTCCTGATCCCGCCGGGACGGCGAGCGATGTGCCGCACCGCAAGGTAGGTGGCGATGCCGCCGCGCCTGCCGGTGGGCCCGAACATCGCGCGGCAGGTCAGGGGCAGCAGCCGGGACGCCACGACGGCCACAGCCAGCCCGAGCAGGCCCGGCACCAGCAAGGCCAGCAGGCTGTGCCGGGCAGAACTGATCTCGCCGTTGACGACCAGGGTCAGCAGCCCGCCAGCGGCCGCCGTCAGCAGGATGCCGTCCACGACCCAGCCCCGGTCAGCGGCGTGCCGGCCAGCCCGGCGCCACTGCTCGACGACTGGCCTGCGCAGCGTCCTCCCGGCGGCGATGACCACGGCCATCAGGCCGCCCGCGGTCGCCGCGGCCGCGGCAAGCCACCCACCAAGGGACATCGACACCGGGGTACCCGGCCGCAGCAGCAGCGAGCCGAGTGCCGTCGTCGCCGCCCAGCTAAGCAGCACCCCGAGCGGGAGCGCCAGCATCAGCAGCATGGCAGGCTCGGATAGGCCGAAGACAAGCGTGCGCCAGCGCCCGCGCCCGCGCAGCTTGGCCAATGCGATCTCCGGACCGCGAGCCTCGACTGCGTCGGTGACCGCAAGGAACAGCAGTAGCCAGCTGACCGACAGCAACTGCGCCGTAATCAGCCACACCGGCACCAGCACCGTCCGCCAGCTGGCCTGTACCGTCGCGAAGTCATCGGGAATGCCGCTGGCGGCAACTACCTGGTTCAGCTGCAGTGTTGTGCTGTTGAGCACAGCCTCTATCCCGGACTGCAGGGCCGGGACACCGGCGACGGTCACCCGGCTAGTGATCAGCGGGTAGTCGAGGACAGCGGTGCCCTGTGCGTTCGTCGGTGCAGCGGCCATGGTCGCGTAGGACGTGAACAGGGCGTCGAGCAAGGACGGGGTGACGGACCTTGCGTTGCTCGAAGCGGGCCCGAGCTCGTGCGGGAAGTATGCAGGGCCTCGGCCGAACCAGTAGTCCGCCGAGACGTTCGGGATGCGGTATATCCCAGTGAGCGTCAGCAGCGGCCAGCCGGTGACGTGGAGGCCCTCCCCGACGTGCAGCGAGTACTGCCGCGCCAGCGACTGGCTGGCTATCACCTGGTTGGCCCCGGCCGGGCAGGATCCGTGGATCTTCAAGTGCGCGCACGCGCCAGCGCGCCAGTCGACCGGGATCAGACTCTGAGGCACACTCCAGGTGCCCGCAGTTTCAAGATCCCCTATCGGCGGCGCAAACACGCGACTGGCGGTGTCCTGACCGAGGGCGGCGGAGAGCGCAGCGTCCACGTTCCCACGCAGGGTTACGATCAACCCGGACAGCTGGCCCGTCCCGGTGGCCTCGAGACCTCTGCCTAGCACGCTGCCGCCGTGCAGCGAATCGTGCACGATCGAAGTCTTCGCCGCCCCGTAGTAGACCGGCCCGGTCGCCGCAGCCGCTGCGGCCACCAGCCCCACGGCCAGGATCAGTAGCGCCGAGCCGCGCCGGAACGCCAGTCCGCGCAACGCCGCCATCAGCCGGCTCACCTGCCACCGCCGCCCGGCAGCCAGGCCAGGGGCACTCCGGGTGCGTTCACCGGCGCGGCCACCGCGCCACCTGAGGCGCCTACAACTACCCAGTGATGTTGGCCAGGCCCCTCTCTTTCGCAGAGGATCGACTTCCCGTCTGGCGACCAGACGCACCTGCTAAAAGCGGCATCATTCGCGGCGCTCAGCGGGAACGGCCTGGCCGCCGCCTGGCCGCCGCCTGTCCAGATGAACAGTCCAGGTCCGTCATTGCCGATGCTGGGATAGGCAAGCGAGGTGCCAGACGGCGACCAGACAGGAGTGCCCTGCACGCCGAACGGCGTAAGGAGCGTGCCGATCACTCGGCCCGTGCGGTTCAGCATCACGATGCCGGAGGTGGTGCCGTCGACCGGAAGCACCTCGACCGCGATCTTGTCGCCCGACGGATTCGGAAACGGGTCTAGTGCCACGGGGTCATTCTGGCCAAGGCTGAGGTCACGGCGGAGCGCTCCGGCCGTGGCCAGCACCACCGCGGGCAGCCCAGCATCGCGCAGCTCAACTCTGGAGTCGGGGCTGCTCTGCTGAGTAGTGCTCGACGCTATTTGCGGTGCGGCCACCGATACGAACGCGCCAGCGACCTGCGGGTCGGCTGCCACCGCGTCCGCTTCGCCCAGCGAGCGCGACGTCCCGCTCGCGATGGAGACGACTGTGACCGGGTTCTGCGCCGAAGAGCCCTGTCCCCCATAGCCGCCCGGCAGGATGATCAAGTCTCGGTCGTGGTCGGCGAAGGAATCCGGCCAAGCAGGGGTTGCGATGCTGCTGATCGGCACCCTCGCGGGGTAGCCAGCCAGAGTGGCATCTTTCTTCACGATGAGCAATTGGCCATTACCAAGTGAGAGGTAGCGGCCGTCCTCCGACGCAACTGTCTCCTGACCGACTTTCCCGATCGCACTGAGCTTGGTCACGTGCGTGCCGCCAGGGTCAGTCAGGACCAGGTAGCCCGATGACTCAAGGGCCACAATCCGACCGCGGTCAGCGGCGGCGGGCAACACTGACTGGGCCGCGGCCCGGCGCGGCCCGGATGCGCCCGATGAAGAAGGCCAGAAAGTAACCGCCGCTACGACAGTGCCTGCCGCCGCGACCATTCCGGCGCCGACTAGGACCCGCCACCACCAAGGGCGAGGCTCCGGCTCCGGGTCCAGGGCGGGGAAACGCGGCCGACCTTCATTGGCTTGGCCGGGGGCAGACATTCCAACACAATATGGCAACCGCCATTACAGTAGCGTCAAGATTCAAGGTCAATGCCGTCGCGGATAATGTTCCGGGTTATGGGTGCGATCTGCGCCACGCCCGCGATGAAGAGCCACACCGGCACGCACAGCCGCCAACTCACCAGATCATCTGGCTAGCCCGGGATTACCGATCGGTACGCCCTCGTCCTCCTCGCGCCCGCTGACCGGCCGGATGCGGCGGCTTGCGGCGGCGATACACGCAGCGGCCGGGACTAGCGCGGCCGCGCCGGCCAGGAGAGCGATCCGCAGTGACGCGAGCGTGCCGATGGCTCCCACGATCGGCCCGCCCAGGATCTGCCCGCCGCTGTCGAACATGTCTTTGGCTGATAGCGCGGTCGCCCGGACAGAGGGCTGAATGCGGCCTACTATCCAGCCCGAGAGCAGCGGGTCCAGGACCGGGCGTAGCACGGCGACGACGAGATACGTCACGATGACAACCGCGAAGGCGTGCGCCGTCGCCAGCCCGACCACGGCGGCGCCGATCGCCAGCGTCAGCACCAGCAGCGCCCCGACGACCGAATCAGGGCCGAGCCGCTGCGTCCGGCGCCTGGCCACCTCGGTCGCGCCGAGCCCGAGCCCGGCGGCCGCGCAGGCGACCAGGCCGAACCACATGGCCGGGTGCAGGCCTGCTATCTGCGGGAATCGGATGTCGTGCAACAGGAAGGCGCCCCAGAGCCGGTCGAAGCTCTCGCTCCACATACCGGCGAACAGCGTCATCCCGAACAGCAGCACGAGACCGGGCACCGCGACGACCGACCGGTGGGTGGACCGCGTCTGCTCGGCGAGCGCGCTCGCCGCCTGCCGGACGACGCGGCTGGCACCGACCGCCCGTTCCGCCGGACGGAAGTTGCGTTCCGGCATCACGACCGCAGCGCCGACGGCGAGCAGGCAAATCAGTGCGCCGCCGACCCGCAGCGGCATATCCAGGCCCGCCAGCGCGATGACGCCGGATAGCAGGCTGCCGGCCACGGTGGCGATCAGCCCGAGCTGGGTGGCGCGCAGGTAGACCCCGGTCATCCGGTCGTCGCCGACCGCGGCGGACAGCTCGTCGGCGATCCAGGCGTCCTGCGCGCCGTTGTTGAGCGCAGCGCCGAGGCCGAGCACCGCCTGGGCTGCCATCAGGTTCACGAACGACGGTGACAGGCTCTGCATGACCTGCGCCAGGCCGACGATGAAGAGTCCCGCCAGCACGCACAGCCGCCTGCTGACCAGGTCGGCGAGTACGCCCGTCGGCAGCTGGAACACGAAATAGCTCACCTCGAGCGACGTCCCAAGCAGCAGCAGCTGGAGCGGGTTAAGCCGCCCGGAGGTCACCCAGTAGACCGTGATGGTGGCATAGCTGATGCCGAGCAGGAAGCTCGTGCCGCATTCGAGGACCAGGTACAGCCTGTACGGGCTGATCGAGAGGCTGCGACGTCGCATGCAGCCTCCCACAGCGATTCAGGACTCGTGCCAGGTCCCGGCGAGGCTAGGCCAGCCCCGTACCGCAGGTCAAAGGATTTCTTACCTGCCGCCACACTTGCATGGCCACACTTGCACTGCCCGGCCACCGGCGGACATGTTGAGCGGGAACGCGGGTTTCATAGGCAATCCTGCTGGAAGTTGCCACACTATTCAAAATGGCGTGGCAGCCATCAGAGGAAGTGCCGCAAGTGGGGTTGTGAGTAAGGGAGGCACCAATGTCGGCTGAGGCAGCGGGCGTTACCGCTCCGGCAGCGGGCTCCATATTCTCGCTGGGATGGTTGATGTCGCAGCTATTCGGCCCTCTGCAGCACCGACGAGCGACGAGCCCCTCCGATCACCTGCCCACGATCTCTGAGCTTGACGAAGACGACCAGATGGCGCTAGCACTCGTAGAGCTGGACGATCTGCTGAAGCCGTATGCGAGGGACCTGTCGAGCGAGGGCATCAAGAAAGCCTGGAAATCCCCGGCGCATAGGGGCTTTCAGCCAGCGGTCCTAGCCCTGCACCTGCAGATTCTCGAACGGCTGGTTCTCGATTACGAGCAGCTCAACGCCTATCAGCTGGGCCGGGCGCTGAGCGACACATGCTGGCTCCCCGATAAGGCCACGGGCGCAGAGTTCTTTCTCCAGCAGTTCAGCCGCCACCGGCTCGCCACCTTGCAGAGGTGGCTTGCCGAGGCAGGCGGTGCGACTCCGGCACTGTCACGCGCGACCGTTAGCCGGTCGCTGCAGAACTGGCAAGACTGGGCCGACACTAATGCGGTCCGTCTCAAGAAGGGCAACGAGTGGACCACGGCGCACTGGTCAGTGGTGGATGCCTTGCACACTCAGGGGTCGGCATGGCATGCGCTACTCGCGGGCGAGGCGGACGCCAGCGACCAGACGAGCGCGGACGCATGGGTCCAGGCGGGGGAGTCTCTGGTGCGAACCGCCCGGCTGCTGACGGCCGCGATCCTCCGGCGATTCTGGCCAGTCGTGGTGATCGTCGTGGCGGCAACCGGAGGGCTTCTTTACCTGGCGATCGCCAACAGCCACGGGACAGCCAAGCTGTGGACAAGCCTGGTGACCGTGGCTACCGCGCTTGGTGTCAGCGGCGGCGGCTTGCGCTCGGCCGGCGCCAAGGTCGCCGACGGGATCAAGGACGATGTCTGGAGCGCGGCAAGGCTGGATGCGCAGGCCTGGGCTGTCACCTGGCTGCCGGCCATGCCGCAGAAGCTCCGGCAGAGGCGCCGGCTGGCCAGTCTCGGAGTGGCCACTGCGCAGTCCGGGACTGCGCTGGAGAAATCGCCAGCCCAGCAAGAAGCAGACAGGGAAGCAGCCGACAAGCGAGAAGCAGAGCGGAAAGAAGCACCCCGCATAGCTGCAGCCCGGCGACGAGCAGCCCAGCAACGGGCGGCCGAGCTAGGAGCAGCCCCCCTAGCAGGAGCCCCACTAGAGGAGCAGCCCAGCTAGGAGCAACCCCAGGACTGGCGCCGCCCGCGGACACCAGCAGCGACGACCCGGACGTGCCCGCGGTCGGTCGCCATATGCTGGACCGGGACAGACTGCTAGCGAGGGCGTGTTACCGCTACTTGCGACCGCGCGGATCGTAGTCATCCGAAGTCACAAGTGAGAAGGCCGCCACCCCGGCTGGACACCTGGTCCGGAGGCGCAAATTGCCCTGCGTCTGTCTGCCTTGTCGATCGGCAGCTGCGCCATTCGACCTAGGAGTGAGAGGGTCGAGAAGCGGCCTGATAGCTGGGAGACCGAAGATGGCGAAGTACATGCTGATCATGCGTGGCACGGACGAATCCGTCGCGAAGATGATGGAGACGCCCTTCGAGCAGACGCTCGAGACGGTGAGTCGATTCAATGAGGAGTTGATCCGGGCTGGCGTGCTCGTCGCCATGGAGGGCCTTGACGAACCTTCCCAGGGCGTCGTGGTCGACTTCAGCGGCGAGACGCCGGTGGTCACAGACGGTCCGTACGGCGAGACGAAGGAGCTGTTCGGCGGCTTCTATGTGATCGACGTGGCCTCGAAGGAGGAGGCCGTCGAGTGGGCCAAGCGACTCCCGGCGGTTGCCGGCACGAAGTGCGAGGTCCGCCGCGTGCCAAGCATCGACGAGTTCCCGCAGGACAACGATTGGATCATCAAAGAGCGGGCGTGGCGCGAGCGGACCGGCCAGATCTGATGCCCGCGGCCACTGGCGGCCCGCCGAGCACCGAGTCGGCGCGGCGGGCCGTCGAGGCCGTCTGGCGTATCGAGTCCGCACGGATCGTCGGTGCGCTAGCCCGCTACACAGGGGACTTCGAGCTCGCCGAGGACGCCGCCCAGGAGGCGGTGGCGGAGGCGCTCGTCACCTGGTCGCGTGACGGTGCGCCGGCGAACCCGGTGGGCTGGCTGCTGGCGACCGCGCGGCGGCGCGCCATCGATAATTTCCGCCGCCGGTCGGCACTCGACGAGCGGTACGCCATGCTCGCCGGCCAGCTCACCGAGGGTGAGGCGAGCTCGGGCGCGGTGGCCCGGCGGGACCAGTCGGATGACCTGCCGTGGGATCCCGACCGGGTCGACGACGACATCCTCGCGCTGATGTTCGTGGCCTGCCATCCGGTGCTCTCGCCCGAAGCCCGCCTGGCCCTGACGCTGCGCGCGGTCGGCGGCCTGTCGAGCGAGGAGATCGCCCGGGCGTTCCTCGTGCCCGTGCCGACAGTCCAGGCACGGATCACGCGCGCAAAGAAGACGATCGCCGCGGCCGGAGTGCCGTTCGAGCTGCCGCCCTCTGAGCAGCGGCGCGAGCGGCTCGGCGGCGTCCTGAACGTGCTGTACGTGATCTTCACGGAGGGCTCGACGGCGACGACCGGTGACCGCCTGCTGCGCCCCGATCTCGCGTACGAGGCGATCCGGCTGGGCCGGATGCTGGCCGCATTGCTGCCCGATGAACCGGAGGTACACGGGCTGCTCGCCCTGTTCGAGCTCACGGCCGCGCGCTTTCCCGCACGCACCGGGCCCGATGGCGAGGCGGTGCTCCTGGAGGATCAGGACCGGCGCCTGTGGGACCGGTCGGCGATCCGTCGCGGTCTGGCTGCGATCGGCCGGGCCTCGGCTGTCGGCCGCGGCCTCGGACCGTACGGTCTGCAGGCAGCCATCGCTGCCTGCCATGCGTCGGCATCCTCGGTGCAAACGACCGACTGGGAGCGCGTCGTGCTCCTCTATGAGGCGCTCGGCCGCGTGGCTCCGTCACCCGTCGTCGAGCTCAACCGCGCCGTCGCCGTCGCGATGGCGGACGGACCACAGCAGGCGCTGTCAATTGTGGACGAGCTGGTCGCCTCCGACCGTCTGTCGGGGTCGTACCTGCTCCCGAGCGTGCGCGGCGAGCTGCTCGCCCGGCTCGGCCTGACCGCCGAGGCACGGGCCGAACTGGAGCTCGCTGCCCGACTCTGCAGCAACGTCCGCGAACGGTCGGTGTTGCTGCGCAAGGCGGCTGCAATGGCGTGATTGGCCACTGCGGTCCGGGTGCGTCCCTGGCGCGCGGCCTGGCGTCGTTGCAGAAACCGCGATCTGGGGCCGGGTCATCGCTGGGCAGCGCGCAACAGCCACGGAACAACGCACCTTGCACGCTTGTTAGACTGACGAACTATAAGCATGCCGTACCAAAGGAGCTGCGGGTGGTGGAGTCAGCCGAGGTGGCTGCTGACGTGGACGAGGACGTGACGATCAGCGCGGTGCTGGCCGTGCTGCGGATCACCCGCGTCCTGGAACGGATCGACGCCGGCATCAGCCCGCAGCAGTACCGAATCCTCAAGCTCATCGGCCTGGGCGGCGAGCGGTCCGCGCGGCTGGCCGAGAAGCTCGCCGTCGCCAGGCCCACGCTCACCGCTACGGGCGACAGCCTCGTCGCTGCGGGACTGGTCTGTCGCGAGGCTGAGGCAGGCGACCGGCGGGTTGTGCGACTGCATCTGACCGAGGCCGGCCAGGCGGCCATCGAGCGGGCCGACGCCGCGTACGCGGCGTGGTTCGGATCGCTGCTTGATCACACCGGATGCCGCGACCAGATCGTGGCCGACCTGCTCAAGCTCGACGAGTCAATGACCGAGCGCCGCCGGGCCCGGCTGGCGGAGTCCGCGGCCCAGAGCACGGGCCAGCGGTGAGGCGGGGCATCAAGACGCGCCGGTCAGCCGCCACACAGCAGCCCCCGCTCGGCTCGGGCTATGGCGAGGGCTGGCTGCGGCGGCTGACGGCGTACTGCTGGCGGCACAAGAGCCTCACCCTGATTGCCTTCGGCGCCTCGCTGGTCGCCACTCTGGTGGCGACGGCCATCCCGCTGATCCAGCGCGACATCATCGACAACTCGATCGTCAAGCACACCCAGCCCATCTGGCCGGGCGCGACGCTGCTGATCGTGGCAGCGCTGATCAGCTTCGGCGCCGTCTACCTGCGCCGGTATCGCGGCGGCCAGCTTTCCCTGGACGTCCAGCACGACCTGCGCACCGAGCTATTCGGCTCGCTGACCAAGCTGGACGGGGCGCGGCAGGACCAGCTCCACACCGGCCAGATCGTCAGCAGGTCCATCTCTGACCTGAACATGGTCCAGAGCCTGCTCAGCATGATGCCCATGCTGATCGGCAACGCGCTGCTATTTGTGCTGTCGATCGGCGTCATGTTCTACCTGTCGCCGTTGCTCGCGCTGATCTCGCTCGCCGTCGGCCCGGTACTGCTGATCCTGTCCATCGCGTCCCGGCGCCGCCTCTTCCCGGCCAGCTGGGATGCCCAGCAGAAGGCCGGCGAGGTCGCCGGCGTCGTCGAGGGCGCGGTCACCGGCGTCCGCGTGGTCAAGGGCTTCGGCCAGGAGAATCAGGAAATCGACCGGCTGGAAGGCATCAGCCGGCTTCTCTACGCGGCCAGGGTCCGCTCCGTCCGGCTGATGGCCAGGTTCAGCCCGGCGCTCGGCGCGATCCCGTCTCTCGGCCAGGTCGGTGTCCTGCTGTTCGGCGGCTGGCTCGCCATCAAGGGCAACATCACGCTCGGTACCTTCCTCGCCTTCGCCTCCTACCTGGCCCAGATGGTCAACCCGGTCCGCGCGCTCACGAACCTGATCACCATCGGGCAGGAAGCCCGGGCCAGCGTGATCCGGGTGTTCGAGGTCATCGACTCACGGCCGGTACTGACCGAGAAGCCGGACGCCCTGGTGCTGCCGCCGGGCAGCAAGGACATCGAGCTGGACGACGTGCACTTCGGCTACGTGCCGTCCGAGCCGGTCCTGCGCGGCCTGTCGCTGCGGGTGCGGCCGGGCGAGACGCT
>DASXKI010000400.1:0-3757 GCA_036496945.1 Streptosporangiaceae bacterium | reverse complement strand
GAGAACCGCCAGCGTGCCGCCGGGACCTCCGGATCGCCGACCGCCCAGCCGAAGACCCGGTCCGGCTCGAACTCGCAGATCGTCGACACCGTCTCCCAGCTGCCGCGGGCCTCGTGGAAGTTGCGCCCGCGGAAGCGCGCGCCGAGCGCCGGCCCCGTCGCGTCATCGAGCCACTGACCGCCCTGGAACTCCGAGCTGAACTCGGCGGGCGTCTGGATGTCGCAGACCAGCTGCCAGACAGCGGCGGGCGGTGCGTCGATGCGAAGCTCAGCCTCGGTCGTCGGGCAATCCGCATATCTGAGCTCGGCACCATCCACGGTCGCATGCTACGCCGCACATAGCCGGGAACCCTAGCGTGACAATGAGGGCATGCAGGTAGGCATCGCCGCCCACGTGGCGTCACAGCAAGATGCGGACTTCGTCCGGGACGCCGAGCGGATCGGTGCGACTTCAGTGTGGGTCGCAGAGGCGTGGGGGCAGGACGCACTCACGCCGCTGGCCTTCCTGGCGGCCCAAACCGACCGGATCAGCCTGGGATCGGCAATCGCGCAGCTCGGCGCCCGGACGCCGGCCATGCTCGCGATGTCGGCCATGTCGCTGCAACTGCTGTCCGGCGGCCGGTTCCGGCTCGGCATCGGGACCAGCGGCCCGCAGGTGATGGAGGGCTGGCACGGGGTCAGGTTCGATGCCCCGCTGGCGGTGACGCGCGAGACCATCGAGATCGTGAGGATGGTCGCGGCCGGCGATCGGCTGAGCCACCAGGGCCGGGCCTATCAGCTGCCGCTGCCAGGCGGACAGGGCCGCGCCATTCGTTCCATGCTGCCGCCAGCTGCAGTACCCGTCTACGTCGCCTCGCTCGGGCCACGCAATCTGGAGCTGACCGGCGAGCTGGCCGACGGCTGGATCGGCAACACCTTCATGCCCGAGCACGCTGACGTCTTCCTGGACCGGCTCCGGGCTGGCGCGGCCAAGGCGCACCGGTCGCTGGCCGACCTCGATCTGGTGATCCCAGTCGGCGTCGAGATCACGGCGGACGAGGAAGCGGCGACAGCGGCCGCGCGCCGGCATGCGCGTGGCTACGCGTTCACCATCGGCGCCATGGGCTCGAAGGACCAGAACTTCTACAACGCGGCCTTCACCCGCCAGGGCTACGGCGCCGACGTCGAGGCCGTGCAGAGCCTCTGGCTCGCTGGCCGCCGCGAGGAGGCGGCTGACCGGGTGCCACTCGAGCTGGGAATCAAGACGAACCTCATCGGCACGCCCGCCATGATTACGCAGCGGCTGCGGCTGTACCGGGACGCCGGCATCACGACGCTGCAGGCCAAGCTCGACGGGGACCGCCATCAGCGGCTCGACACGCTCGCGCAGCTTGTCGACCTGACCGCCGCCGTGAGCCGCGAATGAAATGCCCGGCCGCCGATCGCAGCCAGCGTCTGGCATTTTCAGCGATCGGCGCTCGGCGCCTGGCATTTTCAGCGGATAGCGCTGAAAAAGCCAGAGAGAGCGAAACGCGCCGACTGGCCAGCTCGTCGACACGCTGCGGGTCATCGCCCTGACACGCTGCGTAACCGGGGCCGGCTAATTTTGGGGCGTGAGACACGTCCGCGGATGCCAGTGAACCGCCGAGCTGCGTAGCGCGTCGTATATGCGGGACCAACCTGGATGTTATGGCTTCTGTACTAGAATGGGGTTCTAGCTGCGGCAAGAGTTCCGTACGTGGCGGGGGCCCTGGCGTGGCGGCGGTTCTGCCCATGCACGGTGCAGGCCGTAGTGTCGCGAGTATGACGTTCAGCCACGCCATCCGGGCCACCGGAGCACGCAGTACTAACAAGAAACATGTAACGAGAAATCACGCAAAGATGCACGCCGTCACCGCGTCTTCATCCCGGCCTCGGCGCGTGAAGGAGGCCGGGAGACTGTGACCAAGCAGGTCCAGCAGCTCGATCGAGTCATCATCAGGTTCGCCGGCGACTCCGGCGACGGCATGCAGCTCGCCGGGGACAGGTTCACCCAGCAGACTGCGGCTTTCGGCAATGACCTGTCCACGTGGCCGAACTTCCCGGCCGAGATCCGCGCGCCTGCTGGCACGCTTCCTGGCGTGTCTAGCTTCCAGCTGCACTTCGCCGACCACGACATCCTCACCCCGGGTGATGCGCCCGACGTGCTTGTCGCGATGAACCCGGCGGCCCTGAAGGCCAACCTGGACGACGTGCCACGCGGCGCCGACATCATCGCCAATACCGATGAGTTCACCAAGCGCAACCTGGCCAAGGTCGGGTACCAGGCGAACCCGCTGGAAGACGGCTCGCTGGAGGCCTACCGGCTGCACGCCATCCCGATCACGTCGGTGACGGTCAAGGCGCTCGAGGACTTCGACATCACGCGTAAGGACGCCGAGCGGGCTAAGAACATGTTCGCGCTCGGCCTGCTGTCGTGGCTGTACAACCGGCCCGTCGAGGGCACGTTCAAGTACCTGGACTCACGGTTCGCCGCCAAGCCCGAGATCCTGGCCGCCAACAAGGCCGCCTTCCAGGCAGGCTGGAACTACGGCGAGACGACCGAGGCGTTCTCGGTCCAGTACGAGGTCAAGCCGGCCGCGCTCACGCCTGGCAAGTACCGGAACATCACCGGCAACACGGCGCTGTCCTACGGTCTGGTCGCCGCGTCCCGGCGCTCGGGGCTGCCGCTGTTCCTCGGCTCCTACCCGATCACCCCGGCCTCCGACATCCTGCACGAGCTGTCCAAGCTGAAGCGGTTTGGCGTCCGCACCATGCAGGCTGAGGACGAGATCAGCGGCGTCGGCGCGGCCCTCGGCGCCTCCTTCGGCGGCGGCCTCGGCGTGACGACGACGTCCGGCCCTGGCATGTGCCTGAAGGCCGAGACGATCGGACTTGCCGTCTCGGTCGAGCTCCCGCTGATCATCTGCGACATCCAGCGGGCCGGCCCGTCGACTGGCATGCCGACCAAGACCGAGCAGGCTGACCTGCTCATGGCTCTGTTCGGCCGGAACGGGGAGTCGCCAGTCGCGGTCGTCGCGCCATCGACGCCGGCTGACTGCTTCGACACCGCGATGGAGGCGGTGCGGATCGCGGTGAAGTACCGCACGCCGGTGATCATCCTGTCCGACGGGTATCTCGCCAACGGGTCCGAGCCCTGGCGGATTCCCAGCGTGGACGGGCTGCCCAAGCTGCGGGATGAATTCAAGTTCGCAAGCGGGAACGTGGTCGTCGACGGGACTGACGGCCCCCCGTTCCTGCCGTTCCAGCGCGACCCAAAGACCCTTGCACGGCCGTGGGCAGTGCCAGGGACGCCCGGGCTTGAGCACCGCATCGGCGGCATCGAGAAGGCCGATGGCACCGGTGACATCTCGTACGACCCGGACAATCACGACACGATGGTGCGACTGCGGCAGGCCAAGATCGACGGCATCGCAGCGGACATCTCACCGGTTGAGGTCGACGACCCGGACGGCAGCGCGCGCGTACTCGTCCTCGGCTGGGGCTCGACCTACGGGTCGATCGGCGCGGCGGTACGCCGGGTCCGCACGGCGGGCGGGTCTGTGGCCCAGGCGCACCTGCGGCACCTGTCGCCATTCCCGGCCAACCTCGGCGAGGTACTGCGGTCCTACGACAAGGTGCTGGTGCCCGAGATCAACCTGGGCCAGCTGGCGCTGCTGCTGCGCGGCCGCTACCTGGTCGACGTAGTCTCCTACAACCGGGTCCGCGGCCTGCCCTTCAAGGCCGCCGAGCTAGCGAAC
>DASXKI010000399.1:0-4775 GCA_036496945.1 Streptosporangiaceae bacterium | reverse complement strand
GGCGACGGCAGCGTCATCCACTTCCCGGTCTCCGTGAGCTCGGTTGAGTTGATCTTCCGGAGCAGGACCTCGTCGCGGGTCGCAGGATCCTCGTAGGGCTCGACGGACGCCGCATACAGCCGCAGTTCTGCCTTGATGGCGGCACACGTGCCCGCGAGCCGCGTCCAGTTGTCGTAGAAGTGGAAGACGGACCTGAAGCCGGTCAGCACGACAACGGCGGCGCCGATGATCGCGGCAGGTCGTGCGTCGTCGGGCGTCAGGATCCCTGCCACAGGCACCGCGGCGGAGGCCGCGAGCAGGATCATCTCCGAGATCTGGAACCGGTACCTGCTGCCGCGGGCGTTGCGCGCATACCAGCGGAAAACTCGCTCTGCCTCAGCGAGCGCGTAGGAGCCCGACTCAGGCGGCGGCACGCTGGCTGCCGGGGGCTTGGTCGATGCCTTCATGCGGTGCCTCCAGCGGGCGGCGGAAGCGGCAATGGCGGGCATGCGCACGGCCGCAACGGATAACGAGGCGGCCGGGACCGCTGGCACCCGGGCCGGGGTCGCGGCGAGCCGGGTGAACGGATGCTCGCGGGCCATCCGGATGATGGTGCCAAGCGGCAGCGCGAGCCAGGGGACGTTGAGGAGCAGCACAATCGGGAAGTGCGGCGTTGCGTGGATGCCGTTGTACTCCTCGGCCAGGATGCTCAGCACCACAGCGCTCATGGAGCCTGACCAGACCAGGGCGGGGACCCGGATCCACTCGCGGCCGCGGCTGATCGCGTAGATAGCGGCGACGTAGAACGGGCCGTTCCAGAGCACGTCGATCCAGATCGTCATCCGCCAGAAGGCGGGCCTGGCCATCAGCAACGGGTCGTACTTCTGGCCGTAGGAGTGCACCATGTCGACGATCGCTCGCGGCGGCCAGGCCGGATAGCTGAAGTGCAACGGATTGGCGACCGTCAGCTGCTCGACATCCACGAAGTAGGTGATGAAGAACAGGTTGACGGCGAAGAACGCCAGCAGGATCCAGTCGACCTTGCGGCTGCGCAGCGGGATGACCTGGCGGCCGTGGCGCTCCGGCACGGGGACGGCGACGGTCAGCCCGGGGTCACCGGGCGAGCCGGTGCCATCTGTCACAGAGTCCACTAAATTAGCCTAATGGCCGAGCCCTCAGGTCCGCCGGATAATGTTCGCCCGCTGATGGCAGGAGTGCCCCCGTTCCCAGCCCCATCGCTGGTGACGCTCGGGAACTGGCAGGATCCGCCGTTCAACCGATGGGCGTTCCAGCACATCCGCGAGCTCATCCCGACAGCCCGGATCAGCCGAGGTGCGGGCAGCACGCTGCGGCTGCCGCGAGCCGAGCGGGACATTTCCGGTCTGACATTCCGGTCCGCAGGGCACGATCTCACGATCGCCGACATGCTGGCTGAGACGCACACCGACGGGTTCCTCGTGCTGCACCGCGGCACGATCATCTCCGAGCAGTACTTCAACGGTATGACGCCCGACACCCCGCACCTGCTGATGTCGGTGTCCAAGTCGGTGGTCGGCGCGGTAGCCGGGATCCTGGCGGGTCAGGGCCTCCTCAACGTGTCCGCGGCAGTCGAGAAAATTGTGCCGGAACTCGCAGGCACCTCCTTCCAGGGCGCCACCGTCCAGCACCTGCTGGACATGCGGGCCGGGACGCACTTCGACGAGTCGTACCACGACCTCGAGTCCGACGTCCGGACGTACGAGCGGGTCTATCTGTGGCGACCCGACGGCGTCGAGCCCCGTCCTGCTGATGCCCTGGCCTACTACGCCACCCTGCACAACGACGGCGCGCACGGCGGCCCGTTCCGGTACCGGTCCATCCTCACCGACGTGCTCGGCTGGGTCCTGGAGAAGGCTGGCGGCGCGCGCCTGCACCAGCTGATCGCGAGCCTGCTGTGGCAGCCCATGGGCGCGGAGTTCGATGCGGAAATCACGGTCGACGCCCGCGGCAACGCGATGGCCGACGGCGGGGTCTGCGCGACGCTGCGTGACGTGGGCAGGTTCGGCCTGCTCTTCGCGGCAGGCGGGTCGGGGCCGCGCGGGTCTCGGGGGTCTCCAGGCGCCCGGAGCACAGGGGCCAAGACAGGGTCGCGCCATCGCGGCGTGGTGCCGCCGGAATGGATACGCGACACCATTGCGGGCGCGGCCGACGGGCCGCAGGCGTTCGTCGCGGGCGGCGATGCGCCCGGCTTCCCGGCCGGGGCCCACTACCGGAACTGCTGGTGGGTGAGCGAGCCGGCCGTCCCCTTCTTCGACGCCTCGGGCATCAACGGCCAGCACATCTTCGTGCATGTGCCGAGCCAGACTGTCGTGGCGAAGCTGTCCACCTGGCCGACCGCGCTGAGCCCGAAGATCAAGATGACGACCGATGGGGCGCGCGCGATCGCCGAGGCGCTCGATTCCGGCCGCATCTGAGCCACGGGACGCGGCCGCCGGACTGCCGCCCGAACGTCAGCTGGGTTTCGGGCCGATCACGACCGGCTGCACGTCAGTCCCGTCGACGTTGTCGAAGATGCCGGGCGCGTTCTGGAACTGCCCGCTCGGATTGTGAGCCAGCCTGGAGTGCTCGATCGTCAACGTCCCGGCGCCAGCGTCGACCACGAAGAAGATGGCGCCGCCGCCCTCGCGGGCGCTGTTGTAGCGCATGATCGTGCCGTCGATGAGCACGCTGTAGCTGTCGCCGTCGGTGTAGATCGCGCCGCCACTGCCACCGCCCAGGGTGCCCGGCTGCCTTGGGTTCTTGCCCCAGCCGACGGCCCTGTTGTCGGCGAAGAAGCTGTCGAACACGTCCCACTTGGCGTCGATGCTGCTCAGCGCGGCGCCGTTCGAGCACCGGCCGCCGCGGAACGTGTCCCTGGTGATGTAGACAGGGCTGCCCTGCCACATGCCGAGAGCGCGGATCGCCCCGCCGCCGAGGTCAGGGCCGGACCTATAGCACTTGTCGTCAATGAACCCGGAATTGACGACCTTGAGCTGGCCGCCTTCGTCGAAGATGGCGCCGCCGCCGTAGTTTGAGGTCGCGGTCTGCCGGACCGCCGAGTAGGCGTCCACGAACGTCAGGTTCTGCACGACGAGCTGCGGCCACTTCTGCTCCCAGCAGTCGCCGCTGGTGTAGTGCTGCTTGGGATCGCAGGTGTTCATGTACAGGATGCGGACCTTGCCGCCCCCGCTCAGGGTGACCTTGCCGCCACCGTCAAGCACCGTCCGGCGGTGCGTGTTCTCGACCTTGGCCGTGGCCGTCATCGTGATCGTGACCGGGCTGGGGCCGCAGTTAAATGTGACGATGCCGCCCCTCGCCACGGCCCTGACGACCGCAGCCGAGGTGCACAAGGTCGGTGTGCCCTTGCCAATCACGGTCCTCGGGTGGGCGGTGCCGACCGCCTTGGCCGCTGGCGGCACCGTGGCGGTACCGCCAGGATTGCCGTAACGGGGCAGTTCGCGCGTCACTGCGGTAGCCAGCGTCGCCGGCTGCGCCTGCCGCACCGGGTGCGCAGCGCTCGCGGGGTGCGCGACAGTGCCGCAAGCAGCGAGCATGAGCCCCGCGCCGAGCGCGGCCAGCAATCGTCCGATCTCACCCATGGATCGCATGGCGCCTGATGTTAGCGGCTGAGATCGTGATCAGGCTGTTATTTCGCAAAGCTCGTATTTCGCCAAGCTCGGCTAGACCACCAACCCGGTATCCGGTGCGGGCCGCCGGCCGATTGCCACCACGCTGCGGTAGCTTCGCGCTGTGATCAGGTCACGGTTCGTGGTGCAGCTTCACGATGCGACGCGCCTGCACTACGACCTTCGCGTCGAGCTCGGCGGCGTGCTGCGCTCCTGGGCGGTGCCGAAGGGGCCGTCGCTCGACCCGGCTGTCCGCAGGCTGGCGGTGCCGGTCGAGGACCACGACCTGTCGGCCGGCGACTTCGAGGGCGTGCACGGCCGGGACGAATCCGATGCGGGTCCGCGGCGGGCGCGCGGGAGCGGCGCGGTGATCATCTGGGACGAGGGACCGGCCGAGATCGCGCGCGACGACCCTGGTCATCTGTCGGTGTTGCTCGACGGCAGCAAGCTGGCAGGCGGCTTCGCGCTGACTGCCACCGGCGATCGGCGCTGGATACTGGTCAAGGTCCGGGACGCCTTCGCGCGGCCGGGCTCGGACATCACCGCCGAGCAGCCAGCCAGCGTGCGCAGCGGCCGGACCTGGCAGGAACTGGCCGAGCAGGCGTAGCCCGTCCGGAGCGGGGGCAGTAGCTACGCGGAGGCCAGACGAGGAACCGCAATCAGCCGCGAAGGAGCGCCTGTCGTGACCGTCATCCCTCAGATCATGCTGAACAACGGCCAGGAGATCCCGCAGCTCGGCTTCGGCGTCTTCCTGGTTCCGCCGAAAGAGACCTTCGCCGCCGTTACCAGCGCCCTCGAGGCTGGCTACCGGCATGTCGACACGGCTCAGGCGTATGGGAACGAGGCCGAAGTCGGCGCCGCCATCAGCAAGTTCGGCGTTGACCGTGCCAATGTCTTCATCACGACCAAGCTGAACAACGGGGCGCACCGGCCCGATGACGCCCGCGCCGCTTTTGACGGCTCTCTCCGGGCGCTCGGGTCCGACTACGTGGACCTGTTCCTGATCCACTGGCCGCTGCCCACCAGGTACGACGGCGACTTCGTGTCGACCTGGCGGACGCTGGAGGAGTTCTACCGGGACGGACGCGCGCGTTCCATCGGCGTCTCCAACTTCCAGCCGCATCACCTGCGACGGATCCATCAGGAGGGCGG
>DASXKI010000398.1:0-5232 GCA_036496945.1 Streptosporangiaceae bacterium | reverse complement strand
TGGCCACCGTGGCCGCCATCGCGGTGCTGCTCGCGGCGACGATGCCACGGCTCCGCCCGTGGCGCGGTGCACCCGTCCCGAGACATGGGGTGCAGCGAGTACGCACGGTCCGTTCCGGTGAACCTGAGAGCGCTACCAGCTACGCGGCGGCAGTTCCGAATGGCGCCGCACCGAACGCGACTCTCCCCGACGGGATGCCCGCACCGGGCGCGGTGCTCGACAGCTTGCCGTCGAACGGCGTGCCGTCGAACGGGTCGCCAGGGAACGGGTTGCCGGTGACCGGCGCGCGCGCGAACGGGGCGGCGCGCCGCGCGCCGCTGCCCAACCGCCGGGGACCAACCCGGCCTTGACGTTCGGGACGCCTGGGGCAGGCGGGGACCGGCGAGGCTAGCGTGCCGGATTTGGCGCCAATCACTGTCCGACGTGCCGGAACTTGGTGAGGGGGCCCCTCGCGGGCCCGCCCTAGGGTCATGTAAAGTCAGCAATCAGGTAAAGTAACAGTCAAGAAGCTTGTGATGTGCTTCACAAGCACCTCCCCTGCTGGCAAGCGAGAGGCCCGTGATACTTTTCGTGGACCGCGGCAAGCCCGGGCATCCAGGCCGCGGGCGCGGTATCGCCCCTTCGGGTGCCGTGTCCAGGGAAGCTCCGCTGGGGCAAACCCATCTGAGCAGCGAAGCCAGCGATCCCCCAGGAGCCAAGCAGATGATGGCAACCTATGGCCGCGTCGTACGGCGCTCGGCCGCGCTCACCGGCGCGGTCGCTGCCGTATGCGTCGCCGTCTGCGCCGCGCTGGGCGGTGCCAAGGGCCTTTACGGCGCGCTGATCGGGGTGGCGATCGTCACGGCGTTCTTCGGCATCAGCGTGCTCGTCGTGGGCCGTGCAGCGAAGATCAGCCCGCAGGTCATGATGGCCGCGGCCATGATCAGCTACGTGGTCAAGATCATCGGCTTCGCGATCGTGGTGATCCTGCTAGGCAAGTCCACCGCGTTCAACGGCCGGATGCTCGGCTTCACCGCGATCATCTGCATCCTGGCCTGGGGCGTGGCGGAGGTCGTCACCACGATAAAGCTCAAGCTCCCGTATGTGGACCCGGACGGGAGCGGTAAGGCGTGAGCGACGTGAGCGTGCGCGGCCGGCGAGACACCAGCGCCGAAGCGGAAGGTCGTGCCGAGGGGCTGAATATCGGCTGGACGGTGCTCAGCTACCTGCTCAGCGGCATGGCTGCCTACGGTGCCATCGGCTGGCTGATCGGGCGCGCGGTGCACGTGGAGATGCTTTTCCCGATCGGCATGCTGGCCGGGCTCGCGATCTCGCTCGGCTTCGTCATCTGGCGCTATGGCCGGAACGCGGGCGCGGGCGAAAACAAGGACATGGAGACAGGCATGAGCGCGTCGGCGATCCGGCGCGCGAGCCACCGGAGGGGAATTCCCCGGGAGGAGAAGAGCCGGTGACCGGTGCCGTTGCGGCCGCCGCGGGCGGCAGCTGCCACATCTTTAGCGGGTGCGGGTTCCCCGCCCCCGGCCTGCAGGACTTCATCTGGACGCCGATATTCACGATCGGCTCGTTCAGCTTTACCAAGCCGATGCTGCTCGCGATCCTGGCCGCGGTCGTGGTGATCGGGTTCTTCTGGGCGGCGTTCCGCAAGCCCAAGCTGATCCCGGGCCGCACGCAGAGCCTCGGCGAGATGGCCATCCTGGCCGTGCGGGACCAGATCCTCCGCCCGTCGTTGGGCGCGAGGGGCGACTCGTACCTGCCGTTCCTCGTGTCGCTGTTCTTCTTCATCTACATCATGAACATCATGGAACTGATCCCGATCTTGCAGTTCCCGGTCACGTCCAGGATCGGCTTCGTCTGGCCGATGGTGTTCATCGTCTATTTCCTCTACCTGTACCTGGGCTTCAAGCACCAGGGCGCCTGGGGTTACTTGAGGAACATGATCCCGCCGGGCGTGCCGGCGCCGATCTACATCATCCTGGTGCCGGTCGAGCTGCTGCGGTTCTTCGTCTTCCAGCCGTTCACGCTGGGGGTGCGGCTGTTCGGGAACATGTTCGCCGGTCACCTGCTGCTGACGATCTTCACGATCGCGACGTGGTACCTGCTGAGCCTGTCCGTCGGCCTGCTGTACGCCGCGGGCTCGTTCGCGGTGGCGATCTTCGTCTTCGTGCTCGAGACCCTGGTCACCCTGCTGCAGGCGTTCATCTTCACCACGCTGACCGCCACGTACATAGCGTCCTCCGTGGAACCGGCTCACTAGCCCGCACCTCACTTCACCACCTGCGAGTTACTCTCAGAGGCCCGGGAGGGCCGCAACGTAAAGGAATGGATTAATGTCACTCGCCGCCACCACCACCACGATCACGAGCATCAACATCGGCGCGGTCGCCTACGGCCTCGCCGCCATCGGCCCTGGTATCGGCATCGGCTTGGTGTTCGGTCACGCGATCGAGGCCATGGCCCGGCAGCCCGAGGCGACCGGCCGCATCTCGCTCTACATGTGGATCGGCTTCTCGCTCACCGAGGCGCTCGCCCTGATCGGCCTCGTGGCGCCGTTCATCTTCCACTACTCCTGATGAGTCACGTCTAGGAAGTGAGCGTACCATGATTCCACTCGCTGCCGACACGGCGTCGTATAACCCGCTGCTGCCCTCGTGGCCCGAGTTCATCATCGGCACGATCCTTTTCGTCTTGGTGTTCGGCTTCCTCGCCAGGATAGGCCTGCCGCGGATTATGAAGACGCTCGAGGAGCGCCACGACCAGATCGAGGGCGGCATCAACCGGGCCGACGAGGCGCAGGCCGAGGCGCAGGCGGTGCTGCAGCAGTACCGGGCGCAGCTCGACGACGCCAGGCACGAAGCCTCGCGGATGCGCGAGGAGGCCAGGGAGCAGGGCGCCGCGATCATCGCCGAGATGCGGGAGCGCGCCGAGGCGGAGGCACGCCGGATCACCGAGGCGGCGCAGTCCCAGATCGAGGCGGACCGCCAGCAGGCGCTGACCTAGCTGCGCGTCGAGGTCGGGGCGCTGGCGACCGAGCTGGCCAGCCGCATCGTGGGCGAGTCGCTCACCGACGTGGCCCGGCAGAACCGGATGGTCGACCGCTTCCTCGCCGAGCTCGACTCGGGTAACGCCGGCGCGGCCGAGGCCGCCAGCCAGGCCACGACCCCGACGGGGGCCGGGCAGTAATGCGCGGCGTCAGCAGGGCCTCCTACGCCGGGCTGCGGGAGCGGCTGTCCGCGATCTCGACCGCCGACAGCGCGGACCGGGTCGGGGACGAGCTGTTCGCGGTCGTCCGGCTGCTCGACTCCGAGCACGGCCTGCGGCGCGCGCTGGCGGACCCGACCAAGCCGCCGGAGGAGAAGGTGGCGGTGGCCAGGCGGCTGCTGCACGGCAAGGTGGCCGCGGAAACCGAGGAGCTGGTCGCCGATGCCGTCGCGGCCCGCTGGGCCAGCTCCAGCGACCTGGCCGACGCGATCGAGCAGCTCGCGATCGAGGCGTTCACGGTGTCCGCACAGCGCAGGCACAAGCTGGATGACCTGGAGGACGACCTGTTCAGGTTCGGCCGCCTGGTGTCCGGGCAGCCGGCGCTGCGGTCGGCGCTGATCGGGCCCGCGCCCGAGAACGCCAAGCGTGACCTGCTCGCCAACCTGCTGGAGAACAAGGTCAGCTCGCCGTCGATGAGCCTGATCACGCAGCTGCTGACGCACACGCGCGGCCGTTCTCCGCAGGCGGCGCTGGACCTGGCCGCCGGGATAGCGGCCCGGCGGCGGGAACAGCTCATGGCGGTGGTGCGTGTCGCCACCGAGCTGACAGCGGAACAGCGGCGCAGGCTCGGTGAAACGCTCACCGCGGCCTACGGCCAGGGAATTCACCTGAATGTCGTGCACGATCCGGCGGTCATGGGTGGCGTGTCCATCATGATCGGTGATGAGCTGATAGACGGGACCGCGGCCAGCCGCCTGGCCGAGGTCCGGCGCAAACTCACAGGCTGACGAGGCTTGACTCGGCCGGCACGAAGCCCGGCCCCCGGTGGCCGGCGGCATAGCCGGCCCAGGAATAAACGAACGGAATGGGGAAGATGGCGGAGCTGACAATCCGGCCGGATGAGATCCGCGACGCACTGGCGCGGTTCGTCGAAGAGTACGAGCCAGCTGGTGCCGAGCGTGAAGAGGTCGGCACGGTCACCGACTGCGGCGACGGCATCGCCCACGTCGAGGGCCTGCCCTCGGCCATGGCGAACGAGCTTCTCGAGTTCGAGAACGGCGTCCGCGGCCTCGCACTGAACCTGGACATCCGCGAGATCGGCGTGGTCATCCTCGGTGAGTTCTCCGAAATCGAGGAGGGTCAGCAGGTAAAGCGGACCGGGGAGGTGCTGTCCGTCCCGGTCGGCGACGCGTTCCTCGGCCGGATGGTCGGCCCGCTCGGCGAGCCGCTCGACGGCCTCGGCCCGATCGAGGACACCACGCTGCGCGCCCTGGAACTGCAGGCGCCGACAGTGGTGCAGCGGCAGCCGGTGAAGGAGCCGCTGCAGACCGGCATCAAGGCGATCGACGCGATGACCGCGATCGGCCGCGGCCAGCGCCAGCTGATCATCGGCGACCGGCAGACCGGCAAGACCGCGATCACGATCGACACGATCATCAACCAGAAGGACAACTGGGTCTCAGGAGATCCGGTCCGCCAGGTGCGCTGCATCTACGTCGCGGTCGGCCAGAAGGGCTCGACGATCGCCGGCATCAAGCAGTCCCTGGAAGAGGCCGGGGCGATGGAGTACACCACGATCGTGGCCGCGCCGGCCTCCGACCCGAGCGGCTACAAGTACATCGCCCCGTACACCGGCAGCGCGATCGGCCAGCACTGGATGTACGACGGCAAGCACGTCCTGATCGTCTTCGACGACCTGTCCAAGCAGGCCGAGGCGTACCGGGCCATCTCGCTGCTGCTGCGCCGGCCGCCAGGCCGTGAAGCCTACCCCGGTGACGTCTTCTACCTGCACTCGCGGCTCCTCGAGCGCTGCGCGAAGCTGTCGGACGAACTCGGCGGGGGTTCGATGACCGGGCTGCCGATCGTCGAGACCAAGGCCAACGACATCTCGGCCTACATCCCGACGAACGTCATCTCGATCACCGACGGGCAGATCTTCCTGGAGACCGACCTGTTCAACGCCGGCGTCCGGCCGGCCATCAACGTCGGCCAGTCGGTGTCCCGAGTCGGCGGCAACGCCCAGGTCAAGGCGAT
>DASXKI010000397.1:0-2508 GCA_036496945.1 Streptosporangiaceae bacterium | reverse complement strand
CTCCATGCGCACGCCGACGACAAGTCCGCTGTGCGCAAGATCGGCGTCGAGTTCGCTGCGGCGATGTGCGACCGGCTGCTGGCCGAGGGCGTGCCGGGACTGCACTTCTACACGCTGAACGGCTCACGCGCGACTAGGGAGATCTACCAGGTACTCGGCCTGGGCCCCTCGACCGCGTCGTAGCAAGCCCCACGTCCTAGCTAGTCCCACGCGGCAGCTAGTCGCACCCCGCACCCGTCGCACCTCGTAGCCAGTCGCACCTTGTAGCCAGTCGCGCCGTAGGCAGTCGGTCGGGCGCTGCGGTCTTACTCGGCGCTGGCGGCCGGATCCTGGAGCGGGAGCTCGGCGCCCATCACCGCATAGGCCGGGCCGCCGCCGGGGAACAGGAATCCGGTGAGCAGGTCGGTGAAGCCTAGGCTGCGGTACAGGCGGCGGGCCGGCGTCTCACCGTCCCGCGTCGACAGCAGCGCCCGCTGCTCGAGACGCCCTGAGGCCAGCGCCAGCACCATCCGGCGGCCAATCCCGCGCGCCTGGTAATCCGGATGAACGTGTACCTCTGCGATTTCCAGCACGTCGTCCAGCCAGGTATCGGCTCTAGTGACGCCCGTACGCGAGGCGATGGCCGAATGCACTACGTCATGCCACCACTGGCCCGACTGGCCGTGGAAGCCGTATGTGAACGCCACCATCCGGGACGGCGCGCCGTTGTAGACCACTAGCGCGCGGAAGCCAGGATTGCCGACGTGCCGCTCCATAATGGCTTGCCGGGACGGTAGCTCATCTTGTCTCGCGTCCATGGCGGCGGCGTAGATCCTCAGAAAGTCGCCGATGCTGGCCACGAAGTCGGGCCGCGATAGCTCGGTAATGCCCGTGGTGTCCTGCACCAGCACAGCCTAGCCCGCTGGTGCTGCGCTAGCGGGCGCAGCAGCGGTGCGGCCGTGAGCCCTGCCGACGCCGCGCTGGCCCGGCGCGCACAGCCCGCCATTTTGTCAGACCCCCGTTGTAACTTCGAACGCAGATACAAGAGCTAGACAGGCGAGCGAATATATGTTCGAATCGTGTTGTGCGAATGAGCACCGGGCCCCCTCGGTTGCTCGCCTCGGCCGGGTGAGGCGTGGGGAAGCGCCCCGCCCGGCCGGGCACAGCAGAGAAGGAGCTTCGATGAGCTCGATCGTTCAGGTGAGGCCGGGAGCGCATCGGCACCAGGCGAGGATCGCGTCCTCGGCGCTGGCGCTGATGGAGTCGGCCCGGCACGGACTTGCCGCTGCTGAGGACGAAGTCACCCCTGGCGCCCGGTACGTCAGTGCGCATCTAGCTGCGTTGCGAGCGGCAGCCGCCGTTGTCGCGGCGCGAGCCGAGCCACCCGGCGGTCGGCGTCGGCGCCCGCAGAGCGTGTGGGAGTTGCTGCCAAAGGTGGAGCCCGCGCTGCGAGAGTGGGCGGCGTTTTTTGCCGCCGGGGCGGCCAAGCGCGCTGCCGCCGAGGCCGGCCTGCCCCGCGCTGTCAGTGCGCGCGAGGCAGACGAGCTGCTGCGGGATGCTGAGGCTTTCGTGTCACTGGCGGAGGGCGCGCTGGGCATCCAGGGCCGACAGCAGCCGCTGCCGCTGCCGACGGCGGGCTAGCGCCGGCCCGGCACAGATCCGCGGGTGCCGGCGGCGCTGATCACGAGGGTGCTGGCGGCCCCGCCGAGCGGACAGACGCGGCTCACTACGAGCGAAGACCGGGCAGGCCCCATAGCCTGCCCGGTCTTGATGTCTGGCGCGTGCGCCGATCAGAAGGTGTCGATCGCCCCGCGGGCGTCGGAGTCCAGGATCCCCCAGCTGATGAGCTCCTCGGTGAGGTCAGCCGGCGTCTTGTCGTAAATGACGGCCAGGGAGCGGAGGTCCTCCTGGCGGATCGACAGCACGCGGCCGTTGTAGTCACCGCGCTGGCTCTGAATCGTCGCAACGTAGCGCGACAGCGGGCCCGCCTTGTCCTTGGGCAGCGTCGCCATGCGCTCCAGGTCGATGACCAGCTTCGGCGCCGGGGCGATCAGGGTCGGCAGGACGTCGCCGGGCAGCAGCTCCGATACCGGGACACCGTAGAAATCAGCAAGCTCGGCAAGCTTCTGAACAGTGACGGACCTGTCGCCTCGCTCGTATGAGCCAACCACAACGGCCTTCCACCGGCCGCGGGACTTCTCCTCGACGCCATGCAGCGAGAGCCCCTGCTGGGTGCGGATGGCGCGCAAGCGCGCGCCGAGGGTCTTGGCGTAATCAGATGCCATAGTTACGGCCCCCTGGCCTGTCATAGCTGAAAGTAACGGTTACGGACAGTGACGGTAGGCCCCGTAGAGCGCAAGGTCAAGCCGATTGGCAAAAAGCGGATTATCTTGCCCGCCTCATATCATCCCAGGTCGGTACGGCTGCATCCGGTCGCGTCGGCGCCGAACGTGGCAGAAACCTCGTGGCCGCCGGCGATTCAGGCGTTGTACGGCGAGTGGCTGTCGGCAGGTCTTGGCGATGACATCA
>DASXKI010000396.1:0-4747 GCA_036496945.1 Streptosporangiaceae bacterium | reverse complement strand
GCCTGCTCGGTCATGCCCGTCCTTCCGCCGCGGTGATTTCTTCGAGGAAACCGCGCAGCGCAGCGTCGAAGAGCTCGGGTTTGTCGACATTCGGCGCGTGTCCCGCACCGGGAATGACGACCTTGCGGGCCTGCGGGATCTTGGCCGTCATGTAGTCCGCGGCTGCCAGGAACGGCGCGTCGTCCGACCCGACGACGACCAGCGCCGGTACCGCGATGCTCGGCAGCCCTTCTAGCACGTGCGAGTCGCGCTGCGTCAGGGTGTACCTCGCCGCCTGGATCAGCCCGCTGGCGTCGCGATGCTCGTGCCCGTGCAGCTCGGCGCTCGAGTCCAGGGCCCCGAGGCCGCGCTCGGTCAGCCGCGCGGCGGTGCCTTCGGCTCGCCGGTTCCAGCCGTCCCTGGCCGCGTCGTTGCGAAAGCCGGGACCGGTGTCGATCAGCACCAGGGCGGCGACCCGGTCCGGGAACGTCAGGGCGAAGTCCAGCGACAGGTAGCCGCCGAGCGAGTGCCCGCCGAGCACAGCCCGTTCCTGCTGGCAGTGCGTGAGCAGGACCGCCATGTCGGCGAGCGTCGCAGCCGGGCTATAGCCCGTCGGGTCGGCCGGATAGTCGCTGCTGCCATGACCGGGCAGATCCCAGGTGATCACCCGGTGGCTGGCGGCAATGCCTGGCAGGTTCGCGGTGAACATCGCGGACGTGGCGGCGAACCCGTGCGTGAGCAGCACCGCCGGGCTACCGCTGCCGCTGACCTCGTATCGGATGCTGCCGCCGGGACGGTCAAGTAGGGGCATCGGGTTGTCCTTAGCGGCCGGAGAAGCTGGCTGGCCGCCGCGCGCTGACGGCCGCGAGGCCCTCCCGCCAGTCCGAGGTCTGCATGAGCCGCTCCTGTTCCGCGCGCTCACGCGCCATCGCCGCACGTGCCAGGCCGACAAGCTCGCCGCGCATCGTGGCGCGTATGGAGCGCACAGCGAGCGGAGCCGAGGCGCCGATCTGCGCGGCGAGGGCGTGCGCCTGCGCTCGGGCCTGGCCCGGCTCGGCGAGCTGATCGGCGAGGCCGAGCGCCCGGGCCTCTGCCCCGCCGACGCGGCGCCCCGTGTACAGCAGGTCCAGCGCGGCCTGCTGGCCCACGGCCGCCGGGAGGGTCACGCTGAGCGCGAAGCCCTGGTGGATGCCGATCAGGGCGAAGTTCGCCGCGAACCGCGCCTCGGGCGAGGCCACGCGGAAGTCGGCGGCCAGCGCCAGGCCCAGGCCGCCGCCGATCGCGGCGCCCTGGATCGCCGCGACCATCGGCAGCGGCTGCTCGAACAGCCGGATCGCGTGGTCATACAGGTGGGAACCGTCCGGTGCGCCGATCGCGTTCGCGTCTGAGAAGTCGGCCCCGGCGCAGAAGACCCGTCCGGCGCTGCACAGCACGATCGCGCGGCATCGCGCGTCGGCGGCCAACTCGTCGCAGGCGTCCGCGATCTGGCCGATGAGGCCAGGGCTGAAGTGGTTGCTCGGCGGCCGGTTGATCTCCAGCGTCGCGACGTAGTCGTCCCCGAGCTCGACGGTCAGCTCGGGGCTCGGGTTCGCCGCAGGTCCCAGTTCCGTCATGAGGCACTCCCGGCCGGCTGAGCAGTTCCGTCGTTTTTGCCATCGTAGATCCACCGGCGACGCCCGCGGGGCCGCGGGCTAAGACCCGCCGGACGTGACCTGCCCGGATCCGGAGCTGCTGGACGGCGCGGTCGAACCCTGCAAGCCGCTGCTCGACGAGCTAGTGCCGGAGCCCGAGCTGCTCGAACTCGAACTGCTCGAACTCGAACTGCCCGAGCTCGATGACTTGCTCGCGCTCGCCCCGCCGGTACTGGACGCGGAATTACCCCGCTGGCTCGTCGTCGCGTGCGCGGATCCCGGCAGGCTGACAGCAACCCCCGCCGCAGTCAGCATGCTCGCCAGGCCTGCCGCCGCGGTGATCCGGCGGAGCCTTGCCCGGTTGCGCTCCCTGGCCGCGATCTGCGGCGCCCGGCCGCCGGTGCCAGCGGGAACGGTGCCCGGCTGGACGGTGCCCGGCTGGTCGGGGCCTGGCGTCATCGGGTGCCTCCCTCTCGAAGCTGATACGTCTAGGCTGGCGTCCCGGCTTCTGAAAACCCTCTGCGCACGCTGGCAGTCAGCGCAAAGGGTGGAGCGTACGCGGCACTCTGGCAATCGTGGCGCGGCGGTCCGCGGCCGGCAGCCAGCGAGCCCGTCATCCCCAGGGTCTGTGGACAAGCTGTGGACGGCGCGGTGGAAAGCTGCCATGCACACGGGATAAACAACAGATGTCCTGTGGATGGCTAAAGAATCTTGAACTTCTCTCCGAAAGGCCTTGTGCGCCGCGGCCGATTGGCAGTAGAAATCTCTCACCACCGAAGACGGGATCCGCCCCGAGGGAAACCAAGGGAACGATGGAAGGGCCGGGCGACCGGCGCGAAGATCGGGATTCTGACACTGGTGTCGCCACGTAGCACAGGGCGTCTGAGCAATCGGAGTGCCAGTACTGCGAGGTGAGCGCCACGTAGCACGCGGCGGCCGAGCAATCGGCTGGCCAGGGCGGCGCGGCGTAGGCGAGGCCCCTCCATCTCATACATGGAGGGGCCTCGTCGCCGTTGCACGCCCCTAATCCGCAATGGCGCCAGCGGCTTTCGTCGGGGTGCTTCCCGCTGCCGCGAGCTGCCAAACATGATTGGCGGAGGGCAAACCCCGTTCCCTGCCTGTAAATCATAGCAAAATACCCCGCCGCTGGATCGGAGCGAGCGAGTTGCGGTCGGCATCGCGTGTCAGGCCCGTGATCGTGCGATTACAGTGCGAGACTTATCGGTAACGTTCCGTGCACGGACGGGGGAGCGCGTGAGCACCACCATCAGCCACTGCGCTGCCGTCAGCCTCGTGAAAGCGATGGTCTGGCGCAGCTCGGCTCAGCCGACCCGGCGGGCCGTGCTGCAGGTGCAGGCGCCGGACGATCCGCCGGTGCCGGCGGACCTGGCGAACTGGTTTGCCGAACGCGCATTCCACTTCTACGTGGCTGGGGTGGGGCTGCCGCGCACGGCTGCACCGTCCGCGCGGCACGCCGGGCGCGACATGCGGCCTGCGTTCGCTGATCTGGACGCCGCATGCAGGCGCCTGCGCCGGACGGACGGCATGGCCAACGTGATCGTGGCTGCGCAGGGCCGCGCCGCTGTCGCCGCAGCGCTGTGGAGCGACAGCCGCAAGGCAGGCGAGGCAGGCCACCGGGGGCGGGCCGATGCGCTGATCCTGTCGGCACCTGCCTGGCCCGCGCGGGGCAGCCTGCACCTCAACATCGCCTGCCCGGTGCTGGTCATCGGCGGCCCGGGCGCCAATCCGGCCCGGACCAGGAGCCAGCCGCGGCCGCGCCGCCCGCACGATCCCGGCATGTCTGCGCTACAGCTCGGCGACCACGTGACATGGGTGTCGCTGGCCGATTCTGACCCGGACCGGCGGCTGTTCCTGGACCAGCTCGGCCGCTGGCTCGGCGCGTACATGTACGGACCGGTGCGCGACCAGCTGCTCTGAGCCGGCTGGGAGCGCCTGCCGGCAGCGCTGGCTGGAAGCGAGCCCGGGCGCGCTCAGCTGACCACGTTGACGAGCACCGAGGGATAGCCAGACGCGCCGTTCGGGACCGACGGCTCCTGCAGCGACGTCTGGGTGTAGCCGGTGTTGTCGGTGGCGCGCGCCTCGATGAGGTAGTTGCCGGGCCGGACGTCCACGTTCCAGTCGTAGACCCACTGGCGCCAGGTGTCGATGCCCGGCACCGCTGCCAGCCTGGCCTGCTGCCACGGGCCCTTCGCGACGCGGACCTCGACGGCGTCGATGCCCTTGTGCTGAGCCCACGCGACGCCGGCGATCGCGATGCGGCTGCCCGCCTTGACCGGCTTGTTGCCGGTCGGCACGTCGATCCGGGATTCGGTCTTGACTGGGGCCTGCTCGCTCCAGCCGCGCGGCACCCAGTAGGCATGGTTGGCCGCGTAGGTGGTCACCTCGATGTCCACGATCCACTTGCACGCCGACACGTAGCCGTACAGGCCGGGGATCACCAGCCGAGCCGGGAAGCCGTGCTCCACCGGCAGCGCGGTGTCGTTCATCGCGACCGCCAGCAGGGCATCGCGGCCGTCCATGGCCGTCTGCACCGGCGTGCCCGAGGTGAAGCCGTCTGACGAGGTGCAGAACAGCTGATCGGCGCCGGCTTTGATGCCGGCTTCGTTGAGGATGCTGCGCAGGCTGGCCCCGAGCCACTTGGCGTTGCCGATGTAGGGGCCGGCGACCGGGTTCGACACGCAGCACAGCGTGATCCAGTCCTCGATCAGCGGCCGCTTGATCAGGTCAGCGAACGTCAGCACCAGCTCTCTTTGCACCATGCCATGGATGCGCAGGTGCCAGTTCGCGGGCAAGATCTCCGGCAGCACGATTGCGGTATCCACCCGGTAGAAGCTGCTGTTGGGCGTGACGAAGCTGCTCAGGCCGGGGATCTTCAGGTCCGTGCCCGGCGGCAGCGGCGGAGCCGGCTTGGCGGGCGGCGGCAGTTTCAGCGCCTGCTGGATGGCATTGACGTCCCTGGTGTTCGCCAGCCAGGAGCCGCCCGCGTAGGTGAGCAGCGAGACTCCGGCGACGACCGCGCTGGACATCAGGAACCTGCGCCGGTCCGGGGCAGCCTCCAGACCGCGCCGGCCCTGCACGGCGGCGTACAGCGGCCGCCGGTCGTCGGCCGGCCGCCA
>DASXKI010000395.1:0-2796 GCA_036496945.1 Streptosporangiaceae bacterium | reverse complement strand
AGCCAGCACGGTGTGAGCCAGCAAACAGGGTGAGCCAGCTCAGAGAGGGAGCCAGATGACGCAGCGCAGCGGCACCAGCCACTGGACGGCGCAGGATGTGGGCGACCAGAGCGGCCGGGTCGCGGTCATCACCGGGGCGAGCTCGGGTCTCGGGCTCGAGACGGCCAGGGTGCTGGCCGCGCACGGGGCGACCGTCGTGCTGGCCGGACGCGATGCGGGGCGGACGTCGGCGGCCGCCGACGGCATCCGCCAGCAGCAGTCGGACGCCTCGGTCCAGACGGCCGAGCTCGATCTGGCGTCCCTGGAGTCGATCCGGAAGGCTGCGGCCGACCTGACCACAAGACTCCCCAAGCTCGACCTGCTGATCAACAACGCTGGCGTGATGTTCCCGCCCTACAGCCTCACCAGGGACGGCTACGAGCTCCAGTTCGGCACGAACCACCTCGGTCACTTCGCCCTGACCGGGCTGCTGATGCCGTCGCTGCTGGCGGCGCCGGGGTCGCGCGTGGTCACCGTGAGCAGCAACGGGCACCGAACCGGCCGGATGAACTTCGCCGATCTCCAGTCCACCCGCCACTACAACAAGTACACGGCGTACGGCCGGTCCAAGCTCGCCAACCTGCTGTTCACCTACGAGCTCCAGCGCAGGCTCTCCGCCGCCAAAGCGCAGACCATTGCGCTGGCCGCGCATCCGGGCACTGCGCGCACCGAGCTGACCCGGCACATGTCCGGGCTGTCCAGCGGAGCGCTGAGCTCGCGGTTCGCGGTGCTGAACTCCTGGCTGGTCCAGGACGCCAAGATGGGTGCGCTGCCGACTCTGCGGGCCGCGACCGATCCGCACGCCATCGGGGGCACCTACTATGGGCCCGACGGGTTCATGCAGCTCACCGGCTACCCCATCGTGGTGGCCTCCAGCGGCCGCTCGCAGAGCAGAGAAGACCAGCGGCGGCTATGGGTGGAGTCCGAGCAACTGACGGGGATCACGTATCCGGTCTGATAACGGGCGTCTAATCTCACAGCCATGAGTGAAGCGGGCCAGGCCGCTGCGCCGGCGGCGAGCGGCACCGGCAAACGGATCGGCATCATGGGCGGCACCTTCGACCCGATCCACCACGGGCACCTGGTGGCCGCGAGCGAGGTCGGGCATTTCTTCAGCCTCGACGAGGTCATCTTCGTGCCGACCGGCCAACCCTGGCAGAAGAACGGTCGCAAGGTCTCGCCGACGGAGGACCGTTACCTGATGACGGTCATCGCGACCGCGTCGAACCCGCGGTTCTCGGTCAGCCGCGTCGACATCGACAGGCCGGGGGAGACGTACACCATCGACACGCTGCGCGACCTGCGCGCGCAGCGGGGACCTGATGCCGAGTTCTACTTCATCACCGGCGCCGACGCCCTGGCCAAGATGATCTCCTGGCGTGACGCCGACGAGCTGTTCGCGATGGCCCAGTTCGTCGGCTGCACCCGGCCAGGGCACCCGCTGACGATCCCGAACCTGCCGTCGGAGCGGATCAGCCTCGTCGAGATCCCGGCGCTTGCGATCTCTTCGACCGAGTGCCGGGCACGGGTCCGGGCCGGCCAGCCCATCTGGTACCTCGTCCCCGACGGGATCGTGCAGTACATCTCGAAACGCCAGCTGTACCGGGATTAGGCTGCGCAGCATGCGGCTGGATGCGGTCGGCAAACGCTACGGGCTGCGCCAGCCGTGGGTCGTACGCGACGTTACCCAGGAGGTCGCCGCTGGGCGGCTAATCCGGCTCGAGGGTCCGAACGGCAGCGGCAAGTCCACCCTGCTGCGCGTGCTGGCGGGCGCGTCGACGCCGTCGGCCGGCCGGGTGATCGGGCGGCCGCACACCGGCTACATGCCGGAGCGGTTCCCCGGCGGGCTGGCCTTCTCCGGCCATGAGTACCTGATGCACATGAGCCGGATCCACGGCCTGACCGGTCCGGCGGCGGCGGCAGCCGTCGCGGAGTGGCTGGAGCGGCTCGGGGCGACCGAGTACGCCGGGTCGCCGTTGCGGACGCTGTCCAAGGGGATGTGCCAGAAGGTGGCGATCGCCCAGGCCCTGCTGGCCCGCCCCGCCCTGTTGGTCCTGGACGAGGCATGGACCGGCCTGGACCAGGCCGCGCGCGGGGCGCTCGACGTGGCGGTGCGGGAGCGGCTGGCCGAGGGCGGGACGGTGCTGTTTGTGGATCACGACCCGGCACGGCTGGCCGGCCGGGTCGACGAGCGCTGGCGGCTCGCGGCCGGCACCGTCATGGTGACCAGGGGAGCAGTCGCCGCGAGTGGCCGGAATCCTGGGCCGGATGCAAGCGGGCCGGATGGAAGCGGGACCGTCGTCATCGAGGTAGCCGGCCTGGAAACGGCGTCTGTGGCCGAGGTCGTGCGGCTGCCTGGGGTGCTCTCGGTCGATGCGGACCAGGCGTCAGTACACGCTGACCCCCTGCGGGTCAGCGTTCTTGCCGCGCAGTCCGACGGCTTGCTCCGGCGGCTACTGAGCTGGGATGGCGTGCATATCCGCGCGGTGCACCCAGGACCGGAGGCTGTGCGTCCCGCGCCGGAGGCTGTGCGTCCCGCGCCGGAGGCTGTGCGCGCCGAGCCGGGGGAGAGCCAGTGATCGCGCTGCTGCGGTACCAATCGGCGAACCTGCTCCGGTCGCACCGGTGGATCCTGCCGCTGATCGCGTACGCGCTGCTGATCTCCACTGGCGGCGCCGGCTCAGGCAAGCAGGCGCTGGCGGACGGGCTGGCCTGGAGCGCGGCCATCCTGGTGCCGGTCGTGGCGCTGCTGACCAG
>DASXKI010000394.1:0-8694 GCA_036496945.1 Streptosporangiaceae bacterium | reverse complement strand
GCGACCGCCGAGATCTTAGCCAGCGGCAGCCTCACGCTCGGCCCGTATACCAGTCAATTCGAGGCGGCCTTTGCGGCGGCGCATGCGCACGACCGGGCCGCGCCGCCGCATGCCGTGGCGGTATCCAGCGGGACTGCGGCGCTGGAGATCAGTCTGCGCACGGTCGGCGTGACCGGCCGGGACGTCATCGTTCCCGCCAATACGTTCTTTGCGACGGCGGAGGCCGCGCTGCGCGCTGGCGGCAGGCCGGTGTTTGCGGACATCGACGCCCAGACCTTCGCACTCAGTCCGTCCACACTGCTGGCCGCGCTGACGCCACAGACGGCGGCGGTCGTGCTCGTGCACATCGGCGGCCTCATCAGCCCGCAGGTCGGTGAGCTGGCGGCGATCTGCGCCGAACGCGGCATCACGCTCATCGAGGACGCCGCGCACGCGCATGGTGCAAGCTACAACGGCCTGCATGCGGGCTCTTTCGGGGCGGCCGCCGGGTTCTCCTTCTTTCCGACGAAGGTCGTGACCTGCGGCGAGGGGGGCATGATCCTCACATCGTCTGACCATGTCGAGCAGCAGGCGAGGATCTACCGCGATCAGGGCAAGGGCAGCGCCAGCGCCAACCATCACGTGCTGCACGGTTACGCCTGGCGGATGTCGGAGCAGGCGGCCGCGACCGGGCTGGTGCACCTGCGCCGGATGGCCGGGTTCATCGAGCACCGCCGGAGCGTGGCCGCCCGCTACGACGCCGCACTCGCCGGCCTTGACGGGCTTGACCCGCTCGGTGAGCCGCCCGGCTGCCGGACCAACTTCTACAAGTACATCGCCGTGCTTCCGGCTGGCGCGGATCGTGCCAGGCTCCGGCAGAAGCTCGCCGCAGACCACGCGGTGCGGCTGGCCGGGGAGGTCTACGACCTGCCACTGCACCGCCAGCCTGTGTTCGCTGAGTTCGCTGGCCCGCCCCTGCCGGTTGCCGAGGACCTGTGTGCCCGGCACGTGTGCCTGCCGGTGCACTCCGATATGACTACCGATGAGGTGGACCAGGTAGTCGGCGGCGTGGCTGCCGTCTATAGCGCTCTGGCAACGGCGTGATGGCCGCCTTGGTGTCCGTTACGGTCCTGCGGGTAAGGGTGGACGCATGCGTATCGCGGTAACCGGGGGCTGCGGGTTCATTGGCTCGCATGTCGTTGACCACTTGATCCGGGGCGGGCATGAGGTCACCGTCCTGGACGTCGGGCGCCGCTGGCTCAACCCCGGGGCCGAGTACCGGCATGCGGACATCTTTGATGCGCCGGCTCTGGCCGCGACCATGGCCGGCGCCGGGGCGGTGTTTCACCTCGCCGGAGCAGCCGATGTAAACATCGTCGCCGCTGACCCAGTGGGTGCCGTCCGGCTGAACGTGGAGGGCACCGCCCGCGTGCTGGAGGCAGCGCGCGAGGCTGGAGTGGGCAGGTTCGTGCTCGCCAGCACCGTGTGGGTGTACGGGGCGGCCATCGGCCGCGGCGAGCTGACCGAGGATGCGCCGGTCGACTTGCGCAGCCCGGGTCACGTATACGTGTCCACCAAGCTGGCGGCCGAGCTGCTCGTGCACAGCTACCGGGAGATGTACGGGCAGCACTTCACGATCTTGCGGTACGGGATCCCCTACGGTCCGCGAATGCGCGAAGCGCTGGTCGTCGCCCGCTTCGTCCAAGCCGCGCTGGCCGGTAATGCGATCACTATCGCTGGTACCGGCGAGCAGCAGCGCAACTACGTCTTTGTCGAGGACCTGGCGGACGCACATGTGCGGGCGCTGGCTCCGGAGGCAGCCGACCAGACACTGGCACTCGAGGGCGGAACGCCCGTGTCGGTACGCGAGATCGCCGACACCGTCTGCAGCCTTGTGCGCCCGGTGCCGGTCCGGCACGAGCCCGCCCGGCCAGCCGACTACCCCGGCCTCACCATCTCGACCAGGCTGGCGAAGGAACTGCTGGACTGGTCGCCGGTCACGTCCTTTGCAACGGGCGTCCGGCTGTATCTGGACTGGCTGACCCAGCAACCGCAGTCAACATCGTCGCCGGAGGCCCAGGCGTGACCGCGGGCCTGACCGCCGGCCGGTCGGCGCTGCTGCTGTCGGGGTCGATTGGCATGGGCCATGACGCCCTGGCCGCCGCGTGCGCCACGTCGCTGGAGTCGCAGGGGTGGACGACCTCGACGCTGGACGCCCTCAAGATGATGGGCCGCCGCAGGGGTTCGGTCGGCGAGGCGGTGTTCCGGGCGATGCTCCGGGTGCCAGGCCTCTACGACGCCTTCCACTTCTCCTCGCTGCGGACTGGCGGTGGGCTTGCCCTGCTGGCAGACGCCGGGGCCAGGCGCCAGGTTGTGCCCAAGCTGCGCAGCCATCTGGATGAGCACCCGGCCGATCTGCTGATCTCCGTCTTTGCCACCGGCGCCGCGGCGGCGAGCCAGCTGGCCGGCCGCTACCCGGCGATGCGGCACATCGTCTTCTGCAGCGACGTGACGCCGCACCGGCTCTGGGTGCACCGCAACGTCGACATGTACCTGGTCACGTCCGAGGTCGCCGAGCTCGCGGTGCTTCGGTTTCAGCCTGACGCGAAGGTACTGGTCGTGCCGCCGCCGGTCCGGCCTGCTTTTTACCACCCGCTGAGCCAGGTGTCGGCCAGGGCGTCGTTCGGCGTGCCGCCCGGCGAGCGCTGCGTGCTGCTGATGTCAGGCGCCTGGGGACTCGGCCCGGTCGCGGCCGCCGCCGAGGCGCTGGCCGACGCGGGCGTGTACGTGCTGGCCGTGGCCGGCCGCAATCAGCGGCTTGCCCGGAAGCTGGCCGCGGCTGCCGCCCGCCAGCCCAGGGTGCGCGCGTTTGGCTTCACCGACCGCATCCCCGACCTGATGTCAGCAGCCGACCTGGTCATCTCCAGCTCGGGGGACACCTGCTCGGAGGCGAGGACCGTCGGTCGTCCGCTGCTCTTGCTCGACGTCGTGCAGGGCCACGGCCGCGATAATCTCCAGCACGAGCTCGAGCTCGGCGACGCCATGGTCACGTCGGCCGGCGCCGCGGACGTCACCCGGTGCGCGCTGGCCGCACTCGACCGGGCCAAGCCCGCACCCGCCGCGCCGGCCCGGTCAGCGGCCGGCTGGGAGACGGCGTTCAGCGCGGCCATCGCCAGCTGCGGCCTGTAGCCGCCACCGCGGAAGCTCGTCCAGCCGCCACCGCGGAAGCTCGTCCAGCCGCTAGCGCGGAAGCTCGTCCAGCCGCAGGCGCGACCGCTCCGTCATGTCCGCCGAGCGATCGTCAGCACCATCGGCACGGCCCCGAGTAGCACCATCGCTGCGGCCCACAGCGTGAGCACGCTGCTCGTGCTGGCGGTGCCCAGGGCGAGGCCGAGGCCGCGGACAGCCCGGCCGGGTAGCTCGCGAGCTCGCACCGGGCCGCCGCCGGCGGCGGCCTGGGCGGCGGACCGTGCGGCGGCAGCATCAGCCGGGGCGGGACTGAGTGCGCAGCCGTGTGCGCTCGCAGCCGCCGGAGCCGAGACCATCGCCACAAGCCCGGCCGTCAGGATCAGGGCCTGCGGGAGCATGCTGTTCGGGTCCGTGCCGAGGCCGCCAAGGAAGCCAAGATCCTGGACGAAGACCCAGTCGGCTAGGCATACCACGATGGCGACCAGCGCGGCTGGCCGCGCGACTGCGGCGCGTCCGGTCACGAGGCAGCCGCCGACCGCGGCCAGCACGATGACGGCGGCGAGGTTGACTGCGAAGCCGTGGCTGGCGACGAGCGCGGCGGCGCTGCTGACCACGCCGCGCAGCACGGCCGGCTGCCTCGTCGCGGCCATGTCGCCGATTCCCGCGGCCAGCGCTCCTGGCTGCCCGTGCAGCCTGCCCTGCCAGAAGCCGCGGCCTGGCCACGCCTGCAGCACGGCGAGGCCAAGCATGAGCGCCCCGAACGCCTGGAGCGCCCTGCGGCCGAGGCGCCCGTCATGCCACGACGTGGCCGGCAGCGCGAGCAGGAGACCGGCCGCGCAGTAGAACAGCCCCGCACCAGGCGCGCCCGTCAGCCAGGTCACACCGGGCCCCAGCATGCCGCCGAACGCCTCGCCGAAGACCCAGATGATCAGGCCCCAGCCAAGGCTGACTAGCCCGGCCGACCGTGACCAGCGGGGACTGGCGCAGGACAGCAGCCAGACGCCGATGCCGAGCTGGATCCAGACGGCGCCCGCCGCGGCCTGGACGGGGTGAGCCGACCACGCCGTCGCGGCCCATTCCACCGCCCGCATGACCCAGCCAGGCGAGCCCGCCGCAGCCGGGGCCAGCACGTGCGATGGCAGTCCTCCGGGCATGGCTGGCTGCGCCTGGAGCAGGCCATCGAAGATCCACAGGATGCCGAAGCCGATGCGAAGGACGCGCCGCCCCGCAGGCTCGGGTGCCCGTTCGGTCCGGCTCGCGGCGAGTCGCGCGATCAGGTCTGCCCTGACCCTGGCCAGCAGCAACTCGCGGCAGGTCACCCACGCGATGGCCAGCAGCGCAAAGATCAGGAAGACCGCGGTGCCCTGGCTGAGCAGCGCCGACTTGAACGCAGCGGCGAGCGCCGCGCTAGCGCCGCTGTGGCCGGTCATTCCCGGCATGGGGTGCAGCCTCCCTGCGTCGGGTCATGTCGCAGCAGGTAACGTGTCTGCGGACGCGGTGGCCGTCATGCTAACTGACCTGCTCTCCTCGGGGAGGGCTGTGCTCGACCTGGTGTGCCCGCGGACTCGGTTCGACAGGCGCGAAGGAAGGCGAGTGACTAGGTGACGGGCGCTCTGGAGTTTGGTGCGGGAGACCGCCGCCCGGCCCGGCTCATGGCCCGGAGCCTGTTCCTGCTCACCAAGCCGCGCATCATCGAATTGCTGCTTGTGACGACGCTGCCGACGATGATGCTGGCCGACCGGGGCCTGCCGTCGGCGCGGCTGATTGTGATCACGCTGCTCGGCGGCGCGCTGGCAGCCGCCAGCGCGAACACGCTGAATTGCTTCATCGACCGCGACATCGACGCGGTCATGCGGCGCACCAAGGGCCGCCCGCTGGTGGCGCCCGCCAGCGCGCACGGCGGCGCTGGCGGGGCCGGCGGCGCGGCGATCAGGCCGGGCGAGGCGCTCACCTCCGGCATCCTGCTCGGCGCCGCGGCGACGCTGCTGCTGGGCCTGGCGGCGAACTGGCTGGCGGCGGCCCTCGCCGATGCCGCGATCTTGTTCTACGTGTTCGTGTACACGCTTGGCCTGAAGCGGCGGACCGCCTCCAATATCGTGATCGGCGGCGCGGCAGGCTGCTTTCCCGTGCTCGTGGGCTGGGCTGCGGTGACGGGCAAGGTCAGCTGGTGGGCCGGCGTGCTGTTCGCGGTGATCTTCTTCTGGACGCCGCCGCACTTCTGGGCGCTCGCGATGAAGTTCCGTGATGACTACGCCGCGGCGAACGTTCCGATGCTGCCGGTTGTCGCGACCCCGGCCACAGTGGCGCGGAAGATCGTGCTCTACTCCTACGCGATGGTCGCGGCGACGCTCGTGCTGACGCCGTACGCGGGCTGGATCTACGGCTGCTGCGCGGCCGGGCTCGGCGGCTGGTTCCTGGTCGAGGCGCACCGGCTGCGTGGCCGGATCGCAGCCGACAGCGCACCTGCCCCGATGCGGCTGTTCCACCTGTCGATCGTCTATCTCACGCTGCTGTTCGCTGCCGTCGCGGTGACCGCACTGCTGCCCTGGCACCACTGGTAGCAGCTGCCGGCCGGCCGGACTGACTGTCATCTCATACTCCGGGATGACGTCCTTATACTCCGGGATGACGTCCTTCGCAAGGTCGGCCGCTATTGTGGATTGGACGGGGAATGTCGAGCTAACGGCGGGTGATTCGGTGCGCAGGCTTGGTGTGCGAGCACGGTGGGCAGTTCCGGCCGGAGCTGTCACCGCTATCGGAGTCATCGTCGCGGCCACCACGGTGGCCAGTGCCTCGGTGCCGTCGCTCCCGCACCGGACGGCCGCGCAGCTGATAGCCGCTGTCGGCCAGGGGACGAGCAAGCCGCCCGGTCCGTTCACCGCGACCGTGCAGCAGACTGCCAACCTCGGGCTGCCGCAGCTGCCGCAGCTGCCGCAGGCCGGCCAGCCCGGCGGGTCCTCGAGCCTGGCCACGGGCACGCAGTCAATCACGATCTGGTATCGCGACGCCCAGCACATCCGCGTGGCCGAGCCCGTTCAGTCCGGCGAGTCCGACCTGAGGCTGAACGGCCGCACCCTGTGGCTCTGGAGCAGCAAGACGCAGACCGCTACGCGGCTGGCACTGCCCGCGCACTTCACCGGCCTGAAGGGTCATGGCGGGAACGGGGCCGCCCCCGAGCCCAGCCCTAGCGCGACCTCGGGCGCTGGCCCGAGCACGCTCACGCCGCAGGCCGCGGCCAGTCAGGTGCTCAAGGCGATCGGCCCGTCCACTGCGGTCGCCGTGCAGTCCAATGCCGACGTGGCCGGCCGGCCTGCCTACCAGCTGGCGCTCGTGCCGCGCAGCAGCCAGTCGCTGGTCGGCTCGGTGGTGATCGCGATCGACGCGAGCCGCAGCGTCCCGCTGCGCGTCGAGGTGTTCGGGCGCGGGTCGGCGGGCCTGGTGTACAGCATCGGCTTCACGTCGCTGACCTTCGGCACGCCCGCTGCGTCGAACTTCAGCTTCACCCCGCCGCCGGGCGCGACCGTGAAGCAGCAGACGGTGCCGAGTAGCCTCCAGTCAGCGCTGAAGCAGGCCGGCCTGAGCCACGGCAGCCTGAGCCCGGGCGGCCTGAGCGTGCCCGGGCTTGGCACGGGCAGCTCTCCCGGAGTCGGGCCGAGCACCTCGGGCGGACCTCACGTCATCGGCAGCGACTGGCTGTCGGTCGTCGCGACCCCGCCGAGCCCGCAGGTCGCAGCCGCGGTGCAGTCGCTGCTCAGCGCCAACGGACCGGGGAACCAGCCCCAGTCGAAGCAGACCATGTTCGGCAGCTCGTCGTCGTCCTCGTCGGTGTCGTCCCCCACGGCCTACAGCTCGACACTGACTATTAACAATGCCGTCCCGGTCGGCCCGGACCTGGCTGCCCTCCGGGCGCTGCTACTCGCGACGACGCCGGTGCAGGGGACCTGGGGCAAGGGACGGCTGCTGCAGACCAAGCTGCTGTCGGTGCTGATCACCAGCAACGGCCAGATCCTGGCAGGCGCGGTCACGCCCGCCGTGCTCTACGCCGACGTCGCGGCCGACGCCGGATAGGGCCGCCGCACCGTGATCGACATGGCCTGTCCCGCATGAGCTCGGTGGCCGAGCTAGCGCTGTCCAGTAGCGGGCTGACGAAGCAGTTCCGCGGTGGGCAGCTGGCCGTAGACGGAATCGACCTGGCGGTGCCGGCCGGGTCGGTGTACGGCTTCCTCGGGCCGAACGGCTCCGGCAAGACGACGACGATCCGGATGCTGCTCGGCCTCATCCAGCCGACGGCGGGCAGCCATGACGTGCTCGGCCTGCCCATGCCGGACGGGCAGGCTGATGCGCTGCCGCTAGTCGGATCGCTGGTCGAGGGCCCGGCGTTCTACCCGCACCTCTCCGGCCGCGCCAACCTGGCCCGGATGGATGCGGCGGACCGGACGGCGAACCGGACGACCATGAACGGCCGGATCGATCGCGCGCTGGATCGAGTCGGTCTGCTGGGCGCGGCCGACAAGCGCTACCGCGCCTACTCCCTTGGCATGAAGCAGCGGCTCGGCATCGCCACCAGCCTGCTGCGGCAGCGCGAGCTGGTCATCCTGGACGAGCCGACCAACGGCCTGGACCCGCAGGGGACCCGCGAGGTGCGCGGGCTTATCCGGGAGATCGCAGCTGATGGCACCACCGTGTTCGTGTCGTCGCACCTGCTGGCCGAGGTCGAGCAGGTCTGCACGCACGTAGGCGTGATGCGGACCGGCAAGCTGGTGTACCAGGGCCCGCTGGCCGACTTGCGTGGGCAGGCCAGGCTGCTGGTCAGGACGCCGAAGCCGGATCAGGCGGCGGCCGTGCTGCGCGAGCTCGGGCTGGCCGGCGTGACGCAGGCCGACCAGGAGGTCAGGGCCGATCTCGGCGGAATGCTGCCGGAAGAGATCTGCGAGCGGCTCGTGCGCGCGGGCGTGCCGGTAGCCGGGCTGGAGACGCCCCGGCGGAGCCTGGAGGATGAGTTTGTCCACCTCACCGGCGAGGGTTTCGATGTCGACTGACGCTGCGGCTACTGGTCAGCTGCCGGCGGACGGCGGCCCGGCGCCGGACGGCCCGGCGGCGGACGGTCCGGCGGCGAGCAGCCAGGTAATAGCGGACGCCGCGGTGGCTGGTGACCGGCCCAGACAGCACCGGGCGGACGAGGGCGGGCCTGGCCGAAGCGGCCCCGTTCCCGGCTGGTTGAGGTTTTTCGGTTCCGAGCTTCGGCTCGTCTTCGGCCGTCCCCGCAACCTCGCCATGCTGGGCGTGCTGGCGATAGTCCCGATCTTCTTCGGCATCGTGTTCCGGCTGACACTCAGTGCTCCGACCGGGCCGGGTAACGGCCCGGCGTTCCTGAACCAGCTCGCGGGGAACGGCGTGTTCCTGGCGCTGGTCGTGCTCACGCTGACGCTGCTGCTGCTCCTGCCGCTCGCCATAGCCGTGATCGCCGGCGACTCGATCGCGGGCGAGGCAGGACTCGGCACCCTGCGCGGCCTGCTGACGGTGCCG
>DASXKI010000393.1:0-9269 GCA_036496945.1 Streptosporangiaceae bacterium | reverse complement strand
GCGCCGACCAAGCCAGCGCATGACCGGCCTTGCGTCGGGCATATCCGTCCGCCGCCTGGGCATGACCGGGTGATCAGCGTTGCGCGCATACGGGGGAGTGCACGGGGTAGCTAGTGCAACAACGCCTCGTAGCTGCACGGGAGAGGTCCAGATGGCTCTGCATAGAATGGCGTTCGTTGCCGGGTTCGCCACCGGCTACGTCGTAGGCACGCGAGCGGGCCGGGAAAAGTACGACCAGATGGTGAAGTTCGCGCGCGCGACCGCCGAGAGCCCGGCTGTCCAGCAGGCTGCCGGAGTCGTCCAGGCGCAGGCCACCGGGCTGGCTCAGAAGGTCAGCGGCCAGTTGCAGGAGAAGGTCCCGCAGATGGCGCACAGCGCGGTCCACTCGGTAGGCGGCCACATCTCTGGGATGAGGCATAGGAACGGCCACGGCGACGCCGGCTCGAATGGCGGGTTGGGGGCCAGCGACGGCAGCCCTTTCGGCGCAACGAGTAACGGTAGCGTCGGGCGCGAAGCCACTGACCTGTAGATCAGGCGCCCAGCCGACGCAGGCCAGGCGAGTGAGCCGACGGCTCATTCAGGCGACGCTAACTCGCGCAGCGACGCTAGTCGCGCAGCCATGCGGCGTGGACCCCACGCCGGCGGCCCTCGTGTTTGTCCCGCAGTTTCGGGGAGCGGCCCACTACGCACTTCCTGACGTTCATCGAAAGAATCACGACACCGAAAGAGCCCGTCAGCTGCGACTGTCGAGGCTTCTATGTGCGGAGAACTCAGCCATAGGCGATAGCAACCAGCCGGTTCGGGTCGACCCGGGATCCGGTCTCCGATCCTGGCCTGATTGCTTCGGTGTACTTAAGCTCAACTGACGGCACTATGGACGCAACTGCCGTGGCTGGGGGCTGTCGGCGCTGGATTTCCGTTCCAACCAGCTGACGGATCCAGGTGCTGACCGTCACACCGTCCTGAGCGGCGAAGCGCTTGACCGCGTCGATGACCTCCGGGGCGAATCTCACCGGAATCATGCCGCTCTTCATGGGTCCCTCACGCCGCCGGCCGGGACCCGATGCAGCCAGGTGCTCCGGGTCCGCGTAGACCTCGTGTGCCCGTGCCTCGCTCATATCGTCACCTTGTGTCCTGCTGTCAGCAGCTGCCTGTCTCGAGCCATGTGTTACGTTGTAATACATGGAGCTTACTACAGCGATGCTTGCTGACGCCGCTCATTCGGTTGGGGGCAAGCTGTACGTGCTAGGTGGTCAATGGGACCGCTTGACCGTGGCCACCTTTCCGGCCATGCACCCGTCGATGGCGCTAGTGATAGTCGTCAAGGTCGAGTACAACGAGGCGCCGAAGACCTATCAGCTGACTTTCGAGCTGACACTCGACGGACAACCGGTCGGCGCCAAGGCGACCGGCCCAATGGCAATCGGTCATGCCCCAGGGCTGGCGCCCGGCGCTCCGCAATACGCGCCTCTCGCCATACCATTCAACGGCGTGACGTTCGGCGCGCCGGGGCGGTACGAGTGGGTGATTACTGCAGACACAGCCGAGTTGGGCCGCGTGCCGCTCGAAGTTGTGCAGGGATACGTTGTTGGGCCAGCCGCGCCAGCCACACCAGAGTCCAACGACAGCGGCTGATCCGCCGTGGTGCCCGGCCGGCATGCACTACAAATGACCAGTGCCTTGCCTGACCCCGCAGGGCGCGCGTGACGGGTCCACTGGCAAATTCGCCGGCGAGCGTCGTGAGAGCCGGATCTGTTAGGCGAGGTACTCCCGCAGCATCTGAGCGCGGCTCGGGTGCCGGAGCTTGGCCAGAGTCTTGGACTCGATCTGGCGGATCCGCTCCCTCGTGACCCCGAACTCCCGGCCGACTTCCTCCAGCGTGCGCGGATGCCCGTCTGTCAGGCCAAAGCGCAACTGGATGATGCGCTGCTCCCGGATGCTCAGGTTGTCGAGCACCCGGTCGAGCTGCTCCTGCAGCATGATGAACGCGGCGGCCTCCATCGGAACGACCGCATCGGCGTCCTCGATGAAGTCCCCGAGGTCGGAGTCCTCCTCGCCGATCGGCGACTGGAGCGACACCGGCTCCTGAGCGATCCGCTGGATTTCGGCGACCCGATCCGGGTGCATGCCCATCTCAGCAGCGATCTCTTCGGGCGTAGCCTCGCGGCCGAGATCCTGATGTAGCTGACGCTGGATCCGCGCCATCTTGTTGATGGTCTCGACCATGTGCACGGGGATCCGGATCGTCCTGGCCTGATCGGCGATCGCCCTGGTGATGGCCTGCCGGATCCACCAGGTCGCATACGTCGAGAACTTGTAGCCCTTGGTGTAGTCGAACTTCTCGACCGCCCGAATCAGCCCGAGATTCCCCTCCTGGATCAGGTCCAGGAAAACCAGGCCGCGGCCGATATACCGCTTCGCGATCGACACCACCAGACGCAGGTTCGCCTCGATCAGTCGCTGCTTAGCCGCGTTGCCATCCGCGGCGATCAGCATGAGCTCGGCCATATGCGCGCCCGCGCAGCGGGCCTGCACGCCGCCTTGGATTGTCTCCTCGGCGAACAAGCCGGCCTCGATGGCCTTGGCCAGCTCGACCTCGTCGTGCGCGGTCAGCAGCGGAACCCGGCCGATCTCACGCAGGTAGATCCGGACCAGGTCGCCAGTGACAGCACGCCGCGCTTCGCTCTGCGCTTGCCGCGGCGCTAGTTCCTCTTCGCTCTCCTGCGGTGCCTCGACCACGTCGACGCCCTCGTCCGCGAGCAGCTTGAGCACGCTGTCGGCAGCATCGGCCGACAGGTCGCAGCGCTCGAAGGCTGTGGTGAGCTCGGCCATCGAGACCGATCCACGTTCCCTCGCCGCGGCGATGAGATCGGCTACCTGGTCAGCGGGGGGTGCAGCCGTAAGACTCATGGAGCAAGTCTGCGTCACGATTCAGCGGTCGAGCGGACTCAATATTGTCACCAAAGCGTTAGTAGCGCTCACACGCGATCTTGTGCCTACAAGGCGCCCGCGGCCCGCTCCGACAAGACCTTGCGTCGCTGCTCAAACGCCACGAGGTCGCCGAACATGCGGTTGTAGTCGGCCTGTTCAGCGACCGGGCTGAGCCGCTGCAGCCGCGACTTGATGGTAGCGATGTGCCTGCTGACGGACAGCTCTTCAACTCTCGCGAGTACAGCCTCGGCGAACTTGGCATCGGCCTCGCCAGTCGGGCCTGCTACCTCGAGCGGCTCGACGGCCAGCCTCGTCACGAACCCGCGGGCGTTGTCATTCGGAGCGGCGTTGCGCAGCCGCTCCGACCACTCACGAGCCGACCGGGCGCTGGCCACTCCGCCGACTTCCGCGATCAGCTCGCACACCGCCGTATGCGCCGGAACGGTGAAAATGGTCGACGGCAGCTCGTCGAACGCAGGCCCACACAGCGCCGGCCGCTGGATGGCGAGCTTCAGCGCCTGCCGCTCCACGTTGACGACTGGATCGTGCTGGTCGTAGGCGCTACGTGGCTGCTGGCCCTGTCCGGCCCGCCCCGGGCCGGCCGCCCCGTGGCCGGCGTCGCCGGTCCCCTCCTGGCCGGGTCCACCCTGACCGGGTCCAGCTCGGCCGCGTCCAGCCTGATCGGGTCCGGCCTGACCTGGGGCTAGCAGGCCGCCATTCGCGGCTCGGCCGGTAGCAGGCCGCCCTGTGCCGGGCCGCCCGGCGCTGGCCCACCCGTCACCAGCGCTCGCCCGCGATCCGTTCCCGTTGCGCGGGCCGGACCGATCCGGCTGTCCGCTGTGTGCCTGCACACGATCCAGCACGAAGGCCTCGTCCATCATGCCAAGCCATCGATCGAGGTTGACCGCGTACAGATGACGTAGGCCCCTGTCCTTGATTCGCGCCACGATCGGCGCCGCGGCGTCCAGCGCCGCGAGCTTGCCCTCCGTAGTGTCGAGATTGTGCTCGTGCAAGGCGCTGCGGATGGCGAACTCGAACAGTGGGACCCGCTGCGCGATCAGGTCCCGCACGGCCGCGTCGCCGCGCGTGACCCGCAGGTCGCACGGGTCGAGGCCGTCAGGCTGAATGGCCACGAACGTCTGGGTGACGAACCGCTCCTCCATGCTGAACGCGCGCAGCGCCGCGCGCTGCCCTGCGGCGTCGCCGTCGAACGTGAAGATGACCTCGCCGCGGAACTGGCTCTCGTCCATCAGCAGCCGCCGCAGGATGGTGATGTGGCCGTCACCGAACGACGTGCCGCTCGTCGCGACCGCGGTCGTGACGCCGGCCAGGTGACAGGCCATTACGTCTGTGTAGCCCTCGACGAGCACGGCCTGGCGTCGCTGCGCGATGTCGCGCTTGGCCAGGTCCGCCCCGTACAGCACGGCGCTCTTCTTGAACAGCGGCGTCTCTGGGGTGTTCAGGTATTTCGGCCCGTCGTCGTCGGCAGCGAGCTTGCGCGCGCCGAACGCGATCACGTCGCCGCTCAGGTCGGCGATCGGCCAGATCAGCCGCCCCCGGAACTTGTCGATCAGGCCACGGCGCCCCTGGCTCGCCAGGCCGCCGGCCAGCAGCTCCGTCTCGGTGAAGCCGCGCCCGCGCAGATGCCTGGTCAGAGCCTCCCACTCCGCCGGTGCATACCCGACACCGAACCGCCGAGCGTCCGCGAGCTCGAATCCGCGTGAGGACAGGAAGTCGCGGCCGACCTCTGCGGCCGGAGTGCCGAGCTGCTCGGCGTAAAAGTCGGCCGCGGCCTTATGCGCTTCGATGAGCCGGCGACGCAGTGACTGCTCCTGGCCTGGGATGTGACCGCCCTGCTCGTAACGCAGGTCGATGCCGGCCCGCCTAGCGAGCCGTTCGAGGGCCTCAGTGAATCCCAGGTTGTCGATCTTCTGGACGAACTTGATGACGTCCCCGCCCTCGGTGCAGGAGAAGCAGTACCAGAGGCCGTTGGCCGGGGTGACGTTGAACGACGGCGTCTTCTCGTCGTGGAACGGGCACAGGCCCTTCAGCGAGCCGCCGCCGCCGCTGCGAAGCTGGAGGTACTCCCCCACGACCTCTTCGACGGCGGAACGCTCGCGCACCAGCGCAACATCCTCGTCGCGGATACGGCCTGCCATCTGCGCCCTTCCGCCTGGTCTTCCCGCCCTGCTGCTCGCCGAGTCTAGTCCCGGCGTGGACTGCGCGCCGGCCGACCAGCCGAGCGTCCCGGCTCCTGGATCCAAGCCTGCGGGCAGTGAGCGGTCCTGGTACCGTCACGGCGTGCAGCCACTACTCGTGCTCTGGGACGTCGACTACACGCTCGCCGACACCGACGGCGTCGGCAGGCGCCTCTACCAGATCGCACTCGACGAGCTGTACGGGCTCGAGATGCCCAAGGTCATCCGGTCGATGGCCGGGCGGACTGACAGCTCGATCGCGCTTGAGGTGCTGGCAGCCGCCGGCGTGGCCGACCCAGCCAGCGAGATCGCCAGGTTTCAGCGCGTCCTAGCCGCTAGGTCCCCGGAACTGGACGGCCTAGTCCGCGAGCGCGGCAAGGCGCTACCTGGCGCGACCGAGGTGCTCGCCATCCTCGCTGGGCCTATGTATGCCGGTTCGGTCGTCCAGTCCCTGCTCACCGGCAATATTCCGGCGCTGGCGAGAGTGAAGCTCGGCGGGCTCGGCCTGACCGAGCACCTGGACCTGAGCGTCGGGGCTTACGGCGATGTGAGCGAGATCCGCGGCGATCTGGTGCCGGTAGCCCAGCGCAGAGCGGCCGAGCGCTACGGCGCCGACTTCGCCGGGCGCGCCACGGTCCTGGTCGGTGACACCCCCAGCGACGTCGAGGCCGCGGCCATCAACGGTGCCAGGTGCGTGGCCGTCGCGACCGGAAGCTTCACCGCGGATCAGCTGACCGGCGCAGGCGCGGATATCGTGCTGGCCGACCTAACCGACACAGCCCGGGTGGTCAGTGCCATCCTCAACGGCTCCGCTGGCTCCTAGAGCGGGACCAGCGTCCTAGCCAGGTCGTCGTAGCCCAGCTCGGGCCGGCTCGGCCACAGCTCCCAGTGCATGGCTCCGATCTCCAGCGGATCCTGGGTGAGGTCATATCCCGGCACATCCGCGCCTACGGGGATCAGCCGCAGCTGGTCGATGCCGGTGCCGCATGCATGCACGATCACGTAGACCTCCGGATAAGCGAGGCTGAACCCGGACTGCCAGCTAGCCAGCCGCGTCGTGCTCGCCGCCTCCCCGCCCCAGTCGGTCGCGGGCCAGTCGCGGTACCGGTCCGCTTGCTGACTGGCGTACCGGACCAGCGAGCCGATCAGCCCGTCCGGTCGGGCACCCGGCGCCCTGATCTGATGCAGCGCCAGGTTGATCTGCGTGTAGGTGGTCTCGAAGGCGAGCTCGCGAAGCGGGTCCGAGTTTGCGGCATCCACTTCGTCGTCGAAACGAGCCCGCGGATACGTGCACGTCAAGACCATGGCTGTATCGCTGGTATGCCCCAGCCGCACTCCCCGCACTGACTCGTCGCGGCGGCTGCAGAGGGGCTCTAGCCAGCGCCGGGACGGCCAGTCCGCGTCTAGTCCCCAGGGAACGAAATCGAAGGTGGTCGTGTCCATGCGTGACACCTTCTCACGCTGGGTAGCGGCGATGCCTGCACGGCGCGTAGGTTTCGCAGCCTGTCAGCACTCGTGCGCCGTACATGCCGCCGATGCCGGGAAGCGTCCACGCTACCGGCACGCACAGCACGCCGACGAAAGCAAACGCGAGGGTCACGGGCGCTGCCCGGCGCCGGGGTGCGCGCCGATGCAGCCGCCGTCAGATGCGCGCCGATGCAGCCGCGGTTAGATGCGCGCCGTCACCAGCAGTGACCTCCTGCCATGGCTCACATCGGCCGCGGCGACCGGTGACCACTTGGTCCCGGCGACGCGCCAGCCCGCGTCTGTCAGCATGGCCAGATGCTCGGCGGCCGGCAAGAAGGTCTGCCACGGCTCGGCGGCAGCAGTTCGCCGTCGGGCATTGGCCGCGGCCACGACCACCGCCGAGTCATGTCCGTCCGCGTGCGTGGCCAGGCTGACGGCAAGTACGCTGCCCGGCGCGGCGCGCTCGGCAAGCGCCGCCAGCAGTCGCTCGCAGGTCGGCCGGTCGAGATAGACGAGCAGGCCCTCGACGACGAACAGGCTGGGCTCGTCCGCGTAGTGACCCGCCCGCTCGAGCACGGTGCCCACATCATCGATACGGAAGTCGACCGGTGCCAGCGTCACGCCCGGCTCCCCCGCGGCAAGGTCCCTGAGCAGCCGGGCCTTGTCCGCCTGCGTCGCCGGGTGATCGAGCTCGATGAACCGCACGCCTGTGGTGCGGAACCGCAGTGCCCGGTCGTCGTATCCCGCGCCGCAGATCACTACCTGCCGCAACCCGGCGGAGATGGCGCGCTCGACGTGCGTGTCCACGAACTTCGTCCGCGCGGCGATGCCCCGCCTGAGCCACTCCGGCGAGCTGAACGACATGCCGGCACACAGCGCATCTTGCGCGCCCGGATCGCCCTCGCGACTGTGCGGCCGCTCCAGGCCTGCCCGCGTGAGCGCAACGGCCTGGCTCGTCCTTGATGGTCGATTCATACGCGAGAGCGTAACTGTCGCCGAATCCATCATCTCGAAAGATTCGGCGCCTCATAGCCGCCGGATCGTTCGCGTTAACTGCGAACCGCGTTCAGCCAGGGCGTTTTGTCGGTCCTGACCGGCACTCTGGCACCTATGGCTGCTGACGTACCTCCGCAGTTGAGCGATCTCGCTGCATACCAGGGCGGCGTGGTCACTCGCGCTCAGATCCTCGGAGTAGGCCTGACCAAGGACATCATCGCCAGTCGGCTCGGGCGAGGACGCTGGCAACTCCTGTATCCGGGGGTCTATGCCGCATTCTCCGGCGAGTTAAGTCGCGACGCGGTCCTCTGGGCAGTGGTGCTAAGTGCCGGGCCAGGGGCCATGCTGAGCCACCAGACTGCCGCCGAGCTCTGGCAACTGGCTGACGGGCCCAGTGCGGTGATTCACGTGACGGTGCCCGATGACCGGCGAGTCACGCGACGCGCTGGGATGGCCGTCCACGTGTCGGGCCGGGCGAGGGCCTCGGTGCATCCCTCCCGGAACCCGCCGCGGACTCGACTGGAGGAGACAGTCATCGACCTCTGGGACGGCGCCCAGAGCCTCGACAACGCGGTGGGCTGGGTGACGAGTGCGCTCGGGCGACGGCTCACTACGCAGGACAAGCTGCGCGAGGCAATGCAAGCGCGCGGCCGAGTGCGCAGGCGGAAGCAGCTAGCTGAGCTGCTCAGCCCTGATGCGGCTGGCATCCACTCGGTGCTCGAGTATCGATACGTGCACAACGTGGAGCGCCCGCACGGCCTGAGCGGCGCGAAGAGGCAAGTCCGCGTCCGGCGCAACGGCCGAAACGAATACCGCGACCAGTTGTACGAGGAGTACGGCGTCGCGGTCGAGCTGGACGGCCGGGCCGCGCATCCAGGCGATACTCGCTGGAAAGACATCCGCCGCGACAACGCGGCCGCCGCTCTCGGGATCGCGACGCTGCGATACGGCTGGTTCGAGGTCACCGTGACGCCCTGCATCGCCGCGGCAGAATTGGCCGACGTCGTGACGGCCCGCGGCTACGTCGGCGCGCGGCCGTGCTCAGCCGGCTGTCCCGTGGCCCGGAGGTCCATAGCCAGGACGTCCGCAGCCACGCAGCCTGCCAGCCTGCGCAAGCCAAGCCAGCAGGCCGCGGCCACGTGCCGCGTTCCGCCACGAGCCGCACGCCGAGCAACCCAGCGCAGGACGCGGCCGGCCGCACGGGCCTAAGCCTTGAAGCAGGACGGTCGAGGCGGCCGGCGAGGTGGACGCCCTGATGGCGGCCGGTCAAGGCGGACGCCCTGATGGCGGCCAGTTGAGGTGGACGCAGCTGATTAACCGACCGCAGCACGCAGCCGCTGGTGCCAGGCGATCGCCGAGGTGTCGGTCAGCGAGGCGATCTGGTCGATGACGACACGCAGCCGCGCCGCGTCGCCGTCCGCGTCCTCGAACTCCGGCCGGAAGACCGGATCGAGCGTGCCCGGCGCCCCGGCGATCACGGCCTCAGCGAGCTCGCCGATGAGTTCGCGCTCGCGCGCCTGCGCGGCCGCGACGCCGGACCTGCTCATGACGTAGTAGGCGGTGACGCCCTTGAGCAGCGCGCACTCGAGCCGCTGCTGCTGTGGCACAACGAGGTCCCCCTCGTACCGAGTAAGCGGCGGACGCCCATGCGGCCGGGTCGCCCGCTCAACCGCGCCG
>DASXKI010000392.1:0-12022 GCA_036496945.1 Streptosporangiaceae bacterium | reverse complement strand
GCGGACCGCGCCCCCGAGCGCGTAGCCAAGCTGCGGTTCCCGGTGCCGGCGCACTGCGGCAAGACTCCGCTGAGCGCCCAGGGACTGTCCAAGTCGTACGGCTCGCTCGAGGTTTTCACCGATGTCGATGTGGCCGTCGATCGGGGCGCCCGGGTTGTCGTGCTCGGGCTGAACGGCGCGGGCAAGACCACGTTGCTGCGGCTCCTGGCCGGAGTCGAGGAGCCGGATACCGGCCAGGTCCTGCCCGGCCACGGGTTGCGCCTCGGTTACTACGCCCAGGAACACGAGACCCTGGATAACGCGCGGACGGTCCTGGAGAACATGCGATCAGCGGCGCCAGACCTCGCCGAGAGCGAGCACCGCAGCATTCTTGGCTCGTTCCTGTTCTCCGGTGACGACGTGGCAAAGCCGGTCGGGGTGCTGTCGGGCGGCGAGAAGACGCGGCTCGCGCTCGCGCTGCTGGTGGTCTCCGGCGCCAATGTGCTACTGCTGGACGAGCCGACAAACAACCTCGACCCAAACAGCCGAAGCGAGATCCTTTCCGCGCTGCGCCGTTATGCCGGCGCGATCGTCTTGGTCACTCACGATGAGGGCGCGGTCGACGCGCTGCAGCCTGAGCGCGTCGTGCTGCTGCCCGACGGTGTCGAGGATTCGTGGAGCGAGGAGCTCGCCGATCTAGTGGCGCTGGCTTAGTGGCCTGCGGCCGGTCAGAAAGAAAGATCGTTTTTTGCGGGCGTCTGGGTAGCCGATCACGAGCTAATGGGTGATCATGGCGGAATACGGTAACGCAGCGGTCAACTTAGCTCACCGGGAGGTTCGCGTGACCGAGACTCTCAAGAAGGGCACCAGAGTGACCGGTGCCGACCGAACAAAGCTGGCAGCTGACCTGAAGAAGCGCTACAGCACCGGCGAGAGCATCCGGTCCCTGGCGGCATCGACCGGTCGGTCCTACGGCTTCATTCACCGGATCCTGAGCGAGAGCGGTGCGTCGCTGCGCGGCCGTGGCGGTGCGACGAGGGGCAAGGCGAAGGCCAAGGCATGAGGCACAATGGGGACTTGTGTCTGCTGACCTAGATCTGACCAGCGCCGGACTCGAGTTCAGCGTGTCCGGCACTGTCGCGACAGTCACGCTGTCGCGGCCCGAGCGCCGCAACGCGATGACTCCGAGCATGTGGCGCGGCCTTGCCCGGATCGGCGCGTCGATGCCGGGCGACGTGCGCGTCGTGGTCGTCCGCGGCAGCGGGCCGTCCTTTTGCGCGGGCATCGATCTGCGCATGTTCAGCGCCGACGGCGTGCCCGGCGAGGAACGCAACCCGAGCGCATCCGACCCCGGTTTTGCGGAGTCCATCGCCGGCTTCCAGGCCGGTTACACCTGGCTGCGCAACCCGTCGTTCGTGTCGATCGCGGTGGTGCAGGGACACGCGATCGGGGGCGGCTTCCAGCTGGCCCTGTCGTGCGACCTGCGCGTGCTGGCCGACGACGCCAAGCTGTGCATGAAGGAGCCTGCCCTCGGGCTGGTGCCCGACCTGACCGGGACCAAGCCCCTGGTCGACATCGTCGGGCTGCCGCGCGCGATCGAGCTATGCCTGACCGCCAGGACCGTCGACGCGCGCGAGGCCGGCGAGCTCAGGCTCGCCGAGCTTGTCGTTCCGCGGGCCGAGCTGGACGGGGCGGTCGCCGACCTGGTTGCTGGGCTGCTGGCCACGGATGCGGCGGCGGCGCGCGCCACCAAGGCGCTGCTGGCGCTGGCGCCAGGCAACACCCTGGAGCAGCAGGCAGCGGCCGAGCGCGCAGCCCAGGCCGCGTTGCTCCAGAGCCGGCAGGCGCGCGGCTAGATCAGTGGTTCGCGGCCAGCGTGGTTCGCCGTTAGCAAATCCGGGATGATCCGGCCTGCCGGCTAGGTTCACCGGTCATGAGCATGCAGAACCAGTGGCACGCCATGCGGGGCTTCACCCGCGACCAGTCGGTGACCAGCCAGCGGCTCAAGCCAGGCACCGTCAGGCGGATCACCGGGTATGCCCGGCCCTACCGGCGTGACCTGGCCATATTCCTGGTCGCTGCGGCGCTGGACGCGGTCGTCACGGTGCTGTACCCCGTCCTGATCGGTGTCGTCATCGACAAGGGCATCCTGCCCAAGGACAGCGCCGTGGTACTCACGGTCGCCGGCATCGTGGCCGGCCTGGCCATTTTCGATGCCTTCCTCGGCGTCGTCCAGCGGTATTTCACCTCCCGTGTCGGTGAGGGCCTGATCTACGACCTGCGCACGCAGGTATTCGAGCACGTCCAGCGGCAGCCGATCGCCTTCTTTACCAGGGCACAGACCGGCTCGCTCGTCAGCCGGCTCAATAGCGACGTCATCGGCGCGCAGCAGGCGCTCACCTCGACGTTGTCGTCCGTGGTGTCCAGCGTGCTGCAGCTGGCCCTCGTCCTTGCCGTCATGTTCGTCTACTCCTGGCAGGTGAGCATCGTCGCGCTGGTCCTCATCCCGGTCTTCCTGTACCCGGCGCGCCGCGTCGGGCGCCGGCTGCAGCGGCTGACCAGGGAGTCGATGCAGCTCGATGCCCAGATGGGCTCGACGATGACCGAGCGGTTCAACGTGGCCGGGGCCATGCTGTCCAAGCTGTACGGCCGGCCGGCCGACGAGCTTGACCTGTTCTCCGGCCGGGCCGGCCGGGTGCGCGACATCGGCGTGCTGACGGCCTTGTGGGGGAGTGCCCTGGTCACCGGCCTCGCGCTGCTCGCCACGCTGTCGACCTCGGTGGTCTACGGGCTGGGCGGCGAGCTGGTGATCCATGGCGCTCTCCAGCTCGGTGCCATGGTGGCTCTCGCCACGCTGCTCACCCGCCTGTACGGGCCCATCACCTCGCTGTCCAACGTGCAGGTCAACGTGATGACGGCGCTGGTCAGCTTCGACCGCGTTTTCGAGGTGCTCGACCTGAAGCCCCTGATCGCCGAGCGCCCGGACGCGACGGTGCTAGCGGGGGCGTGGGCCGCCCCGGATATCGAGTTCGACCACGTCAGCTTCCGGTACCCGGCCGCATCCGAGGTCTCGCTGGCGTCGCTGGAGTCCATCGCGCTGCCGGTGGCCGAGCGGGCCGGGCCAGGCCAGGAGGCGCTGACCGATGTCAGCTTCCGCGCCCCGGCGGGCAAGCTGACGGCCCTGGTGGGGCCGTCCGGCGCGGGCAAGACCACCATCACGCACCTGGTGTCCCGGATGTATGACCCGACCAGCGGCGCGGTCAGGATCGGCGGCGCCGACATCAGGGACGTCACGCTGGAGTCGCTGCACGACGTGGTCGGCGTCGTCACCCAGGACGCGCACCTGTACCACGACACGATCAGGGCCAACCTGCTGTACGCCCGTCCGGCCGCCTCGGAGCACGAGCTCATCCTGGCCTGCCAGGCCGCGCAGATCTGGGACCTGGTCTCGGGGCTGCCCGACGGCCTGGACACCATCGTCGGGGACCGCGGCTACCGGCTATCGGGCGGGGAAAAGCAGCGGATCGCGCTGGCCAGGCTCTTGCTGAAGGCACCGTCGGTGGTCGTGCTGGACGAGGCCACCGCGCACCTGGACTCCGAGTCGGAGGCAGCGGTGCAGCGCGCGCTGAAGACCGCACTGGCCGGGCGGACCTCGCTGGTGATCGCGCACCGGCTGTCCACCATCCGGGAGGCTGACCAGATCCTCGTCGTCGAGGGCGGCCGGGTCATCGAGCGCGGCCAGCACGCCGATCTGCTCGCAGCGGACGGCCTGTACGCCGACCTGTACCGGACCCAGTTCGCACGCCAGGAGACGCCGGTACAGGCAGCTTCCCTAGCGGATTCAGTCTAAGTAGCCGACGCGGCGCAGGTCGGGCCCGGCCACGGACTCGACTTCGCTGAGCTGCGCCGGGCTGAGCAGCCGGCGCCACGCACCCGGCTCCGCGCCACGCGCGCCATCGCGGCCCGCCACCACCTGGATCGGCCCGACGGCCTCGCCGACGAAATCGGACACCGAGGCCGCCGCAGCCGCCGGGTGCCGGAGCACGTTCTCGTACCGCAGCGTCGTCAGCTGGTCGGCGGACAGGGCCGCGCGCAGCCTGGCCATCGCGCGGACCGATCCGCGCCAGCGCATGGCGCTCTTGCCGACCGCGGAGAGCTCTGGCCAGATCGCCAGGTCCTCCTCGGTCTCGATGCCGAAGAACGGGTTGGGGAACTCGGTTTCCACGTTCGCCATACCCGGCTTGAACCAGCCAAGAGCGGTCGGATCGCCGAGCATGGCCGCGACCACGTCCCGGCCGTCCCTGATGACCTGCACCAGCCTGGCGTCGGCGAAGGCGTCGACCAGCGCGTCGGCGCAGTACATCAGGTCAGGGCTCGCGTCGCCGAACCGGACGATGTCGCGCTCGGCGACGCAGCAAGCCGGGCCGGTCACGCCGCCGGCATCGCGGCACTGTGCCGAGCAGGTGAGGCAGCAGTGCGCGGTCACCTGCCAGGCCTGGGCGAAAGCGTCCCGCAGCACGGTGGCGGCAGCGTCGCTACGGCCGCGCTGGATCGACGGGCTGCGGGCGAATGCGTACACGACGCCCTGGACGGCTTCCTGGCCGATGGTGAGGTGAAAGCCGGACGATTGCTTGATGGCGCGCCCGAGCAGGTCCGTGCCGGAATGCGGCGCGCCGATGACAAAGACCGGCTGGCGGACCTTACGGCCGTTTACGACCAGAATGTGCGGGCGGGGTGGCATGACTACCCATCAGTGTGACATTGCCGACGGCATGCCCTGTCCTGGCCCGACCCTCGGGCTCTGACCAGGGGATATGCGGCTCAGCCTGGCTGCGCGGCCGGGTCTTCGGCTGGGAGCGCGGCGGCTGTGCGGCCGTCGCGCCCGGTGGTCCGGCGGCAGTGATCCCCGGCATGGCCCTCCAGGTTGAGCGCAGCCTGGATGAGCGGCACGTGGCTGAAGGCCTGCGGCGTGTTGCCGACCTGCCGGCCGTAGCGCGGGTCGTACTCCTCGCTGAGCAGGCCGAGGTCGCTGCGCAGCGCCAGCAGCCGCTCGAAGATCGCGACGGCCTCGTCGTACTCACCGATCAGGTGCAGGGCGTTGACCAGCCAGAAGCTGCACGCGAGGAACGCACCCTCGGCGCCCGGCAGGCCGTCCACGTCGGCCCGCCCGGTGCCGCTGATTGCCTTGGCCGGCTGGGTGTAGCGCAGCACGAGGCCGTCGCGCATCAGCTCGCGCTTGATCACCCGGACCGTCGAGACGACCCGCGGGTCATCGGGGGGCAGGAATCCGACCTCGGCGATCAGGAGCACCGAGGCGTCCAGCTCGGCGCTGCCGTAGTACTGCGTGAACACACCGCGCCCAGTGTCGTAGCCCTGCTCCAGTACCTGCGCGTGTATTTCGTCGCGGATCGTCTGCCAGCGTTGCAGCGGACCGGGGTTGCCCTGCTCGACCAGGTGGATGGCCCGGTCGAACGCGACCCAGGCCATCACCTTGGAGTGAACGAAGTGGCGCCGGGGCCCGCGCACCTCCCAGATCCCCTCGTCTGGCTCGTCCCAGTGCTTTTCCAGGAAGTCCAGCAGCTGCCGCTGCAGGCTCCAGGTGTGCTTGTCGAAGCCCAGCCCGGCCTGCCTGCCCAGCGTCAGCGCGTCGATCACCTCACCGTAGACATCCAGCTGCCGCTGGTCGACGGCGGCGTTGCCGATCCGGACCGGCGCCGACCGCTCATATCCGGGCAGCCAGCTAACCTCCCACTCTGCCAGCCTGCGCTCGCCCGCCACGCCGTACATGATCTGGACGTCCTTGGCGTCGCCGGCGATGGCCCGGCCGAGCCACCGCCGCCAGCTGTCGGCCTCCGCCGTATAGCCGGTGCGCAGCAGTGCTTCCAGCGTGATGGTCGCGTCGCGCAGCCAGCAGTACCGGTAGTCCCAGTTCCGTACGCCGCCGATGTCCTCAGGCAGCGACGTCGTCGGCGCGGCCACGATGCCGCCGGTCGGCGCGTAGGTCAGGGCCTTGAGCGTGATCAGGGACCGCATGACGGCGTCCCGGTACGGGCCCTTGTACGTGCACGCCGCCGACCAGTCCGACCAGAAGGCCTGGGTCGCCGCCAGCGCCGCGAAGGCGTCGATGCAGGGATCGGCCGGCAGGTGCGACTCCTTCCAGGCCAGCACGAACGGCACCCGATCGCCTGCCTTCACGTCGAAGGTAGCCTGGTGCGCCATGTTCTGGCCGACGCTGCGCACCGGGCTGTGGAAGCAGACCGAGTCGGGCCCGGCGACGGCCCGGACGTCATTCCCGGTCCGCATGACCCACGGCACGACCTTGCCGTATCCGAACCGCAGGCGCAGGATCGACTCCATCTCGACCGTGCCCTCGATGCCTTCCACGAGCCGGACCAGCACGGGCGTGGCGTGATCGCGCGGCGGCATGAAGTCCACGACGCGGACGGTGCCGCTCATCGTGTGCCAGGTCGTCTCCAGGATCAGGGAGTTGCCCTGGTACTGCCGGCTGACCTCGCCGCGCCGGTTCACCGGCCCCTCGCTGACGGTGGGGCAGATCCGCCAGTTGCCGTTGCGCTCGTCACCGAGCAGGGCGGCGAAGCACGCGTCGGAGTCGAACCTCGGCAGGCACAGCCAGTCCACCGAGCCGTCGCGGCCCACGAGCGCGGCGGTCTGCATGTCCCCGATCAGCGCGTAGTCCTCGATCAGACTGGCCATCGAAGCCTTCCCTTCCCCGTCGCGACGCCGTCGTCGCCATCTACGTCACCGTACGGCGACGGTGGCCCGGTCAGCCAGTCACCGGGCGCTAGGCCATAGAGTGTCGGCGTGCAAGGACGACTGCCGCCCTGGAGTGCGCGGATCGCCGTCCCGGCGGCGGTGGCCGCGATTGTCGTGGCCGGCCTCGCCGGATGCGGGAGGATGGGCACCGCGCTCAGCCAAAGTTGGATGACTGTCCAGTTCAGCAGCAATGCCACCTTGGCCACGGAGTTGCACGTGCGGGCGGCCTGCTCCCACATCCAGAACGCGCCGCCGATGGCGCTGCCCGCCAAGCAGTCGGTGATCAACACGATGTACGGCGTGCGCTTTGACACCACGAATGCTTCCCCGGCCAACCTGTCGCAGCTCGAGACGTGCCTCCAGCAGTTCAAGTCGGTGCTCGGCGTGAATCCGCAATCCGCCGGTGACGAGGGCAGCTAGCCGCCCAGCTCAGGTCGGCTCGGAGCCCAGGCCGTGCTCGATCGCATACCTGACAAGATCGACCCGATTGTGCAGGTGCAGCTTCGTCAACGTGCTCTGCACGTGGTTCTGCACGGTCCGATGAGACAGCACGAGCCGGTCGGCGATCTGCTTGTAGGACAGGCCAGTGCCGACCATGCGCAAGATCTCGGCCTCGCGATCGGTGAGCAGAGGCGTGTCGGGAGTCGGGCTGGCTGCGAGACGGCGGAACTCGCCCAGCACTAGCCCGGCGAGCCCGGGGGAGAACACCGGCTCACCGGCTGCCGCCCGCCGGACCGCGTCGAGGAACTCGGCGCGGCTCGCCGACTTCAGGATGTACCCGGCAGCGCCGGCCTTGACGGCGTCCAGCACATCACGATGTTCGCCGCTGGCCGACAGAATCAGCACCCGGGCCGGCGGATGCGCGGCGAGCAGGCCGCGGGTGACTTCGACACCGGAAACGTCAGGTAGCTGAAGATCGAGGACGACGACATCTGGCCGCAGCGCGGCGGCGATATGCATGGCCTGCGTTCCCTCGCCGAGGGCCGCGACGACGTCGAATCCCGCATCGCCGAGGTCGCGGCTCACTGCGTCCCGCCACATCGGATGGTCGTCGACGACCATCACCCGCATCGTCGGCTGGTCCGGGGGTGTCACAGCGAGAGCCTAAGCGGCTGACCGGCGCGCGGCACCCGGAGCCTGACCTCGGTGCCCGCACCGGGAGTGCTGGCGATATCCGCCGAACCGCCGAGCTCGCGGATCCGCCCGCAAATGGCATGAGTGATGCCGAGCCGGCCCTCAGCTGCGGCCTCGGCGAGCCGGGCCGCCGTCATGCCGGGTCCGTCATCCCTGATGGTCACGCTCACCTCGGCGCCCTCGTCATCGACAAGGACCCAGGCCCTGGCCGCTGCGCCGCAATGCCGCCGGACATTGTCGATCGCCGCCCGGACCGCGGCTGCCGTCTCTTCCGCTGTTCGCTCGGCAAGGAGAACAGGATCGGCCGGGGTCACCACCGATACCTCCGCAGACGCCTCACCGGCCAGGAGGGCGCTCAGGTCTCGCTCGCCGGCCGGGGGCAAGACCTGCCCGTCGCCGGTCACCAGCGCGCGTAGCGCCGCTTCCTGCTCGCCGGCCAGCCGTCCGATCTCGGCAGCGGGGCCGCCAGCCTCGGCTCCGCGCCGCTGCACCATGGCGAGTACCTGCAAGACCGAGTCGTGGATGCTGCGGGCGAGTCGCTCGCGCTCCCGGCTGGCCGCCTCGATCTCAGTGGCTCGCTGCAGTGCCTGCTCAGCCCGCGCGGTGAGGGTGGAAATGTAGCCCACCAGCACGGCTGCCATCGCCAAGATGACGGGTCCGTCGAGCGCCGTGCCCTGGTAGGTGGCAGGCCACGCCTGATGGCGCAGTATGACGTCGCAACTGCCGATGATGATGGCGGCCACTGCCCCCGCTCTGGCCCCGCCGACGACGGCCCAGGCCAAAGCTGGCCCGGCCAGCCAGGTGGCGGTGATCGGCATGACCCCGATCTGGGTGCTGTGCGGGTACTGCAGGAGCGCGGTGGACAGGACGGCAGCCATCGTGATGAGGAGGTCGGCGCCAAGCAGTGGCCGGGTTCGTCGCGCGGGCACCGAGTAAGCGATAGTGCTGGCGATGGTCCACGCGATCATCGCGGCGAGCACTGCCCAGGCCCAGCCCCAGTGCACATAGTTGTCGTGCCGTAGCACGAGCAAGATCGCCGCGTAGCCAAGCGAGGCGAACCGGAAGGCGGCGATCGATCGCCACAGCGGCGCCTGAAGGCTCACGGCAGCCAGTCCAGGGACGACCTCCGCTCGGATAACGGGCTCAGCTACTCAGATCCTAGGGTTGAGATACTCAGATATCACTAGGTAGCGGGCACGCGATCATCGAGTAGCCCGGCGGATGCCGGGGGTAGCGCGATCCCGGCAGCATGCTGGGCATGAACACAGATGTCACGACCGAGCTGGCGTGGATCGAAGACGAGCTTCGCCGCGTCGGTGAGGCGAGAACCTGGCTGCTCAACCGCCGAACCCTGCTGCTCGCCGAGCTCGCCCGGATGCGAGCCGGCGGCGCGAGCGGAGCGCCGTCTGATTCCACCCCGGCCGGGGACGTCACGGGGGGCACCACGCGGGCCCGGCGTGAGCTGCGGCATGAGCTGAGTGGCCGGACCGTAGGCCGCATGCTGCTCGCGGCCGGCGCTGTGCTGGTCGTGATCGCGACGACCGTGTTCACGGTGGCCAGCTGGACCAACATCGGTCCTCTCGGCCGTGCCGCCATCTTGCTCGGGGTGACCGCCGGCATGTTGGTCGTGCCAGTGTGGCTCAGGCGGCGTGCCCTGAACGCCACGGCCGAGACGGTGGCGGCGATCGCGCTAGCGCTGACGATCGCCGATGCCTACCTGGCACGGCAGCTGATCCCAGCTAGCCGGCTGTTCCCAGCGAGCGGGCTGTTCATGCTGGCGGCAGCATGTGCCACGGTGGCGGTTTTGTGGGCTGCCTATGGGCTGGCTGCTCACCTGCGGACCCCGCGGCTGGCAGCGATCGTGGCGGCCCAGTTCCCTGGCGTGATCGCGGCTATCGCGCTGGCGCGCGCGCTGGACGGCACCAACCTCACCGGGCCGATTGCGCTGGCGCTGGTCCTCACCTCTTTTGCTGACCTCCTGGTCAGCGGCTGGGCGAGCCGCCATGCGCACCGCGCCGCAGCCTTGACGAGTTCGATTGCCGCGACGGTGACGTGGGTCGCGGCCGTGCTGCTCGCCGCGGTTGGCGCGGCCGTGCTGCTCGCCCTGGCCGGGGTGACGAGCCCGCCAGGCGTGCTCTGGATGTCCGGAGTTCTCATCGCTGCTGGGGCAATCGGCGTCGGCCTGGTGCCCAGGTGCGCGGTGGGGTGGCTGCCGGTGGCACCCGTGGCGGTTCTGTCCGGAGGGCTACTGGCGATCGGACTGGCACTGCCCGCGGCCCGTGCCCTCCCGTCCGGCTGGCAGGTCGTTCCCTTCGCGGTGGCGGGCGTGATCGTGGCCGGCGCGGCAACGGCTGCCAGACTGCCACTGGTGGCGGCTGGATCGGCCGCGATCGCCGCCGCGGCCGGCCTGATCGAGGTTCCGGCCGCAGTCTCCGGCATGTTCCCGCTGAACCGGCTGACCGACGTCTGGTCAGGCCCCGCGTTTCCCCCGCCGCCATATGCCATCGGCCATGTCGCAGGTGCCCTGGCACCGGCGGTAGTGCTCGGGCTGGTGAGCCTGGCCTGCTGGATGGCACCGCTGCCGCGCCACTCGTGGCCGCGGCCCGCGGCACTGGCCATCGCGGGAATGGCGGCAGGATCGATCCCGGCCGCGGGACTGACAGGCTGGGCTGCGCTCGCTGTCCTCACGGCAGCGGCGGCGATGATGCTCGGCGCCAGCACGCTGTGCAGGCTTGCGGGCCGCGGTGCGCTTGCCATCACCGCCGCCTGCGGCGGCATCGCGCTGGCGGCGAGCGCGACGGCGTGGTCACTGACCTGGCCCGCCGCTACGATCACCGAACTGGCCGTGCTGACGGTGATCTTCTGCCTCGTCGCGGCCTGCGCCGCGGCGGTGACGGTGGGCCAGGCCGCGACCGGCTGCGCCATTGCCGCAGCGGCTGGCCTGGCCTGGGCGGCCCCGCTGGCGGGCGGCTGGCCTGTGCAGTACGCAGCATTCGCGGTCCTCGGCGTTGCCGTGGCCGCCGCCGGAGTCGCCACGCTGCTGCGCAAAGTGCGCACGTGCCACGCCGTCGTCCTCGACGTCGGCGCCGGTCTGGTTGCGCTGCTCGCCGCGCTGATGGCAGCCCGGCATGCGGGCTCATTCGCTGTCGTTGCCGCGATCGTTGCCCTGACCGCCAGCCCGATCGCGTGGCTGCGCACCGGGCGCGGAAGGGCCGTTGTCCTGTGCGCCGCGATCCTCGCCGCGCTCGCGGCGATCGCTGCTGACGGACGCAAGCTGGTGCTGGCCGTGGTCCGGCCCTACGCGCAGCTGGGGACGCCATGGCACGGGCCAGCGCAGGCAGCCCTTCCCGGCCTGGCGCTTGCAGTGATCGTCGTCGGTGCCTGCGCCGTCGCCATGGTGACGGCGGCCGGAGCCTGGCGCGGTGGGCGAGCGAGCCTGGATGCGGTGGCAGTCGCGCTAGTTGTCGTGGTCGCGCCCGCCGGGCTAGCGGGCGGCCTCCGCTACGGGCTCATGGTGGGCCTGCTGCTTGTCCTGGCTCTAGTGCTGACGGCGTGGACATCGGCCAGCCGGAGCCTGGCCCCGGCCGCGGCAGCTCTCGCCGCGGCCACGCTCGCGATCGCCTGGGCCATGGCCGCTCCTGTGCCGACGCTGATAGTGCTCGGCTGCCTCTGCGTCGCCTATCCACTCTGCGCGTGGCGGGCGCGTCGGGCGGACGTCCGGGTCGCGTCGGCATGCCTGACCGTCGTGTCGGCAGCCGCTCTCGCCGAGACTGCGGCTCTCGCGGCAGGCTGGCCAGCCCCACAGGCAGGGCTGGCCGTGCTCGGGGTCGGGGCCTGCGCACACCTCGCCGCCGCGTGGCTGGGCTCCGCGCGGCTGGGTTCCGCACGGCTGGGCTCGGCACGGCTGGGCTCGGCACGGCTGGGGGCGATCGAAGCCGCCGCCTGGCTCGCCGTTGTTGCCGGTACCGTCCAGTGCCTGAGCCGGCCAGGACCGGCCAGCCTGGCGCTGGCGATGTCCGGGCTGCTGTGCGTCGGCGTGGCGGTCCGTGCCGACCGGCCGGCGCTGTGGGTCGGGGTGGCACTCGTTGTCGGCCTGGCACTGTGCCAGGCGGCGTGGTGTGTCTGGCTTTTCGCC